>UQRW01000034.1 GCA_900543515.1 uncultured Collinsella sp.
GAGCGTCCGGCTGATAACCGGGAGGTCACAAGTTCGAATCTTGTCAGGTCCACCACTTTCTTTCGCAATAAACACCCCAGCGAGAGCCGAGTCGCCGCTGGGGTGTTTATTACTGTCTCCGTGGGGGTTTAGCTCAGCTGGGAGAGCGCGGGCTTTGCAAGCCTGAGGTCAGGGGTTCGATCCCCCTAACCTCCACCATGATGGACCTGTAGCTCAGTTGGTTAGAGCGTCCGGCTGATAACCGGGAGGTCACAAGTTCGAATCTTGTCAGGTCCACCATCAAAACTGTGAAGAGCCTTGGGGCGTTGCCTCAGGGCTTTTTTCTTACCTATCCAATAAGTTTTTGTGTGCCGTGCGAAAGTTTGGGTAGTATAGCTATTCAATGCGGCGACCCTGCCGCCTGTTAACCGCTACGTACCGGAGGTGTTCCATGGTTCGTGTCGACATAGAGACCATCGTCATGGCCGCCGGTCCCGTGCCATCGCTTATCGTACTTCGCGAGCGCTGCAGCAAGTCGGATTCCCCCGCGCCGCTGCGCTCCCTCTCCATCCAGACTGGCTCGTTTGAGGCTGCGGCAATCAGCCGCGGCATCGACAGCGGACGCGCCGATCGCCCAATCACGCACGACCTGCTGCTCGACACCGTCGACGCCCTGGGTGCCAAGCTCGAGCGTGTCGAAATCGTCGGCGCCGAGCCGCCCGTGTTCTACGCGACGGTTGTCGTGTTGGCCGATGGCGAGGAGCGCAAGATCGACGCCCGCCCCAGTGATGCCATTGCCCTTGCCGTGCGCAGCAATGCCCCCATGTTTGTGGAGGACGACATCATGAATCGCCTGGGCACTGTTTCCACCCACGCCGAGGATGTCGACGACGAGCAGGAGTTCGAGAAGTTCGACGAGTTCGTCCATACGCTCTCCCCCGATGATTTCTAAATGTCTGGCACGCGAGCGGAGAGGTCGCTGATGGGTACCCGCGTATCGGCTGAGGCGGCGGCCATTGCGCGCGAGGCCCAGATGCGCTCGGAGGCTTCTGAGGCGGCTCGCATTGCCTATGTGACGCAGGCCCGCACGCTTCGCGAGCGCCGCGGCTCGTTTATCAAGATGGTTGTCGTCTCCGCCCTTGTCGCGGCAATCTGCTCGCGCCTTCGTGGTACAGTTGGTGCGCTTGGGTTTTCGATTTCAACAGGCTTGGTAATCTGGGGTGTGGTCGATGCGGTCATGCTGACCAACCAGATCAAGGTACTCGACAAGCGCGCGATGGATATGATGCGCGCCCGCGACGCTGCCGCCAAGATCGCTGCCGAGGCACAGGAACTGTAACGACGCCAGACTCGATGGGAAGGTCTAAAGATGGCACAGGATATGCAGGACGCCGGTAACGTCTCCGCCGAGCTCGACGCCATGGTGTGCGATCTGATCGGCGCGTTCTTGGACGACCTTGCCGCCGGCGAGAATCCGGGCGTAGTTGTGGCGATCGAGGACGCTGCTTCCAACCGATATCTGGCGGCGCTCGACGAAGATGGCGAGGAGGCATGCCTCGAGGCTGCCACCAACTTTATCTCCGAGCACAAGATGGGTCTTAAGGACGAGGGGCTGGGCCGCATCGCCCGCTATGCCCTCGGCTACACCGGTTGTGTCGAAATTGACGGCGGCTATCACGACGCCCTGCTCGTGAGCTTCTTCGAAACCACGCTCGAGAGCGGTTTTTCGGCATACGTGCTGTATGAGGGCATGGGTGCCGGCGATGGTTTTATGTGGAGCGACCCTGAACCTGCAGGTGAGGAAACCCCTCTCATCTAAAATCGCTAAAATAAACGAGTTTTCGGTAAAAGGCTCAATATTCCCGCTGAGCGTTGTGTCGCTGGGCGGGCCGCATACGCGTGCCGTTTGTATATGGATAGAAGATAGGGGAACTACATGCGCGTAGACAATCTGAGGAACATCGCCATCATCGCCCACGTCGACCACGGCAAGACGACGATGGTCGACAAGCTCCTGCGTGCCACGGACGCCTTCCGTGCCAACCAGCAGGTCGAGGACCGCGTCCTGGACTCTAACGACCAGGAGCGCGAGCGCGGCATCACGATTCTCGCCAAGAACATCTCTATCGAGTACAAGGACGTCAAGATCAACGTCATCGACACCCCGGGCCACGCCGACTTTGGCGGCGAGGTCGAGCGCGTGCTGCGTATGGCCGACGGCGCCCTGCTGCTGGTCGACGCTTTTGAGGGCCCCATGCCCCAGACCCGTTTCGTGCTGCGTCACGCTATCGACACCGGCCTCAAGATCATGATCGTCATCAACAAGATCGATCGTCCGGGCGCCAACCCCGAGAAGGCCTACAACGACTGCCTGGACCTCATGGCCGACTTGGGTGCCACCGACGACCAGCTCGAGTTCGCCATGGAGCACGTGGTCTACGCCAGCGCCATGAATGGCTTTGCCCGCCTTGACCCCAACGACGGCAACATGGACATGTACCCGCTGCTCGACATGATCATCGACGACATGCCCGCACCCGAGGTTGACGAGAACGCCCCGCTCGCCATGCAGTGCGTGACCATCGACCACTCCAACTTCGTCGGCCGTATCGGCATCGGCCGCGTGTACTCCGGCACCATCCACCAGGGCGACCAGATCCTGGTTGTCAAGAACGACGGCTCCAGCGCCACCGCTACCGTCAAACAGCTCTTTACCTTCGACTACCTGGGCCGCACCGAGTGCCAGGAAGTCGGCGCCGGCGACATCGCTGCCGTCGTGGGCATCGACCGCACCGATATCGGCGATGTCTACACCGATCCCGAGAACCCCGTTGAGCTCGAGCCCATCGAGATCGACCCGCCGACCCTGTCCATCGTCTTTGAGGCTTCGACCTCCCCGCTCGTCGGTCGCGACGGCGACATCGTTGGTGCCCGTCAGCTCAAGGAGCGCCTGTTCAACGAGGCCGAGAACAACGTGACCATGAAGATCGAGGAGCTCGAGGACAAGAGCGGCGTCGAGGTCTCGGGCCGCGGCATCCTGCACCTGTCCGTTCTGATGGAGTCCATGCGTCGCGAGGGCTTTGAGTTCCAGGTTGGCCGTCCTCGCGTTCTGTTTAAGAAGGACGAGAACGGCAACAAGATGGAGCCTGTCGAGCAGGCCGTCGTCGAGTGCCCGGACGAGTACTCGGGCAAGGTCGTTGAGGTCTTCGGTACCTCCGGCGGCATCATGACGAGCATGGATACCTCGGGCATCGTGACGCACCTCGAGTTCAAGATCCCGACGCGCGGCATCATGGGTCTTAAGAACCGCATCATGAACGTCACCCACGGCGAGGGTGTGTTCTACCACACCTTCCTGGAGTACGGTCCCTACGCCGGCGAGATCGGCAACCGTCAGAACGGCGCCATGATCTCCATGACCACCGAGAAGGCCGTTGCCTACGCCTTGGGCACGCTGCAGGAGCGCGGCCAGCTGTTTGTTGAGCCGGGCACCGAGTGCTACGAGGGCATGATCGTGGGCGAGCGCAGCAAGGCTGGCGACATGGTCGTCAACATCGCCCGTACCAAGAACCTGGGCAACCAGCGTTCCTCGACCTCCGACATCTCCGTCCAGCTGGTGCCGCCTCGCACCTTCTCGCTGGAGGAGGCGCTGGAGTACATCGCCGACGACGAGCTGGTGGAGATCACTCCCAAGAACATCCGCCTGCGCAAGCGTCTGCTCAACGCCACCGACCGCAAGAAGGCTGCCGTCCGCGCCGGCCAGGTCAACAAATAATCGCTGGGGCTTATAACCGCCAATAAGAAAGGGCGTCGACCGCGATGGTCGGCGCCCTTTTTGGTGCAAGGGGGTCAGGTTAGTTTGCACCACGGCGGGAGCAGTTGTCCCTCAGATTGGCTTCCGGTCAAAGTTAAGTTGTTTAAACATATACAGGAATTATCGAAATATAAGCGTTTTGATACAAAACTGTTAACAGGTAAATATCAACTGGTATTAAATTAAAAGACCTCTTGACCAGCGGTTTACATGACTGGTATCTATATTGTATTTTATGCATTGTGGCATAGACGGACCGTCTTAGAAGTTGCTTCCCAATGGGTTCTTGCAATGCGCTAGGTAGGTTCTTGTTGATGTTGGGGTTTGTGTTCGATTCGACGATTCGCCGTATTCCACACTGTGTTGTAGGAATTAGGGGACAACTATGGACGCACACCGCTCACGGTCGCTGGGTATGGCGGCCCTGATTTTCATTTTGATTAGCCTCACCGCCGCAGTTTTTCACGGCGCAGCCCCCGTGCGCGCCGAGGATGCGGCAACGACTGCGCCGATTGCGATCAACGGCGATACGGCGGACGTTACGGTTGGGCTTTTTACCGATGAGGGTCGTACAAAGCCCTTGGATGGTAATGCCGTGCTTTCGACCGACACACTCTACGGCTCGTTTAATGCGAAGTTCGAGCCAAATTATGGCCCGAGTGCGGAGCGAAACGTTGCGGAGTGCTCTCTTCCGGACAGCATTAAAGCATTTGACAATACCGGTGGTCGCCTTATGGATGATTCCGATCAAGAGGCCGGTAGCTGGAGATGTGAGAACAATAAGCTGATATTCACCTTTGATGAAGCATGGATTAAATTGAATCCATCCGATGTTCATGTTGCCGCTGATTTTTCATTCAAGCTGTCGAACCCGGATGTTGGCTCCGGCAATACAACGAAAATCGAATTTCCTGGAACGACCGGAATCGACGTTGTGACTAAAGACGGCGATGTGACGGGGGCGAAAACGGGACAGTTTACTCAATCCGGCGGCGAGGGAAAGGTAACTTGGACTCTCAAGCTCGAGGTTGAGTCCTATGCTCACAACGTCCAGCTTACGGATGTGCTGGGCAGTAATTTTTCGTTTGTGGCTGGGTCGTTTAAGCTGAATGATAATGCGCTTAATTCCCAGCCGAGTATTAATGAGCAAACCGCGATTCTGAATTTAGGGAACTTGTCCAAGGGGACCTATACGATTACCTATGATTCGGTGATGAACAAGAACGTCCCCGTGGACAACTATGTTTGGATTAATGAGCTCCCCGGTTCAAAAAACAATGCCACCTGGACGTGGGGCCAAAACAAAGAAAATTTAAAGAGTTGCGAAGGTCTGGCAAATAAGTTTCGCTATGACATGATCAACAAGAGCGATGGCACCGGAACGCCGTCCGATATCAAATGGACCGTTACGCTCAACAACGGTGATATCAAAACCGACATGAATGGCTATACATTCACCGACATACTGGACGACAAGCAGACGTATACGGGTAATTACGTCGTTTATAGGGGGCTCTACGGGGAAGACGAGATCGCCCGCGGCAATCTCGATAGCCCAACTGGTAAAACGTTTAGCTATACGTTCTCAGATCTATCTGACGCGGATAAGTACCAGCCCTATCGCATTGTTTATCACACCCAGATGAAAGAACAAGACTCGTATGACACGGTGAGCAACAGTGCGAGTATCTCGCGCGACAATTCCGTTTCCGGCACGGACAGCGGCACGTTTACGCCGAAGCTGGTGGGGACGCAGATTAAAAAGTGGCTTGTGAATGACTCTGATGTGGCGACAACAGGTCAGGCAACCTGGAAACTCCAGATAGCACTGGGTTCCATTGTTAATGCAAAGAATCCATCAACGGTCAAGGTTTACGATACGTTTCAGACGGCCTGGAACCAATATATCGGCCCAGACGTCGACAGCTATTCTATTAAAATCGGCGATGTCCCTTTGGAGAAAGGCGTCGATTGGTGGTTCGACGCCGGCAGTGATTCAACGTCGTTTGGAACCAAGAAAAACTTCAACCTGTTCATTCGGATAAGCGACGAGGTGAAGAACGCGCTCAAAGATAACCCGGATGCGGTAATTACTTATAAGACAAAATCCGATGCGCTTCCTGGCTGGTACTCCAATTTTGCATCAGTGGAAGTAAGTGGTACTAAATATTTCACGGACTACATTTATTACTATGTCGATGCGAACTCGACTCCTGATGTCGAGAAGCCTTCGGCGAAGACCGCAGTCTCTTGGAATGGAGATTTCGACTGGAGCAAAATCGACGGGTCTAATGAGAAAGGCGCATGGATCGTTGACTGGACGATTTATGCCAACAGAGCCAAGACGCCGGGAGGGGAGCCTTACGGCGCCGGCAATCTTAATAACCAGCCGCTGAATGTCGTGGACAAGCTACCGAGTGGTATGAGCTATGTGCCGGAGTCTGCTAAATACTCACTGTTCCAGAATCCGTATGACCAGAAAGCGTATAACGGTACCGCCCAGCGAGAGAAGACCGTCGCCGACAACTTGCCCCTTACGAGCGTTGACGTCAGTGATGGCAAGGACACTGTTACCTTCTCCATTCCCACGACGGCGCTCGGCAACTATGCTGGTTACGCCAAACTTACGTATCAGACGGCGGTCAAGCGTAGCGAGCTCGATACTTCTAAGAACGAGGTGGAGTTCACCAACTCAGCCAGTGCTGAGTCGGGCGACAAGACGTTCAAGCCTGGTAGTGGCACCGTCACCATTAAGAACAATGTGCTGCAAAAGGCGGGCGAGCAGGTCGCTAACAGTAACCGCATTAAGTACACCATCTTGGTTAATGAATCGGCAGTTGATCTCAAGAAGGACAGCGATTATCTCGAGCTCATCGATACCATGGATGCCAAATGCACGCTGGTGACGGATAAGGTCAAAGTGTATCAATGCGATGGGAAAGACTGGAGCTTGCTGGACTCGGACAGATACACCGCCAGTGCTGAGACCGTCAGGGATGGAAATGGAGCTGCGTGTACAAAGATGACGCTCCGCGTTCCCGATGAGAAGTATCTCAAAGTTGAGTATGAGGTCATTCCTGCCGGCAACGAAGGAGATACGGTCTCTCTGTCGAATACGGCCTCGCTTACGGGCATTTTTGACGGCAATGCAAAGCATGAAAAGAATTGGGAAATTCAAAGGGTGTCCGGTTCGGCGGGTGGCAGCGGCTACGGCGTCACGGTAGCCAAGGTTGATGCGAGCGAAATCACAAAGAAGCTGTCCGATGCTGAGTTCACGCTCTATGAGGTTGATATGGATGGGGCTTTGAAGTCCGGTCTTGAATCAGCTACAAAGAAGATTCGGAGTGATACGACAGGCGACGACGGCACGGTGAAATTCGGATCCGCTACGCAAAAGATGGAAGCCTACAAACTGTATTGTCTTGAGGAGACCAAGGCACCCGACGGATACAATGTTGTCTCTAAGCCGGTCTGGATTCTGCTCAGGGGTCAAGATGAGCAGAAATATCAGGAAGCGCTTGCTAAAGCAGAAAGTTTGAAGGCGAAGTACCCTGAACAGCTAGAGACTCCGACGGTTAGCACTGATATCGCGGTCTATGATGTGCCTTACACCGGTGAGGCTACGATTTCTGCAACTAAGCTGCTCCAAGGCTCGACACTGCAGGAAGGACAGTTTGCGTTTGCGCTCAAGGATGCAAACGGCAAGGTTCTTCAGACCGTGAAGAACCTTGCCGATGGCAAGATTAACTTTGTTTTGGACTACACCAAGATGGGGACCTATACGTACTTTATCTCTGAGGTCGTCCCCGAGGGCGCCGAGAACAACGTCAAGGACCACATCACCTACGACAGGACCCAGCACAAGGTTACGGTTAAGGTGGACAATGGTGAGAGAAATCTCGTCGCCACCGTCACCTACGATAATGGCTCTTCGACCCCGCCGACTTTTACCAACAGATACTCGACCACGCTTCCCGAGGCAGGCGGTGCCGGCTTGACTATGACGTATCTGGCTGGCGCTTCGCTGCTGTGCTTTGCCGCGACATGGATGCATGCTCACCGCCATCGCGATCGAGATCGAGGTGGTCGCCGTGAGTAGGCTTTGGCGCCGCTTGTTGGCCGTGGCGACGATAGTTACGGTCGCTATGCTCTCTTTTGCGATGCTGCCCGGGACGGCCCGCGCGGCGGGCACCGGTGCCATTACGGTAGGCGGTACAGTTGCGACGCGGTATGACGCGTACCAGCTCTTTTCGGCGACCGTTGTCGACGATGACGATGCTGGCCAAAAAATTGCAACTGACGTAACGTGGGCGAATGGCGCGGTTCGTCAAACTATTCTTTCCGTGCTTCATGATGCTGGACTTGATGGCTCGGCATCGACGGCGCAAGAGGCTGCCGAATGGATGAATGCCGACAGACGCATGGCGACCGCACTGATGGCAAAACTTGCCCGCGCAATTGTCGAAGCAGGCGCCGTGCCCGTGGCCCTTAACGCGGGCACGGCGGCCGAGCTGCCCTGTGGCTACTGGCTCATCGTCGCCGACGACGACGCCATTTTCCAGAACGAGGCAGGCACCGCGCCGATCATGGCCCTGGTCGGCGGCAGCGCCGTCACCGTCAAGCCCAAGGCCGCGACCCCCAAGGTGTCCAAGCACGTGCTGGAGGACAGCACCGCCGCCTGGCAGAAGGCCGCCGACGCCACGGTCGCCGACGACCTGTACTGGCGCCTCTCGGCCACGGTTCCGGCAGGGCTAACGGCCTACGACACCTATACGGTGCGGTTCGTCGACACCATGAGCGCGGGGCTCGACCCCTCCGAGGTCGTCGCGAGCATGCGCGTGTACGTGGCGGCGGGCGCGGACGGCGGCTTCGACGCCGTCTCGGCCGGCAGGGACGGCCGCGCCGGCACCGAGCCCGCGCAGGGCTGGACCGACATCACGGCCCAGTGCGCCACCAAGGTAGCGGCCGACGGCAAGACCTTCACCGTGCGCACCGGCGACCTGATCGCCGCGCTCGGCGGGGCCGACGCCTTCACCGCGGGCGCCCGCGTGGTCGCCGTGTACAACGCGCCGCTCAGCAGCGCATGCAACCACGGTATCGCGAAGGGCAACCCCAACGAGGTCTACCTGCGCTACCCGCGCTCTCCCCTCGCCGACCAGTCCGGCGACGCCGGATTCACCCGCACGCCGAGCGATGACGCGTGCGCCTACACCTGGGGACTCAGTCTGACCAAGCGCTCAAGCTCGGACGATAAACCGCTCGCGGGCGCCAAATTGCGCATCATCGATGACCGCGGACGCATTCTAACGACTGACGGCTCGTGGTCGACGGATGCCGACGCGTGCGTCACCACGGGCGCGGATGGCCATGTGGAATTGAGCGGTGTGGACGCGGGCGTCTACACCGTCGAAGAGGTCGCGGCTCCCAAGGGATATACCGCCTTTAAGGGCAAGCGAGCGGTGACGGTTGCGTCTGAGGGTCTGGACATTAAGCAGGTGGCGGCCGCGAAGCCCAAAGTGACCGTGTCGGCCGAAAGCCCTCTGCGGGTTGATACCGCCGATGCCAGGACGGGTTCGATTGAGCTGTCGGTGCTCAACATCCCAAGCAAAGAAGCAAGTCGAGGCTTTATGCCCTCGACGGGAGATAGAACGTTGGTGTTGGTGGCGGTTTTGGCTGCCATCGGAGTGGCGGCTATTGTTGTCGCACTCGTCATCAAGCGAGGAGGAGGTCGCCGTGAAAAATAATTGCCCCCCTTTTGCTCAATGGCGTACTGCCTCCGTAGCGAGTGACGCGCAGGCCTACCGACTTGATGATCATTGGGTTTGAAAAAGTTACTAGAGAACCCTCCAAGAAAAGCGGGGCACCCGGTCGATGCGATCGGGTGCCCCGCTTTGTTTGTTGGTGCAAAGTAACCTGACCCCTTTGTACCATCACAAAGGTGCCTGGCCCCTTTGTGATGGTTGGCGGCTAAGCGGTGGGGAGTTCTGGCGTGTTAGCCGGCTGCTGCGGCTTGAGGTGGGCGTTGTGCCAGATGATTTGGATGATGTAGCCGAGCATAAAGACAAAGGCCACGCCGCTGATGAAGCCGCCTACGAGGGGAAGCCCCGTGAGGGCGCCTGCGATTACGCCACCAACGGCTGCCATGGCGTAGCGGTTCTGGCTGTGTCCGACCATGCGTGCAATCGCGCACCCTGCAAAGGCACTCGACACCAGCGCGATGCCAATGACACCGCACATGAGGGCTCCGGCAAGCGACAGACCGGCGATGGAGATAATCAGCAGTAGGACGGCGGGGATGATAGCAATCGTGCCCAGAAGACCGCTCACCCACAGGGGCATGGGGCGCTGGTGGAGCATGCCGGCGGCGCTGGCGGTCGCGCGCGGAAAGACGAGTTCGAGCAGCAGAGCGACAAAGCAGGTCGAGAGTGCCGCGGTGACGATACCGCCGATGACATCGTTAACGGTGGAAGTATCCTCGTTCTCGGTGCGGTCGATCTTGAGCGCACCGAGAACGGCTCCCGCGGCACGCTCGGGGTCCTCGGAGACGTGAGCGTTCACGGTGCCGGTGATGCGGGCGTTCTTGCCCAGGATGAGCTTGTCGGCCCAAACCTCGACATCGCCATCGACGGTGCCGTCGATGGTTACCGTATCGCCTGCAAGTGCTGCCGACTTGGTGGAGCCTCGCAGGGCAACCGTCTCGCCTATCGCATAGAAACAGTTGGCAGAGCTGTCGGTGTTGAGCACAACGTGCTGACCGGCCACCGTGGCGCTGCCATTAACCGTGGTCTTGGCGATATCGATGGTGCGTGCCGCCAGACGGACGGCACCGCCCACCGTGCAGTCGCGAATCGAGAGGGTATCGCCCGCGGCGATGATATCGCGGTCGATAGAGACATCGTCCAGTTCGAGACTCTGACCGGCCCAATACAGGTCGCCTTCGACACCGGACGGATTAGAGTCGTTGTCGGTTGCAAGTACGTTGCCTGCCGTGTCCGTGCCGGCAAATGACGCCGTGGGAAGAGCGATGAGCGCGAGCGCGATGAGCGTGAATGCCATAAGCAGGCAGCGACGCATCTTGTGTGACGGCGCCGCCGCGGTTTGATTGAAAGCCATGGTTGATCCTTTTGTTAGGTGTTCGGCATATACCTAACAGGGTACCCAACGTGCGGGCGCTCTAAAAGAACCTCTCGGTTGCATTTCGAAGGATGAGCCCGCGCTACCTACTTTTTGCGATGCAAAAAGCGCGCGATGTCTTCTTCGGTGGGGCTTTTGATGTCAAAGCGCAGCGAGAGCCAGCGCAGACCCATGGTCACGACAACGCATACGATCAGCGCGGCGACATTGCTCATGATGCCGCTCATAACGAGACACACGTAGCTTGTCGATCCGGCGATGGCAGCGATGGCATAAAAGTTAGTACGTTGGAAAATGCCCGGAACCACGCCCATAAAGCCGTCGCGCAACATGCCGCCGCCCACCGCGGTAAAAAAGCCCATCATGATGCACACCGCCGGTGCAAAGCCGTAGACCAGCGCCTTGTCCGCTCCGGTGGCGGCATAGATGCCGACCGAGATGATGTCGAGCAGGGGAATGAGTTTTTCGGGTTTGTCGACGATTGCCGGGAAAATGTAGATGATGGCTGCCGTGGCGATGGAAAGCGGCAGTGCCATCGGCTGGTTGAGGATGTAGACGTTGCCCACCTGCAGCGTCATATCGCGCAAAAGACCGCCGCCCAGACCGCAGACCACCGCGAGCGCGACCGCGCCCACCAGGTCGAGCTTGTGCTCGCGCGCAACCAGTACACCCGAGATCGATGCAGCGACAACAGCGAACATCTCGAGCCAAAACGGAATAGCGACCATGGCATCCGATGCATGTGAGGTAATGGTCATAGCGGCGACGACGGGCAAGATGGGGTCCTTTGGATTACGGATTTGGACAATGCCCGTACATAGTACATGTTCGGCGCCGATTGCGACCCTATTGCTCGGCAAACGGTCGGGACTGGATGCTGACATGGCATTGCTGGAATGCCAGGGATCCAAAACATGTACGTCACCCTCCAAAAACGGCATTTTTCGACATCTTTGGAGGCGGACGTACATGTTTGGATTGAGCTCACAGCATGAGTGAGTTGATTTACTCACATCCGGTATATTTCCCCACTTCAACGGACATAAGAGTTGGATACCGGCTCAGAGCGAGAGGCCCTCAATGGATACCCCTGTTCTCATTTCGCATAAAACCGCATGGCTTGTCCATCATGCACCCCAGAATTTGGTTCAGTCTCTTGCGCGGCACGACTACCAGATAGGCGCACAAGGCATCTCCACCCAGCAACGTGTTGCGCGCATACGACAGGCCCTTACCGACTGCGGCATTCCGTCCGATATGCTTAAGACTATCGATATCGCGGTTGTATTCGAATTTGAGCGAATTCGTACCAAAGGCGTCGTTTGCCACATTCTTGGACAAAATCTTCCCTACGAGCATATTAACGAGTTGACGCCCGGAATCTTCATCACCGACGAAGCCTTCGCCTTCGTGCTCGCTGCCGAGTGGATGGATAGGATCGAATATCTCGAATATGGCTATGAAGTTTGCGGCGATTATCGCATGAGGCTCAATCCCGCCGACCCTTATACCGAGCAACCAGCCACCACCTCCAAGGATGAAATAACCGAACTGCTCGATCGGCACCCCGGCAAACCCGGTGCCACACGTGCACG
Source organism: uncultured Collinsella sp. (assembly GCA_900543515.1). Lineage (GTDB taxonomy): Bacteria > Actinomycetota > Coriobacteriia > Coriobacteriales > Coriobacteriaceae > Collinsella. The sequence continues at coordinate 12,523 of UQRW01000034.1, forward strand.
GCTCGCGCTCAGGCACATCTACGATCGCTCGGCCTCGCCTATGGAGACCGCTTCGGCAATCGCCCTCTCGCTCCCAACAAGCGAAGGCGGCGTTGGCATCCGAGGTGTCGAACTCAACAAACCGTTCGAGATCCCTCAACGTCTCTGGCATTGCGCCAAAGCTCGAACGCTCAAAATCGACGCGCTCGTGACCTATAAGCGCAGGGCGCTCGGTATCGAATATAAGGGCGGTTTTCACGATGAGCTCGAGCGCAAGGGAGCAGATGCGGAGCGAGAGGCCGTTCTCTCCCAAATGGGATATCGAATCGTTACGCTCACTTCGGCTCAGTTCGGCAGCCAGCTCGCCTTTCACCGCGCCATGAACAACATTCGCGAAGCACTCGGCATGCCTCGCTGTACCGACACCGGGTACCAGAGAAAACAAAACGAACTACGCAAGGCACTTATCCGCAACTGGAAAAGCATACGAGACGAGGAGGCACCTTCCGAATAGCGCCGCTCCCGTGAGCTCAATCCAAACGTGTACGTCAGCCTCCAAAGATGTCGAAAAATGTCGTTTTTTGAGGCTGACGTACATGTTTGGGGAAGCGTGGGATCGAGACGTATTTCGATAACAAAAAAGCTCCCATTCTTGGGAGCTTTCTCAACCAAAATGGCGGAGGAGGAGGGATTCGAACCCTCGTGACCTTATACAGGCCAAACGGTTTTCGAGACCGCCGCATTCAACCACTCTGCCACCCCTCCGCGTGGGGTAAAAACAAAGCAGGCTCAAAGGCCTGCTTTGGAATTAACTGGCGGAGAGTCAGGGATTTGAACCCTGGAGACGCTTTTGACGCCTACACGATTTCCAATCGTGCTCCTTCGGCCACTCGGACAACTCTCCGTTAAATGCGAAAGTTAGTATACATGAGGAATCGCAAGGTGCAAGCCGAAAACTTAGCATTTTTTAAAACGCTTGGCCGCACTTGGCGTTGCAGTGGGGTTTGAGGTGCCAAAAAACGGCTTCCGACCAGCGTGGTTGATCAACTCAATTGTTCAAAAAGGGTATTCATAAGCGACTTGGCAATGAATTTAAAAATCTTTGATTGGTGCTGTGGGCCACTGGTATGCATTTTGCGACCACAGCCTTGTGCCCGTTGACCTGCGGCTTGGCTCAGCTTGTCCCCGCGGCACCGTATCTTGTCCACAAATCCGTCAAGCATTTGGTCGGCATTTGGTTGGAATGCGCATGAAACACCGTGCGAGTATGGGCATATGTGGAGGTCATGAGGTTGTAGCTGCATATTCTTGCAGCCTAGGAGGTTGAAAGATATTATTACCAAGTCTTTTCCTGCTTCAGGCGCACCTTCACGACCTGAAGCCACATTTGCCCAGAGGAGGTGACAATATGAAGGCTTATGAACTGCTGTTCTTTGTTGACCCGTCGCTCGATCCCGAGACTCGTCTCGCTGTTATGAAGCGTATCGATACCACGATCGCTGAGGGCGCTGGCAAGGTCGACTCCGTTGACGAGTGGGGCAAGCGCAAGCTCGCCTACGAGATCAACGACCTCACCGATGGTGACTACACCCTCATCAACTTCCACGCAGATCCTACCCAGATCGCCGAGCTTGATCGCGTCCTGCGCATCACCGACGCTGTGGTCCGCCACATGATCGTCCGTCGCGACGACCAGGAGTAAGACTGTCGTTTTGGACTGGGCTTGTGCCCCAAGAGGAAGTAGTGAGTTATGAGCATCAATCGAGTGAACATCACCGGTAACCTCACCCGCGATCCCGAGCTGCGCGCCACCGCCGGCGGAACCCAGGTTCTGTCCTTTGGCGTCGCCGTGAACGATCGTCGCCGCAACGCGCAGACTGGCGAGTGGGAGGACTATCCCAACTTTGTCGACTGCACCATGTTCGGCACCCGCGCCGAGGCCGTGAGCCGTTTCCTGGCAAAGGGAAACAAGGTCGCGATCGAGGGCAAGCTGCGCTACAGCTCTTGGGAGCGCGACGGCCAGCGCCGGAGCAAGCTTGAGGTCATCGTCGATGAGATCGAGTTTATGAGCTCCCGTGGTGGCCAGGGTGGCTACGACCAGGGCGGTTACGCCCCCGCAGCTCCTGCGCCCGCAGCACGTCCCGCCGCACCGGTGGCTACGCCGCCCGCGGTCGACGTCTACGATGAGGACATCCCGTTCTAAGGGTTGTTCACCTATTTTTGAGTGAGAGGCGGCTTCGGTTCGCCGAAGTTGCCAAATGAAAGGTATTTTGACATGGCTAATGATTTTTCTGCACGTCAGCCGCGTCGTAAGTACTGCCAGTTCTGCAAGGAGAACACTGAGTTCATCGACTATAAGGACACTCAGCTTCTCCGTAAGTACATGACCGATCGTGGCAAGATCAAGCCCCGTCGCGTCACTGGCGCTTGCACGCAGCATCAGCATGACATCGCCAACGCCATCAAGCGCGCCCGCGAGATGGCTCTCCTGCCGTACACCGTCCCCGTGGTTTCCTCTCGTGGCAACCGCGACCGCGGCTAAGAAGGGAGACGCATCATGAAGGTTATTCTTCTCGATGAGATCAAGGGCAAGGGCGGCGAGGGTGACGTCGTAGAGGTCGCTCAGGGTTACGCTGAGAACTTCCTGTTCCCCAAGAAGCTCGCTGTTGCCGCCACCAAGGGCAACCTCAAGCAGCTTGACGAGCGTCGCAACAACATCGCCAAGCGCGAGGCCGTCCGTCTGGCTACCGCCAACGAGACCAAGGCTGCCTTCGAGGGCAAGACGGTCACCGTTGACGTCAAGGTCGGCGACGAGGGCATCCTCTTTGGCTCCGTTACCGCCGCTATGATCGCTGACGCCATCAAGGCTCAGCTCGGTATGGACATCGACCGCAAGCGCGTCGAGCTCGGTAAGCCCATCAAGGTTGCCGGTGCCCACACCGTTGCCATCTCGCTGTACCGCGAGATCAAGGCCGAGGTTGTCGTTCTCGTCGGCGTTACCGCCGAGGAGCTCGCTGCCGAGGCTGAGGTCGAGGAGGCCGCTGAGGTCGCCGAGGCCGAGACCGCCGAGGTCGAGACTGAGGCTGCTGCCGAGTAGCATTTGCTGCAACGCAACAATCTTGTTCTAAGAAGGGCGCTCTGGGAAACCGGGGCGCCCTTTTGTTTTTTGCGCTGAGTGGGTGTCATGGTGAACGTTGCGTCGAAGTCTTATATACAGGACCGTTCATCCGTTTGGTTCGGTGATGATTGGCGGCGCGCGGCGCGTTTTGGGACCGTAGCTGATACTATGGATGCTCGCAAGCGATATGAATGAGGATGCTCATGGCATATGACGATAGGGAGACCGGGCTGACGGTCGAGGACCGCGGCTCAAAGTTGGGTCTTCCCCAAAACCAAGATGCAGAGGCCAATGTGCTGGCCGCTATGCTGCTATCGCCCGAGGTGGTCGAAGAAGCCCAGGTCGAGCTGCAGCCCGATGACTTCTACCGGCCCATTCATAAGACCATCTATACCGCGATGGTCGATATGTACAACAGCCGCATTCCCATCGACTCCATCTCGCTGATCGATTACCTGCGAAGCATCAACAAGCTCGATGCCGTGGGCGGCGAAGCGTACATTTTGGAGTTGATGGGTCAGACCCTGTCGCTCGTCAACTGGCAGCATCATGCCGCCATCGTTCGCCGCGATTCGATGCTGCGTGAGCTGATCGGCGCCACCAACGAGATCAACGCGCTGGCATATAATGCCCCCACCGACACCAAAGAGGTTGTCGAGCTGGCCGAGAGCAAGCTGCTCAAGGTTACGGCGCGCGAGGTCAAGTCGAGTTACAAGACGTTGACCGAGTTTATGGTCGAGGCCTATAACGAGGCCGAGGAAGTGTGCCAGGCCGGTGGCCAGGCTGCGGGCGTGCCCACGGGCTTCCCGTCGCTCGACCGCATGCTCATGGGCTTCCGCGAGGGTCAGCTCATCATTATCGGCGCCCGTCCTGCTGTAGGTAAGACGTCGTTCGCTCTGAACCTGGCACTTAACGCTGCCGCTGCTGGTTATACCGTCGGCTTCTTCTCGCTGGAGATGTCGGGCAAGGAAATTGCCCAGCGTCTGATTTGCGCCTACGCCATGATCTCGATCAGTGACTTCCGCATGGGCCGTATTAGCCCCGAACAGTGGGCCAATATCAACGAGGCCACGCAGACCTTGTCCAAGCTCGATATTCTGATTGACGATACGCCCGGCACCACAGTGACCGAGATTCGCGCCAAGAGCCGCCGTATGCTCCATAACAAGGAGAAGGCAATCATCATCCTGGACTACCTGCAGCTGGTGAGTCCTCCGCCGGGACGCCGCTCCGAGAGCCGTACCGTCGAGGTTTCGGAGATGTCGCGTGGTCTGAAGATCATGGCCAAGGAGCTCAAGATCCCGCTCATCGCGCTGTCGCAGCTCTCGCGTCAGGTCGAATCCCGTACCGGCAAGCGCCCGCAGCTTTCCGACCTTCGTGAATCGGGCTCCATCGAGCAGGACGCCGATATCGTCATGTTCTTGGACCGCTCCGCCGACGAGGCCGAAGCCTCGCGCGACGATCGACCCGACGAGGGCGTTACGCGTATCGTCGTGGCCAAGAACCGTTCGGGCCCGATCGGCGACGTCGACCTGATGTTCCTGCCGGCATCCACCAAGTTCTATGAGCTTGATGGGGCACATGCCGAGGAGTAGGACAGGCGCCCGTTGCACGGGTATACTGGGAATGTTTTGTGCTTCTGCGTGCCGGCATGGCGCGTAGACAGTCCATGAATGTGAGGAGTAAACATGCCGTCAACCGTTTTGGTCGGTGCCCAGTGGGGCGATGAGGGCAAGGGTAAGATCTGCGACCTGGTCGCCGGCGACTTTGATGCCGTCGTGCGCTATTCGGGCGGCAACAACGCCGGCCACACCATCGTCGTCAACGGCAAAAAGTACGGCCTGCACCAGGTGCCCTCCGGCATCATGTATTCCGACCACGTGTCGGTGATCGGTAACGGCTGCGTCGTCAACCCCAAGGTTGTCCTTGAGGAGATCGACATGTTCGAGGCCGACGGCATCACCACCAAGAACCTCAAGATTAGCGGCAACGCGCATGTCATCATGCCGTACCACATCGATCTGGATGGCGCCTTTGAGCAGAAGCTCGGCAAGAAGAACATCGGTACCACCAAGCGCGGCATTGGTCCGTGTTATCAGGACAAGATGGCCCGCATTGGCCTGCGCATGCAGGACATGCTGGACGAGACGCTGTTCCGCGACAAGTTGGAGACCGCTCTCGCCCGCGTGAACCCCGAGCTCGAGCTCATCTACAACCTGCCCACCTACACCGTGGACCAGATTTGCGACGAGTACCTGCCGATGGCCGAGCGCCTGCGTCCCTACATCACCGAGACGAGCCTGCTGCTCAACAACATGATCGATGAGGGCAAGAACCTGCTGTTTGAAGGCGCCCAGGCGACGCTACTCGACATCGACCACGGAACCTATCCGTACGTGACGTCTTCCAACTGCACCGCCGGCGGCGCCATCACCGGCTCTGGCGTGGGCATGAAGAACGTCGACCGCGTGCTGGGCGTCATGAAGGCCTATATCACCCGCGTCGGTTCGGGCCCCATGCCCACCGAGCTTTCCTATGAGTCCGAGGCTGGCCACACGCTGACCGAGGAGGGCTATGAGTACGGCGTGACCACCGGTCGCCGTCGTCGTTGCGGCTGGTTTGACGGCCCTATCGCCAACTATGCCTCGCGCGTCAACGGCCTCACCGACATCGCCGTGACCAAGCTCGACGTGCTTTCGGCCTTCGACACCATCAAGGTGTGCGTGGCCTACGACGTCGATGGCGAGCGCTACACGAGCGTGCCCGAGCATCAGGTGCGCTTTGAGCATGCCAAGCCCATCTACGAGGAGCTCCCCGGCTGGAAGTGCGACATCACCGGTTGCCGCAGCTTTGATGAGCTGCCGCAAGAGGCTCAGGACTACGTGGCGTTTATCGAGGATCTGGCACACACCCGCGTGACGTTCATTGGCGTTGGCGCCGGTCGCGAGCAGATCATCAACCGATTCTGGAAGTAATCGGTTTATACGGTTATTGCGATATACCCCTTTGCAGCCCAGACGGGCGGCCGAGGGGTATATTTGCTTGCAAAGGGCTCGCGCGGAGCGGGCCATTCATCCATAGAGGAGGCACCCTTGAAGGCGGACACTCAAACCATCGACATCCTGTTGTTGGGCAGCGGCGGCCGCGAGCATGCTCTGGCAGCAAAGCTCGCAGCATCACCGCGCGCCGGCAAGCTCTACATCGCGCCGGGTAACGGCGGCACCGCGAGCTGCGGCGAGAACGTGGTTCTCGACGACTGCGATCCTGCGGCCGTGGCGGCGTTTGCTCAGAGCCACGGATGCGGACTCGTGGTAATTGGCCCCGAGGCTCCGCTCGTGGCGGGCGTGGCCGACGCCGTGCGCGCGGCGGGTATTCCCTGCTTTGGCCCGGGTGCCGAGGGCGCCCAGATGGAGGGCTCTAAGCTGTTCTCCAAGCAGCTCATGGAGCGTGCGGGCATTCCGACGGCAGCCTATGGTTCGTTTACCGACGAGGCTTCGGCTCTCGCCTACGTGCGCGAGCAGGGCGCCCCGCTGGTCGTCAAGGCCGACGGCCTTGCCGCGGGCAAGGGCGTTATCGTGGCGACCGAACTTGAGCAGGCCGAGGAAGCCGTACGCGAGTGCTTTGGCGGCACCTTTGGCGATGCCGGCAACACCGTGGTTATCGAGGAGATGCTGACCGGCCCCGAGTGCTCGCTGCTGGCCTTTACCGACGGCAAGACCGTGCGCCCCATGGCCACCTCGCAGGACCACAAGCGCGCGCTCGAGGGCGACAAGGGCCCCAACACCGGTGGCATGGGCGTCTACAGCCCGGTGCCCATCGTGACTGACGAGGAGCACGCCACCATGGTGAAGGTCATGGAGCAGACCGTGGCCGAGCTCGCTGCCGAGGGCATCGACTACCGCGGCTGCCTGTATGGCGGCTTTATGCTCACTCCCGCCGGCCCCAAGGTGCTGGAGTTCAACGCCCGCTTTGGTGATCCCGAGACGCAGGTCGTGCTGCCGCGCCTTAAGAACGACCTGGTCGAGGTCATGCTGGCTTGTGCCAACTGCGAGCTCGATCAGATTGAGCTCGACTGGCGTGACGAGTGGGCCGTGGCCGTTGTCCTGACGAGCGCGGGCTACCCCGGCAGCTACGAGAAGGGCAAGGTCATCACCGGTATCGCCGATGCCGAGGCCATGGAGAACGTGACCGTGTACCACGCGGGCACTGCCGTGGTGGACGGCCAGCTCGTGACCAATGGTGGCCGCGTGCTTGCCGTGACCGCTCTGGGCGACACGTTCGAGAACGCTCGCAACCTTGCCTACGAGGCCTGCGAGAAGATTGATTTTGAGGGCAAGACCCTGCGTCACGACATCGGCCTGCGCGCGCTGCGCGGCCGCGACGCCTGGGATGCCTAAAATCCGAGAGGAATGAGACGGATGGACGAGAAGAACGAAGAGCTCGTGGACGCGCAGATCGTCGAAGAGGACAGCCGCATGTATGGGCACGCCGAGGGCGAGCCTGGTGGCGAGGTCGCTGACGAGCCGGCACTGGTGCTGGGCGACGACGACCCGCACGATGCCGAGCTGCACGAGAAGATTCTTTCGGAGGAGTGCGCCTGGAAGGGCAAGATTCTCGACGTCCACCGTCTTGAGGTTGAGCTGCCCAACGGTCACCGCAGCGCCCGCGATATCGTTCGCCATCCGGGTGCGGCGGCCGTTGTGGCACTGACCGAGAGCGGCAAGATCGTACTGGTGCGTCAGTACCGCACCGCCATCGACCGCGTGACGGTCGAGATTCCTGCCGGCAAGCTCGACCCGGGAGAGGACCCGCTCGATTGCGCCAAGCGCGAACTGCATGAGGAGACGGGCTTTAAGGCTGGTCGTATTCGCTTTTTGACGTCGATTGTCACGTCCTGCGGTTTTTGCGATGAGATCATCCACATCTACTTGGCTACCAAGCTCGAGTTTGATGCGCCCAACCCCGATGATGACGAGTTTGTCAACGTGGACCTGGTGCCGCTGCACGAGCTGATCGACGCCGTGCTCGACGGCAAGATCGAAGACGCCAAGACCGTCGTAGGCGCGCTTGCCTGCGACAGCATCGCACACCGACTAGGCGGAACTGAGCTTTAAAAGCGAGGGCGACCCTGGGGCAAACACTACTGATTATTTTGTCCCAGGGTCTTACGTTATTGTTTTATCTCCGAGGACTGCATGTTTAAGAGGTTTCTTTCTTACTACGAGCCCCAGATGGGGCTTTTTGTTGCTGATACTGTTTGTGCTCTGGTGCTTGCCGCCATTGACCTGGCGTTCCCCATTATCCTGCGCAATTTGACCGGTGGGCTATTTGCTCAGGGTCAGGCTGCCATTATGCAGGCGCTCGGCATGATCGCGGTGGGCTTGGTGCTGATGTATGCCGTCCGCTGCGCCTGCCGCTACTTTGTGAGCTATTGGGGTCACGTGATGGGCGCGCGCATGGAGTCCAAGATGCGCGAGGACCTGTTCGACCAGTATGAGCGCTTTAGCTTTGCGTACTTCGACCGCAACAGCTCGGGTGACATGATGAGCCGCGTGGTCAACGACCTGTTCGATATCTGTGAGGCAGCGCATCACGTACCCGAGTGGATAATCATCTGCGGTATCGAGATCGTCGGCTCGTTTGTGATCCTCTTTACCATCGCTCCGGTGCTGGCGCTTGCCATGGCCGTGGTGACGGCGGCGTTTGCGGTCATCATGTTTTGGCAGAACATGCGCATGCGCGAGGTCTTTAGCGACAATCGCAAAAAAATCAGCGGCATCAATGCGCAGCTGCAGGATTCGCTGGCGGGCATACGCGTGGTCAAGAGTTTTGCCAATGAGGAGACCGAACGCTTCAAGTTCCGCGCCTCCAACAATCGCTATCTTTCGTCCAAGGAGAACATGTATCACGCCATGGGCGTCTATACCGCGACGTATGGCCTGCTCTCGGGTGTGCTCTATGTGATCGTAGTGCTGCTGGGCGGATGGCTGGTCGCCCAGGGACAGCTACAGGCGGTCGATATGGCGACCTTCGCACTCTATATTTCGCTGTTCTGCACGCCGCTCGAGACGCTCGTCAATTCGGCCGAAACGTATCAGAAGGCTATCGCCGGCTTTAAACGTATGGACGAGGTGCTCTCGACCGCGCCGGATATCCAGGACAAGCCGGGCGCTACGGATCTGCAGGTGACTGCCGGCGCCGTGGAGTATCACGACGTGTGCTTTAACTACGAGGATGTCGAGCTGGGCGAGGGCTATGCCGACGAGCGTCCCGTTATCGACCATATGAATCTGTCCATCAAGCCCGGGCAGACCATCGCGCTGGTTGGCCCTTCGGGCGGTGGCAAGTCCACGACCTGTTCGCTGCTGCCGCGCTTTTATGACGTGGCTGCCGGATCCATTAGCATCGACGGCCAGGACGTGCGCGATGTGACGCAGCAGAGCCTGCGCCGCGCCATCGGCCTGGTGCAGCAGGATGTCTATCTATTTGACGGTACGATTGGCGAGAACATCGCCTACGGCAAGCCGGGCGCCACGGCAGAAGAGATCGCCGAGGCCGCCCGTCGCGCCAACATCGATGCCTTTATCGAGTCGCTTCCGCAGGGCTACGACACCGTGGTGGGCGAGCGCGGCAGCCGTCTTTCGGGCGGACAGAAGCAGCGCGTTGCCATCGCGCGCGTGTTTCTCAAGAACCCCAAGATCCTGATTTTGGACGAGGCGACGAGTGCTTTGGATAACGAGAGCGAGGAGGCGGTGCAGGAGTCACTCGAAGAGCTGGCACGCGGCCGCACCACGATTATTATCGCCCACCGTCTTTCGACCATTAAGCATGCCGATGAGATTGCGACCGTTGAGCATGGTCGCGTTGTGGAGCGTGGCACGCACGAGGAGCTTCTCGCCCGTGGCGGCACCTATGCCCGTTACTATCGAATGCAGTTCGAAGGTGCGCGTGCGCACGAGCTCGACT
>UQRW01000035.1 GCA_900543515.1 uncultured Collinsella sp.
GCCGCGCGGCAAGGAGATATATTGCCAGACCGGAGGGGCGCCGGGGGCGGGAATCTGGGCGTACACATTTCCTACACATCTTGGGATCCGACTAACGTTTGCCAGCCGTTACCTACCGCTCGCCGAGCATCTCTTTATATAAGGCAGTCTCATGGTTAAAGCGGATACGTCCCCCTAGCTAAAGCACAGCCAGCATCGAGCAACTCATCACGTTCTTCCACCGAGAACCCCTCGGCGTAGACGCGCACCACTGGTTCGGTCCCGCTAGGACGAACCAGCAGCCACGTGTCATCCTCGAATGCCAAACGCAAGCCATCCATATGACTAACGTTTTGCGGCACCTTGCCACAAATCGACTTGGGGTTTACGCCCGGCAGCAGGGTTCGTAACGTTTCGGCATCTTCGGCCTCAAGGCGCAAATCCCGTCGACCGTAACTCGTCTTACCAAAACTGTCCTCGAGTTGGTCGACCAGAACGCCCAAAGGCGCGTCCGTCTTAGCCATAAGCTCACACAGAATCAGACAGGCGAGGATTCCATCGCGCTCGGGCATATGCGCGGCGATGCCGATACCACCGGCTTCTTCACCGCCTATGAGGACGCCGCCCTTCTTCATCTCCGCCGCTATATATTTGAAACCGACTGGTTTGACGGTCACGCGGCAGCCAAGCGCCTCGGCAATGCGACGCACGAGCGTCGAGCATGAAAGATTGACGACGACGCGCCCCTCCAAATTACGAAATTGAACCAAGTCGCCCAAAACGAGCGCCATGATCTGATGCGGATGTATATATCTGCCGCGCTCGTCAACCGCACCGATACGGTCGGCGTCGCCGTCGGTCACCAGACCAGCGCAAGCTCCGTCATCGATAACCGTGCGCTCGCAAGCGTCCACCCAAGGCTCAACGGGGTCGGGGCAGATATCTTCTTGGTCAGACGCCTGCCCGGCGTGAATCTCGTGCACCTCAACGCCAAGCTCGCGCAGCAAGTCGGCTAGATAACCCTGGGCTGCGCCGCCCATGGGATCGACAACCACGCGCAGGTGCGTGCCGCGGATGGCTTCGGCATCGACAAACGATGCCACCGCCTGCATATAGTCAGGAATGATATCCGCGGTGCGATATTGCCCCTCGATCCCCATTGGCTCGGGAGCCATGGTCTCTTCGAGCTCTTCGATGACATCCTGGTTGGCGGTCGAGCCGTCACCCATGCGAATCTTGAGGCACAGATAACCCTGCGGATGATGGGACCCCGTCACCATGAGCGCGCCGCACGCCTCACCGTCATAAGCCGCCGCCCACGTAAGGGCAGGGGTCGGAACAGGTCGCGAAGCGAGCACGGCGTCCAGCCCGTGCGCTGCTAGCACGCCCGCCGCAAGCTCAGCGAACTCGCTCGCCAGGGGCCGGGTGTCGAACCCTATATATACCGTTTTGCCCGGATTGGTCTTTTGCCACAACTCGCCGACGGCATCGGCGATACGGGCAACGTTATCGGCAGTGAAGTCCTCATCGACGCGAGCGCGCCAACCGTCAGTTCCAAAATGAATTATCGCGCACACGCGCAGACACCTCACAGTGTTTGGATCATGGTACGCGTGAGGTATACCCGCAACACGCACTCAGCAACCTGCCGGCACCAGCATTCACCATTTGGGCAAATGCTGCCGAGGACATGCAAGCAATAAAAAAACCGCCCCGTATGGAGCGGTTTTGCCCTTTATATATCGAGCGCCTCGGCCATCGCTGCCGTAGTGATTGCCGTGGTTCCACAGCAACTGCCCACCATTGCGGCGCCGGCATGTCTCCATTCGATGCATGCGCGCGCGAAAGCTTCGGGATTCTCGTGCCATACGGGGCCATCCTGAGTCTGGACCGGATCGCCTACGTTGGGACGCACCGTAACGGGAGTAGTCGCCGATGCAACCATCCTGGGCACCGCCGCATTCGCGGCCGCAAGCGAACAGCAATTAACACCAACCGAGTTTGCGCCGTGTTTTTCGGCGTACAAAACGGCTGCCTCGATGTTGAGGCCATCGCCCAGCAGGTCGCCTTTATCGTCAACGACAAAACTCACCAGAACAGGCATGCCGTCGGCGGCATCTCGGGCGCCGGCAAGCATGGGCTGCAGATTACGGATAGACGTCACCGTCTCGATCAGCAGACCGTCAACACCAGCATTGAGCAAGGCGTGCGCCTGTTCGCGCGCAATGCCGCGGATTTCACGATACTCGACAGAGTCCTCGGCAAACCACTCAATACCGATCGGGCCCATCGAGCCCAGCAGTAGCTGAGGGTGCGCCTGGCGGGCATCGTCGACGGCCCCGCGATTGACCTCCGCCACGGACGGCGCAATCTGGTCGTGCTTGAGGGCATAGCTCGATGCCTGAAAGGTATTGGTAATGAGCACCTGCGCGCCGGCGGCGACATACAAGCGATGGATACGAGAAACGGTCTGCGGCTCTGCCAGATTCCAAAACGCCGGTGGAATGTCGGCGGCATCGTACTCACTCAACAAAACACTGCCCATGGGGCCCTGCGCCAACAAGGTCTCGCTCGACAAGCGGCGCGTAAGTTCCTCGGCACCAAAGCGGTTGTAATAACTCGTATCCATATATATCCCGCTATTCCTCGACGCTGATTCCCTGCTTTTCGAGATAGGCGAGCCAGCGGCTCATCGTGTCCTCGGATAGCGCATGCTCCATCATGCAGGCCTCGGAATCGGCTCGCTCAAATTCGACACCGAGCTCCTGAACCAAAAACGTGCGGATGAGGCGATGACGGTACCAGATAGCCGTGCCAACCTCGCGGCCGCGATCGGTCAGGATCACCTTGCCGTAGTGCGATTGCTCGACAAGCTCGGATGCCTTGAGAGCCGAAACCGCTTTATTGACCGATGCCTTGGAGACGCCAAGGCGCTGCGCGATGTCGACCGATCGAACGCCGTTGGTTTCCCCCTCTTCGCTTTCAATGCGAACCATGCACTCCAAGTAGTCTTCGTTCGCCACCGTCAGATGTAGTTCGCGCGAGCTATTTGTCGTATCCATGATCTTCCGTCCCTTCTGCATTCAATGGCTGATTCTACCCCATCCAAGCGTCGCGGTATGCCGTGGCATACCGTGCTAGAGTTCTTGTTGCACACGACGACCAAGATTGGAGCGGTCTTTATGGAAAACACCACCACGAACCCCGATGTCCTCGAGCGCTTTTTGCGCTACGTCCAGATCAACACGCAGTCCGAGGATGCAAACTGCGACCAGGTACCCTCGAGCGCCGTTCAGTTTGACCTTGCCAACGTGCTGGCTGAAGAGCTGCGCGAGCTTGGTGCGGAAGATGCCCACGTGACCGAGCACGCCTATGTCTGCGCGCATATCCCCGCAAGTGCGGGCGCTGAGGACAAGCCCGCCCTGGGCCTGATCGCCCATCTCGACACCACCGAAGTTGCACCGGGTGCCGGCGTGAAACCGCACATCGTACACTACGAAGGCGGCGACCTGGTCTGCGGCACGGTTGACGGTAAGCCCGTTGCCATGGGTACCGCCAAGCTTCCCGCCCTGAATGACCTCGCGGGTGAGGACCTGGTCTGCAGCGATGGCACCACGCTGCTGGGCGCGGACGACAAGGCGGGCGTCGCCGAGATCATGTCGCTTGTCGCGCGTATCGCTCAGGACCCTTCTCTGCCCCATCCCGCACTCGGCATTTGCTTCTGCCCTGACGAGGAGATCGGCCACGGAGCCGAGCTGTTGGATATCGATACCTTTGGCTGCAAGTACGCCTACACGGTCGACGGCGGCCCCATCGGCGAGCTGGAGTGGGAGTGCTTTAACGCCGCCGAGGCGACCGTCCGCTTTGAGGGCCAGTCCATCCACCCGGGCGACGCTAAGGGCCGTATGGTCAACGCAGGCAATCTGTTCTGCGACTTCAACGCGTTGCTCCCCTACGTGCAGCGCCCGGAGTATACGGAAGGCTACGAGGGCTTTTATCACCTTGAGGGTGTATCTGCGACCGTCGATCACGCCACAGCGCGCTATATCGTCCGCGACCATGACGCCGCCAAGTTCCAGCAGAAACTCGACCTTATTGATGCCGCCGCCTCGATACTCAACCAGCGTCTGGGTGAGGAGCGCGTGACGGTCGAGATTAAGCAACAGTATCGAAATATGGCCGAGATCGTTCGTGACTATCCCGAGCTTATTGATGTTGCCAAGGAAGCCTACCTTGCCTGCGGCGTTGAGCCCCAAGTGCTGCCGATTCGTGGCGGCACCGACGGCGCCCAGCTGTCGTTCCGCGGTCTGCCCTGCCCCAACCTTTCCACCGGCGGCTATTGCTACCACGGCGTCAACGAGTTCGTCCCGGTCAGCTCGCTCGTCAAGATGACCGACGTGCTCCAGGAGCTCGTCGCCCGCTTTGCATAGGCCTGGCTGCACAAGCCTAAAAGAGAAATCGCCCCGTCCTCAACCGAGAACGGGGCGATTTTTGGTGCAAGGGGTGTAGTCGGCATCGCTGGTTGAATCAACGTCAGCGAGCGACGTCCAGAGCGAACAAGTTGGCATGAAAAAGGCAGGGCATTGACCTTCTGGTCATGCCCTGCCTTTTGAATGACAAATTGTCGCTCTGGGCGGCGCGCAGCGTCGAGCCGTTACGCGGGCTGGTAAGCCCGCGTAACCCTAGTAGTTGGCTTCGTAGCCGTTGCCGTCGCCGGTGGGCTCTTCGTAGTAGTCCGAATCGCTTGAATCGCTTGAGTCATCGGAATCGTCAGAGCTGACCGATGAGGTTGCGGTACCGTTTGCGTAATCGTCAGACGTGTTGTTGTTCAGGTCGCCAATCGTAGAGCTGGAACCATCGGAAAGACCCATGGTGTTGGGACCCTTGGGATCCTTGCCGGCATCGACGCGCTCCATCATTTCCTTGAGCTCGTCCTCGTAGACAAAGACGTAGCTCACACCGTCGATCATGGTGCTGTCGTCGGCGTACGAGGGCAGGTTGGCCGAGTAGATACCGTCGACATCCATACCGCGCATGGCGTTGACCGTAGCCACGATATCCTGAACGCTCATATCGGTTACGAGCATATCGGACAGCGAATTAACCAGGCCAAAGATCTTCGTGGCATCGAAGTTATTGAGAATCTGGTTGGCAAGGGCGCCAAGCACCTGGCGCTGGTGGCGCATGCGCGTGTAATCGCCGTCGGCATAGGTGTAGCGGCAGCGGGCATAGGTAAGGGCGGTGGCACCGTCCATATGCTGCTGGCCAGCGGTAATCTTAATATCCAGGTGCTCGGGGTCGTCAACATCATCGGTTGCGTTAATGTCGATACCGCCAACCGAATCAATCAGCGCCTGCATACCGTCGAAGCTGACCTCGGCATAGTGGGAAATCTGAACACCGCACAGCTCGTTGACCGCCTCGACCATGGCCTCGGCGCCGCCAACGGTATGGCAGGCGTTGATCTTCATGGTCTCGCCCTTGTACTCGACCTTGGTGTCGCGCGGAACGGAAATGAGCGTCGCCTGCTTTTGCGTGGGGTCGATGCGTGCCAGGATAATCGAGTCGGCACGATACGTATCCTCGCCCGGACGGCCGTCGGTGCCAAGAAGCAGCACGTAGAACGGATCCTTTGCCTCATCGGTGTCAACCAGAACCCGACGCAGATTGTCGGTAATGACATTAGAATCGCCGAGCTTGCCCATAATGGTGGCAAACCACAGGCCGGCAGCGGTAGTGGCACTCAGCAGCACGCCAAGCACGACAATGAGCGCGACGTGACGAATCGTGTGGCTACGACGACGTTGACGAGCGCGCTCGGAATAGCGAGCCACGTTATCGCGACTGTAGATCTTGGCCTGCGCACCAGTTGAGGGTCTTCGGGCGGTGGTATCCGCGAGGGGCTTTTTATTAAACATAGGCAACCTGTATTAGTAGATGACGGGATCGGGGACGGTAGCATGCTCGACATGCGCGCCGAGCGCCTGCAGCTTTTCGACAAACTGCTCGTAGCCGCGCTTGATGTGATGGATGGCCGAAACCTCGGTCGTCCCGTCGGCGATCAAGCCCGCTACGACGAGGGCCGCTCCGCCACGCAGATCGGGCGAGGTAACCTGTGCACCCGAGAAGCCCTTGACGCCATGAATCATGGCATGATGGCTCTCGATACGAATGTCGGCACCCATGCGCACCAGCTCAGAGGCGAACATAAAGCGATTCTCGAAGATGTTTTCGGTAATAACGGAACTGCCATCGGCAAGGGCGGAGAGTACCATAATCTGCGCCTGCATGTCGGTCGGGAAACCGGGGAACGGAAGCGTCTGGATGTCGACCGGCTTGATTCGCTCGGCACGGTTCACATGGACGCCATCCTCGACGCGCTCGCAGTCGATACCCATGAGCTCCATCTTCTTGAGCACCATGCCCAAGTGAATGGGGCAAAAGCCCGTGACATCGACACCGCGATCGTCGGCCATCAACGCACCGGCAACGATAAAGGTACCGGCCTCGATGCGGTCGCCCACCACGCGATGGGTAACGGGATGGAGCTCTTCCACGCCCTCGATGGTCACGACGGGCGTACCGGCGCCAACAATCTTGGCGCCCATCTCGTTGAGCATGTTGGCGAGATCGACGATCTCGGGCTCGCGGGCGGCATTGTCGATAACCGTGGTGCCCTTCGCGCGCACGGATGCCATAATGAGATTCTCGGTCGCACCGACACTGGCGAACTCGAGCGTGACGGTGGTACCGCGCAGACCTTGGGGCGCATTAGCGTTGATGTAACCGTGGGCGGTATCGAACTCAACGCCCAGGGCCTCAAGACCAAGAATGTGCATATCGATCTTGCGAGCACCCAGGTTGCAGCCGCCGGGCATGGCTATCTTGGCACGATGGAAACGGCCCAGCAGGGGTCCCATCACGGCGGTGGAAGCACGCATCTTGGCAACGAGCTCGTAGGGGGCCTCCCAAGAATCGACCTGAGAGGTATCAATCTCGAGCGTATGCTCGTCGAGAACATCGATCGTAGCGCCCATGCCCTTGAGCACCTTGCCCATCACGTGGACATCGGAAATATCGGGCACGTTCTGCAGCGTCGTCTTGCCCGGCGCCAGAAGCGTTGCCGCCATGAGTTTGAGTGCGGAGTTCTTGGCGCCCGAAACGGGCACGGAGCCTCCGATGGCGTGGCCACCCTCAACGCGGATAATATCCAAGGTCTACCCTTTCAAAAAGCATGCCCGGGATGGCTGGGCCATCCCGGGCATGATGTGTTCGCAAATGGTCGAACGCTAAATCGTTTGACTATTGGGCAAGCTTGAGCTTACACCATGCGATTTCATTATAGAGGTAGGCGCGGCGTGCATCATCCTCCGACAAATTACCCAGCTTCTCTTCAAAACCTTGAATATCAGCTTTAAGCTTGTCGGCATCGACGGTCGCCAAATCGCAAGCGCGCTCGGCGAGAACGGTCACGACATCGTCCGCAACCTGGGCATAGCCGCCGGCCACGGCAAACGTGTGGTCGACAGTGCCCATGGCCTTATCGGAAACGCGAACGTAACCGCGGTCGATCGTGCAGATCTCGCTGGAGTGAGCAGGCAGAACGCCAAACTCGCCATCCGTGGACGGAATCGACACAAACGCAGCGTCGCCCTCATAGGCGCAGCTCACGGGGCACACGATGCGGATACGCATAACCTACTTCTCCCCCATCTTGCGGGCGCGCTCGCGCACGTCCTCAATCGTGGAAGCATAGCGGAAAGCCTGCTCGGGCAGGTCATCGGCCTTGCCGTCGACAATCTCGGCGAAAGAGCGGACGGTATCCTCGACGCGGACGTAGACACCGGGGTTGCCGGTGAACTTCTCGGCGACGTGGAAGGACTGCGAGAGGAACTGCTGGATCTTACGGGCACGGTTGACCGTAAGGCGCTGCTCCTCGGACAGCTCGTCCATACCCAGAATGGCGATGATGTCCTGAAGGTCGGAGTACTCCTGCAGGAGCTCCTGGACCTTGACGGCGACACGGTAGTGCTCCTCGCCGACGATCGAGGGATCGAGAGCGTCGGAGGAAGACGCGAGCGGGTCGATAGCCGGGAACAGGCCGAGCGACGAAATGCTACGCGAAAGAACCGTGGTGGCGTCGAGGTGCGTAAACGTCGTGGCAGGCGCCGGGTCGGTCAGGTCGTCTGCGGGGACGTAGACAGCCTGGACGGAGGTAATGGAGCCCGTCTTGGTCGAGGTAATGCGCTCCTGGAGGTCGCCCATCTCGGTTGCCAGCGTGGGCTGGTAACCAACGGCGGACGGCATACGGCCCAGCAGTGCGGAAACCTCGGAACCTGCCTGGGAGAAGCGGAAGATGTTGTCGATGAACAGCAGAACGTCCTGGCCACGATCACGGAAATACTCAGCGGTGGTAAGGCCGGCCAGACCGATGCGCAGACGCGCTCCGGGCGGCTCGTTCATCTGACCATAGACCAAGCAGGTCTTGTCAATAACGCCAGACTCGCTCATCTCGAGGAACAGGTCGGTGCCCTCGCGGGTACGCTCGCCGACGCCGGTGAACACCGAGGTGCCGCCGTGCTCCTGGGCGAGGTTGTTGATGAGCTCCTGAATCAGAACGGTCTTGCCAACGCCGGCGCCGCCGAACAGGCCTGTCTTGCCGCCACGGATGTAGGGCTCGAGCAGGTCGACGGCCTTGATGCCGGTCTCGAAGATCTCGGTCTTGGTGGTGAGCTCGTCGAAACGGGGCGCTGCATGGTGGATGGGGTAGAACTCCTCCACCTCGGGCATGGGCTTGCCGTCGACGGGCTTGCCCATGACGTTCCAAATGCGGCCGAGCGTCTTGGGGCCAACGGGCATCTTCATGGGCTCACCGGTATCGGTGGCGATGAGGCCGCGCTGCAGGCCGTCGGTCGAGGACATGGCGACCGTGCGGACGACGCCGCCCGGAAGCTGGCTCTCGACCTCGAGGATCGTGCTCAGATGACCGATCGGGGTCTCGGCCTCGACCGTGAGCGCGTTGTAGATCGGGGGCACCGCGCCGTCAAACTTGACGTCGACGACAGGGCCGATGATTCGCACGATGCGACCATCACCGGCAGTCGTCTTCTTGGTGGCTTCCTCGACCGCAAGCTTTACGGTGTTATTAGCCATTACTGTTCCTCCAATGCTGAGGCTCCGCCGACGATCTCGTTAATCTCGGTCGTGATCGAAGCCTGGCGCACGCGACTATACGTGCGGGTAAGGGTCGAGATGATCGCGGTGGCGTTTTCCGTCGCGGAGTGCATGGCCTTGCGGCGTGCACCCTGCTCGGCAGCCGCCGAATCGATCAGGGCCTGGTAGATGACCGTCAGGATATAAGACGGCACAAGCTTGCCGAGAACATGCTCGGGAGAGGGCACGAACTCGAACGTGGACGAGATGCGCTTAGGGGCGTCGGTCTCGTTCTTACGCGGACCGTGGGCCATAGCGATCATCTCGGGGTCGAGCGGCAACAGATGCTCGACGCGAAGCTCCTGATCCACGCGGTTCTTGGCGTGGTGGTAGACAAGCTCGACACGGTCAAGCTCACCGGCACGATACGCATCGCAGATATGAGAGGAGATCATGCGGGCCTGATTGAAATCGGGCTCAGAGGAGTTGCCCTCAAAGTGCATGACGACGTTTTCGCGGTCACGGAAATACGTGGCCGGTTTGCGCCCACACGCGATAATCTCGCACTCGATGCCGTCGTTCGCCCAAGAAGCGGCGAGCTTTTCGGCCGTGCGCTCCACCGTCGTATTGAAACCGCCGGCAAGGCCGCGGTCCGAGGCAATAACGACAATCAGGCCATGCTTGACGCTCTCATGCTTCTGCAGCATGGGATCGGTGCCCGAACAGGAGGCGTCGCCGGCGACCGTCAACATGACGTCGGTCAGCGCCTCCTTATAGGGCTCGGCCTGCTTGGAGCGATCGAGAGCACGACGGATCTTGGCCGTAGAGACCATCTCCATCGTGCGCGTGATCTGCTTGGTCGTGGTAACCGAGGAGATTCGCTTCTTAATGTCGCGAAGGTTGGCCATGGGGCTTAGTTCTCCTCTGATCCAGAAACATCCGAATGGTGCTTGGCCATGAACTGCTGCTTGAAGTCGCCGATGACGCGCAAGAGCTCAGCCTTGGTGTCATCATCGATCTTCTTGGCGCGAACCTTGTCGAGCAGCGAGCCAAAGCCATTGTCCATGTACTCGATGAGCTCGGCACGGAAAGGCAGCACGTCGGCAATCTCCAGGTCATCCAGGAAGCCCTCGTTGCCAGCGAACAGCGTAACGATCTGCTCGCCAACCTCAAACGGCTTGTAGCGCGGCTGCTTAAGGAGCTCGGTCATGCGGGCACCATGGGTCAGCTGCTTCTGAGTAGCCTCGTCAAGGTCGGAGCCAAACTGCGTAAAGCCAGCGAGCTCCTGATAGGAAGCGAGGTCAAGACGGAGGTTGCCGGCGACCTGCTTCATAGCCTTGGTCTGCGCGTCGCCACCGACGCGGGACACGGAAATGCCCACGTCGACTGCCGGGCGCTGGCCCTGGAAGAAGAGCTCGGACTGCAGGTAGATCTGACCATCGGTAATGGAAATGACGTTGGTCGGAATGTAGGCCGAGACGTCGCCGTCCTGGGTCTCGATGATCGGAAGAGCCGTCATGGAGCCGTAACCGTTCTTCTTGGACATCTTGACGGCACGCTCGAGCAGACGAGAGTGCAGGTAGAAGATGTCGCCAGGATAGGCCTCGCGTCCGGGCGGACGATGCAGCGTCAGCGACATCTGACGGTAGGCCACAGCCTGCTTGGACAGGTCATCGTAGATGACGAGCACGTGGCCACCGGGGTTGGTCTCGCTGGCGGGCTTGCCGTCCTCGCCGTTGTACATGAAGAACTCGCCGATAGCGGCACCGGCCATAGGCGCGATGTACTGCATAGGGGCGGAATCGGCAGCGGTGGCCGAAACAATGATGGTGTAGTCGAGCGCACCGTGCTGAGCGAGGGTCTCGCGGATGTTGGCAACCGTGGAGGCCTTCTGGCCGATGGCGACATAGATGCAGACCATGCCCTTGCCGCGCTGGTTGAGGATAGCGTCGATGGCGATGGCGGTCTTACCGGTCTTACGGTCACCGATGATGAGCTCACGCTGACCGCGGCCAATAGGCACCATGGAGTCGATAGCGAGCAGACCGGTCTGAACCGGCTCGCACACCGGGGTACGATCGATGACGCCGGGAGCCTTGAACTCGATGGGGCGACGGTGCGTAGCGACGATGTCGCCCAGGCCGTCGATGGGCTGGCCGAGCGGATTGACGACGCGGCCGAGCATGGCACGGCTCACGGGGATATCCATAACGCGGCCAGTGGTGCGGCACTCGTCGCCTTCCTTGATGGAGTCGACGGCACCGAACAGAACGGCGCCGACCTCGTCACGGTCAAGGTTCTGGGCAAGGCCGAAGACGGTCTCACCGGTATCGGAGCTCTTGAACTCCAGAAGCTCGCCTGCCATGGCGCTCTTGAGGCCGGAGACGCGCGCGATGCCGTCGCCTACCTCGTCGACCGTTGAAACCTCATGCGTATCGACCGTCGCGGAGAGGCTCGTGAGCTGCTCCTGCAGTTTCTTGGCGATATCCTGGGCATTGAGGGTTTCGGACATTAGGCTTCACCTCCGTACGAATTAGCAGAGTTTGCGAGGGTCTCCTGCGCGATGCGCAGCTGCGTCTTGACGGAAATGTCACGACGCTCGCCTCGGGCCTCGAGCACCAGGCCGCCCACGATAGACGGGTCGACCTGCTCGATAAGGAATACCTTGCGGCCGAAGTCCTGCTCGCATTTCTTAGTGATGGTTTGACGCAGCTCGTCGTCGAGCGGGATCGCCGTGGTGACGGTCACGCCCACTACATCCTCGTCTTCCTCGGCAACATACTTAAAGGCAGCTGCCACCTTGGGAAGAAGGTCGAGCTGGTCGCGCTTGGACATGGTGTCGAGCACGGCGATGATCTCGGGGCTGGCAGAAGCCAAGCGCTCGATCATCTCGAGGTCCTCGAACACATGGTTCTCGGCCTTGGCGGCTTCCAAAAGGGAACGCGCGTAGGTCTCGAGCACCTTGTCCTGATAGCGGCTAGTCGGCATTCAGGCTACCTGCTTCCTGGATGTAGCGCTCGATGAGCTTCTTCTGCTCGGCATCGTCCTCGAGTGCCTCGCCCACGATCTTGGTGGCGACGGCAACGGACAGGTCGGCGATGGAGCTCGCGGCACCGGCGTAGATGGACTTGCGCTCGTCCTCGACGGTCGTATGGGCCTTGGCGATGATCTCCTCGGCCTCCTTGTGAGCAGCCTCGATGATACGGGCACGCTCGGACTCGGCGTCCTTACGGGCCTCGAGAACAATGTCGGCAGCCTGACGACGGGCGTCGGTGACGATCGAGTCGGACTCAGCGCGCTTGGCGATAGCCTCCTGCTTGGTCTTCTCGGCCTCGTCGAGGCTCTCCTCGATCTTCTTGCCGCGCTCCTCCATGGTTTTCATGATGCCCGGCAGGGCGACCTTGGCCAGCACGATCCAGATGATCAGGAAGGCGATAAGCGCCGGGATGAACTCCGCCATCTTAGGGATGAGGATGTCCGCACCGGCGGCGCCGTCCTCGGCGAACGCGGAAACCGGCATGAGCAGCGCGGCCGCGGACGCGGAGAGTGCGATCGCGCTCTTCTGGGATGAAAGATTCATACTTGACGCTCCGTGCTATTTTACGATCAGCGCGACAACGAAGCCGATCAGAGCCAGAGCCTCGCCGAAGGCGGAGCCCATGATGAAGACGGTGAACACGCGGCCCTGGACCTCAGGCTGACGGGCCATAGCACCCGTAGCACCCAGAGCAGACAGGCCGATAGCAAGACCAGCGCCGATAACACCGAGACCGTAACCGATAACTCCCACGATTCCTCCTTTGTCGTGCGTGTCTTATTTCACGCAGGATAACCTTTTTATAACTGCCGGGCTCCATGGGTACGGGCACCGGCGGTTTAACGAATTGCCTTACCTTTAAGGCGCGAACGGAAGACTACTCCTCCTCCGCGACCTCCTCTGCCTCGGAGACATACACGGCGGTAAGGACCGTGAAGACGTAAGCCTGGATGGCGCCGACCACAAGCTCGATCGCATAGATCAGGATGAGGATGGCAAGCCAGGCCAGCGAAGGCAGGGCGCCGACGGCGTGGGCCGCGGAAACCTGCTGAAGCAGCGGCTGCATGAACATGCTCGCCATGATGGCGAACGAGCCCATGACCACGTGTCCTGCGAACATGTTGCAGAACAGACGGACGGCGAGCGTGATGAGGCGCAGGAAGGTCGAGAAAAGCTCGACGACCCACACGAGCACGTTCATCGGGAAGCTCACGCCCTGCGGGGCGAGGCTCTTGATGTAGCCGATCACGCCGTGAGCCTTGCATCCGTAGTAGATGAAGTACACGAAGGCGAAGATGGCGAGCGCGGCGGTGGAGCCGATTGCACCGGTGCCGGGCTTCATTCCCGGGATCAGGCCGATCATGTTATTGATCAGGATGAACAGGAAAAGCGAGCACAGGAACGGGAAGTGCTTCTTCCAGTTCTCACCCACGACACCCTTGCCGATATCGTTCTCGACGTACTCGATGATGTACTCGAAACCGTTGACGAAGAAGCCCTTGGGAACCAGGGTCTGCTTCTTCTTGAACACGGCCAGGACGATCAGGAGCACGATCGTGGAGACGATCAGCCAAAACGAGTACTGCGTGATGCCGCAGCTCAGATCGCCCACGACAGGGGTGGAGCTGAACTCGCTGACCAGATGATTAATCTCATCAGGCAGCTTTTCAAAAATTTCCACGACTTACCTTTCGACCTCATGAGGATCTCGCAACGCCTTGGCGACGCGAACCGAGCAGGCGGCCATAAAGGCCACGAAGCCGATCGCCTCGCCCAGGAGGAACATGCGAAATGCCTCTCCGAACAACACAAACACAACCAAGGTAAAGACGAGCAGAGCGATTGCCGAGACCGCCAGACTCACCATACCCTTGAGCATGTCCGCATTCTGCTTATCGTCAAGAACCGGCTTGAGCGTAAAGACAAAGGGAAGGAAGGCAATTGCGCCCGCGATGGCGCCTGCAACGATAGCGAGCAGATCGGCTATCTGAAACACTGGCGTCCTCACTTTCCTTTTTATCGCCTCACAGAACAGTTCCCGCCAAACATTGGTGACTATTGTACGAGCCAATCGCTAAAGTACAACCGAAAAAGCATCGGTTAATACGCACCTGTTCGTTTTCTTAAGACCTTCTTTATGCCGCAGGTACGGTAATACGTTTTTCTCGAACCCTGCAGGGCAAAACGTCCGTTAACAGGAGTGCGCGTGGACGTCTTTTGCTCGCCCGCGCGCACCATTTCTTCGTATTTTCGACGTTGGCCGGTATGGCCCAGAGATTACAGCGTGCCGTAGATGCGGTCGCCGGCGTCGCCCAGGCCGGGAACGATGTAGGCGGCCTCGTTGAGATGGTCGTCGATGGCGCACGTATAAATATGTACGTCGGGGTCCTTTTCGGTCAGTGACTTGAGGCCCTCGGGCGCGGCGACGATGCACAGCATGCGGATATCCTTGACACCGCGCTCGCGCAGGTAGCTGATGGCCATCTCAGCCGAACCGCCCGTGGCGAGCATGGGGTCGACAACCAGGCAGATGCGCTGGTCGATATCCTTAGGCATCTTGCAGTAATACTCATGCGGCTCGTGGGTGACCTCGTCGCGTTCCATACCGATGTGGCCCACGCGAGCGGAGGGTACCAAGTCGAGGATGCCATCGACCATGCCAAGGCCTGCACGCAGGATGGGAACGATGGCAAGCTTTTTGCCGGCGAGCTGCTTAAACGTTGCGGTGGTGATGGGGGTCTCGACTTCGACGTCTTCCATGGGCAGGTCGCGCATGGCCTCGTAGCCGTCAAAAAGTGCAAGCTCGCGCACAAGCTGGCGGAATTGGTTGGTGCCGGTGTTTTTGTCGCGCAGGATCGACAGCTTGTGCTGGACGAGCGGATGATCGACAAGCGTCACACGGGACGCATCGTAGGTGACGGTCATGGGTTGATTGCCCCTTTCGTTGCAGCCGCAAAACGGCCTTGCTGACAAGGCGCGCAGCAATGTTGCCGCCGCACGCCATGCATAAGTTTAGCGGTTTGTTGTATCGAGCAGCCCATCGCAGCCCTACTGTGCGGTACTGAGCGAGCGCTTGACTGCATCACGCCAGCCCGCAAGGTTTTGCTCGCGACGCTCGGCGGACATATGGGGAAGGAAGGTCCTAACGATCTGGGCATTTTGCTCCAGCTCTTCAAGGTCTTCCCAATAGCCGACGGCAAGACCCGCCAAGTACGCGGCACCGATTGCCGTGGTCTCCACCGTCTCGCATTGCAGCACGGGGATATCCAGCAGGTCGGCCTGGAATTGCATGATGAACTCGTTGCGTGAGGCGCCGCCATCGACGGACAGGCGCTCAATCGAAAGTCCCACGTCCTGCTCCATGGCGCGCAGCACATCATAACTCTGGTAGGCCATGGACTCGCAGGCCGCACGCACAATGGTCGCGCGACTCGAGGCACCGGTCAGGCCGCACACGATACCGCGGGCACGCGGGTCCCACCAGGGAGCGCCCAGGCCAGCGAAGGCGGGGACGAAGTAGCAGCCCTCGTTGTCGTTGATCGAAGCGGCGAGTTGCGCGGACTCGCTCACACTCGAGATGATGCCCATGTTGTTGCGCAACCAGTTCATGGTTGAGCCGGCGGCAAAGATAGAACCCTCGAGCGCATAGCTGATCTTGCCGTCCGCGGCGATACCGATCGTGGAGACCAGACCGTTCTTGGATTCGACGACCTCGTCGCCGGTGTTCATGAGCATAAAGCAACCCGTGCCATAGGTGTTTTTGGTCTGGCCGGGATGGAAGCAGCAGTGGCCGAACAGCGACGCCTGCTGATCGCCCGCCACGCCCATGATGGGCGGCATGTTGGTCATGATGTCGCTCGCGACGCGGCCGTAGTCGCCCGAGCTCCAACGAACCTCGGGCATCATGGAACGTGGAACGTCAAAGAGCGCCAGCAGGTCGTCGTCCCAATCGAGCGTATGGATATTAAAGAGCGCCGTGCGGCTGGCATTGGTGTAGTCGGTGGCAAAGACCTGGCTGCCGGTAAGGTTGTAGATGAGCCAGGTGTCGATGGTGCCGAACATGAGGTCGCCCGCCGCCGCGCTCTCACGCGCACCGTCGACGTTGTCGAGGATCCACTGCACCTTGGAAGCCGAGAAATACGGATCGAGCGTGAGTCCCGTGCGGGAGCGCACCAGCTCCTCGCAACCCTGTTCAACCAACGCGTCGATTGCCGGCGCGGTACGGCGGCACTGCCACACGATGGCGTTATAGATGGGTTGGCCGCTTATGCGGTCCCACACCACCGTGGTCTCGCGCTGGTTGGAGATACCGATGGCGGCGATGCGGTCAGAATGGATGCCGCTCTTAAACTGGACCTCCATCATCACGCCGATCTGGCTGGCAAGCACCTCCATGGGGTCTTGCTCTATCCAACCGGGACGCGGGAAGCTGGTTTTGACGCTACGACGCGCCTGCGCGACGATGCAGCCGTACTCGTCGACGATGGTCGCAAGTACCGAGGTGGTGCCGCAGTCGAGCGCCATGATGTAGGAACCGCCAAAGTTAAACGAGGCATCTTCCATGCCCAGGCTGCCCAGATTCAACGACATCGCTTACACCTTTCTATTGCATCGGGTCGGACAGGACCCGTTCGATCTCTGATGCGGGAAGTGCGCCTTGGCGCAGGATCTGGAGCCCGCCGTGCTGGAACGACACGATGGTCGAGGCGTCGCGACACGGAGTCTCGCCGGCGTCGACGGCAACATCGACCCCCTCCAGGATGCGACCTTCGACGGCGGCAAAGCTTGCCGGCGAGGGCGCGCCGTGTGTGTTGGCGCTCGTGCAGGCAAGGGGACTGCCGCAGGCGCGGATGAGCGCTTGGACCACGGGAGAGGCCGAAGCGCGCAGGGCCACGGTGTCGTCGGCAGCACGCATAAAGGTCGGCACGCAGGGAGCCGCCTTGACCACGATAGTCAGGGCTCCCGGCCAGCATCGTCGCGCAAGTACGCGGGCATCTTCCGGGATATCCACGCCATAGCGGTCGAGCGCTTCGACGCCATCGACCAGCCAAGCGACGGTTTGGGTGAGTTCACGTTGCTTGAGAGTGAAGATGCGTCGATAGCCGGTGCCGAGCGCAGGGGCTGCGGCACCGTTGACGGCAGCCTGCGGATCGCGCGGCCACGATGGGAATTCGCTTGTATCTTGGGGCACGGCGTCCGAGAAGGCGTTGACTGCCACGGCGACACCGTAGACGGTCTCGGTCGGAATCAAGGCCAGGCCGCCGCGGCCGAGCACCTCGGCTGTGCGCTCGACGGCAAGCCGATGCGGCTCGCGCGTTCCCTCGTATACCCGATAGACCGTCTGCATGTGTATGCCAGCCCCTTACGCTCCGGTGCAAGTTTGTTTACTGTGGGGCATTCTCGCACGAAACGTTCAACCTATTTGCCCAGAGCGCATGTTGGTTTGGTGAGCGGCTCTAGTAGTCGGTGAAAGTGAGGGGGTTAATTGAAGATTTTTAGCGCGCAAGCGTAACGGTACGATCGGGAAACTCGATGCTTGCAACCAGTTTTCCGCCGAGGCTCTCTGCGTACCTGCTCAGCGTGTCGAGCCTCATCGAACCCAACTCCCCACGCTCGAGCTCGGATACACGTTTTTGAGAAACGCCCATCGACTGGGCGACCGACGCCTGTGTTAGATCTTTTAACCTGCGAATCTGAGCAAGCTTATAGGCTTCGATACGATCGCGAGTCCTCTCCTGCTCGGCGGTAATGGAGTCGCGTGTTATCCCGCGAGATTCCATATACTCATGCAGTTCCATCTCGATCGAGCCTCCTTACGTGGCGACGGTATATTTGCTCGGCCCTTGGAATGTTGATCGCATACCAACCGTTCCATTTTGCCCTTGACGATCCCGCTCGCGACTTATCACCCGCCAATAGCAATACCGCCTGGCGCTTGGGGTCAAAGGCGAAGAGGATGCGAATCACCTGCCCACCACACGACGTCACTCTCAGCTCCTTTAAATGATGAAGCTTCGAGCCCTTTACGCGGTCAACCAGCGGACGACCAAGGCTGGGACCTTCCTTCTCGAGCACCAAAAGGTCTGCATAAATCTGCTTCAGCGTAGCTTCATCCTGCTCATCAAGCCAAGGTTCAATGTAATCAAGCACGATACGGTACCGATGCAGCTGATTTGACATACCTTTCTCCTTCTATAGTAGAAGTTTTACGGTATATTGCAAGGACAAACTTGCGCAAATGTCTATTTATTCAGCTTAAATACGCTGTTTGGGCTCGGTGACGATGGCTCGAACGATGCGGGGACGATCGGTGAGGTCGTGGACGATACGCACGTCCGAAAGGCCTGCTTGACGACAGAGCTCGGCCGCGGCGTCGAGCGCGCCCTCGTAGAGCTCGCAGGCAAACAGGCCGCCGGCACGCAGCATGTAGGGCGCCGCGTTGAGCAGGCGGCGGAAGATATCGAGACCGTCGGCACCGCCCTCGAGCGCCAGATCGGGCTCAAAGTCCTTGACCTCATGCGGCAGCGAGCGCATGACATCGGTGGGGATGTAGGGCGGGTTGGAGACGAGTACGTCAAAGGTGCCCCACTCTTCGCGGGGAATGGAACTCACCAGGTTGGTGAGGCTGAAGGCGACCTCGTCGGACGTGAGGCCAAGCGCATCGCGGTTTTTGGTAGCAAGGTCGATGGCGCGCGGCTCGATATCGGTGGCGGTGCAGGTAACGTGGCCGCGGCGCTCCCAGGCAAGGGAGAGCGAGATGCAGCCCGTGCCGCAGCCGACCTCGAGAACGCGGGCGATGCGGGGCTCGGCTGGGGCAGGCGAAGCGGCATCCTGAGCTGAAGCCGTCTCCTGGTCGGCACCCTCGATGGCGATGCCGTATTCGTCGAGCTCGGACTCGGCGGCTTCCGCGACTTCGGCTTCTGCTGCCTGCGCGGCGGCTTCCTCGGCCTCGCGGTCGGCCAGCTCCTCGGCATAGGCACGGCTGCCGAGCACGTCGCTACCCAGCGCAGCCTCATCGGCGGCCGTCAGGTTGGCGGCACGGCGCTCGGCGGTCGCGCGTTCGTCTGCCAGCGCGGCCTCAGCCTTGCGAGCCTGCTCGACCTCATCGTTCCAAGGCAGCTCAACACGCTGACGGGCAGCAGCCTCGGGGCTCAGCACCTCGGCATCCAGATAATTGAGGACTTCCTCGACGAGCATCTCGGTCTCGGGACGCGGAATGAGCACGCCGGGGGCGCACGTGACGTCGATCATGCGAAACTGCGTGCTGCCGGTGATGTACTGCAGCGGTTCACCTTTAGCGCGACGAACAACGGCCGCGTGCATGGTCTCGAGCTGAGCCGCGTTAAGCGTCTCGTCCATGCGCATATATAAGTCGATGCGTGCCAAACCCGTGGCAGCGCAGAGCAGCCACTCGGCAGAAAGACGGGGGTGCTCCTCGCCGCGCTCGGCCAGGTACTCCTTGGTCCACTCGAGACAACGCTTGATGGTCCAAATCTCGTTTGCCATGGGGCCCTCCCCTCTTAAGCGCCGGATGGCGCGCGAATGTCGGAGCAGATTGTACGCGAGGCCAGCGCTTGGCAAGGGGCGATTGAAGGCGATTATCGAGAATCAGCCCAGAATTTTGCTTGGAACCTGCCTGA
The DNA here is from genome assembly GCA_900543515.1 of uncultured Collinsella sp. Taxonomy (GTDB): domain Bacteria; phylum Actinomycetota; class Coriobacteriia; order Coriobacteriales; family Coriobacteriaceae; genus Collinsella. Next base: position 19,810 of record UQRW01000035.1, read on the forward strand.
AATGTTCATTCGCCGACGTCTAGATTTGCATTCGTCAAGCTTTTGGCAAGGTTGACCCAAAACTGACCAATATCTAACCAAGAACTTGCCAAATCACTTGACGTGCGACGCATCAAAAAATGCACTGCGACTTCTCGGACGATTTTTTGAGCATTATTATCGATAGCAGATAAACGCCGTTGATTGCTTTAAGCAGTTAAATTGCTTAATTTCTAACAAAGCAGATTAAATAAACTCGAATAGCAATTTACTCAACCTAGTCATTTAAGAACGTCCCCAATGACTACCCAAGAGAACGCCGCAGGTAGAGGACGGGCAGCGAGCGACGTCCAGAGCGAACAAGTTGGCATGAAAAAGGCGAGGCATAGACCTTC
>UQRW01000036.1 GCA_900543515.1 uncultured Collinsella sp.
TCACGACGGAGGCCACATTAAGTGGCCTCCTGTTCGTGCGGAACTCGCGATAAACCTAAGCCGGTGTCCCCACTCTCCCGGGGCCTGCGGCTACTTGGTTGTCGCATGCGGCTCGCTTTTCGGAACGGGGCTGATAATTCTAGATGCAAGGCGCTCTTGGTCGTTATGGGCCTGGGGCGTCTGTCTTATATAGGTAGATTCCTTGCGGGTTCGAATCCCTCCGCTTGCTCACAAGAAAAGCCTCCCGATCGGCTATGCGTTCGAGAGGCTTGTTTCTTTGGCTGGGACGGAGGGATTCGAACCCCCAACAGCCGGCACCAAAAACCGGAGTTCTACCGTTGAACTACGTCCCAATGTGTGGTGTTGCCCAAAAGCAACTCGTTTAGTTTACCTAATCTGCGAGGGCATCGCAAACGCCATCGAGCAGGCGTACGGCGAGTGTCTGCGCGTCGCTGGCCGTGAAAGTGCCGTTGTAGCGCGTCATGCCCGTGAGCTCAATGCGAATGCGAGCCGGCTTCTGCTGCGCGGCGACATTGGCAGTGCGGATGCGCTGGGCCAGGTTGTGACACTCGGCGAGGGCAATCGTGGCGCGCGGTGCGGCGTCGGCGGGCAGCTCGTCGCTTGCGATTTCGAGCACCAGGTCAACGTCGGTTGGGACCTCGGAGTCGCAGAGCATCATGCCGCTGTTGTCGGTCGTTGCCGTGGCGATATTCCACATGCGCGACGCAACACTGCGCGCGATGGGGTCCTCGCCGATAACGGCAATCTGGAAGCGCTCGAGCACGTTGGCGGCGCGAGCAAAACCGATACGGGACTCGGCTTCGGTGACCGAGGGCTTGCCCTCCCACACATGGTGCAGGCGGTTGATGTAGGCGTAGGTGTCCTGGAAGGCCATGCCGTCGGCAAACAGGCCGACATTTTCCTGGAACTGCTGCAGGGCGGCCTCGGTATGCGGACCAAAGTAGCCGTCGTCTTCGCCACAGGCAAAGCCCAAAACGTTGAGAGCGCGCTGCAGGGCCTGCACATCGGCGCCATGGAAATTGGGCATGCGCAGATAGAGAGTGCGGTCGCCCAGCTTATACGAAGCGTCTACAAGGGCGCTCCAGCAGGGGATATCGACGGCATGACCGGCAGCAAGGCCGCTGTCGAGCCTGAAGGTGCTGACGGCCTGCTCAGTGGTGGCTCCAAAGTACTTGTCGGTGACTTCGGCGGCATCAATCGTGTAGCCGAGCTGTAGGAGACGAGACTGCACGTCTTCGACGGCTGCTCCTTGCATGCCCGTTGTAATAGGTTCCATGAACGAACCCCTTTCGGCGTACCATTCGTACTATTTGAGCGTCTGTCGGATAGACAACGCAAAGGGATGCATAAACATGCACTCAACAGTGTAGCAAGTTGTGCCTAAATACGCTGCTGACAGGTTTTATAACCCCCGTTAGTTAAGGCGCTCCACAAAGAAATCTGCCATGGAGAGGAACAGCTCGCGTGCGTGCGGATCAAGCTCAACGTTCTCGATGGCCGCTTTGGCCTTAGCGGTCAGGTCGAGCGCGTAAGTGTGGGCGTAATCGATGGAGCCGGTCTCCTGGAAGATCTCCACGGCGCGTGCGAGCTGCGCGGGATCATCGGTGCCCGAGGAAAGAATCGCCTCGACCTCGTCGTGGTGGCGCTCATCAGAGAGGGCGTGTACGGCGACAAGCGTGCGCTTGCCCTCGGTGATGTCGGTGCGGAAGTCCTTGTTGGCGGCTTCCTTAGTGCCGACAAGGTTGAGCAGGTCGTCCTGAATCTGAAAGGCGAGGCCTGTGTGTAGGCCAAAGGCGCGCAGCGCTTCGATTTGCTCATCGCTGCCGCCGCCGATAATGGCTCCGGCGGCAAGCGGCGTGGCTCCGCTGTAAAACGCGGTCTTGTGCGTCGCCATGTCCAGGTAGTCATCAACCGAGATATCAAAGCGCCCGTCACGGACCCAACCCAGGTCGAGCGCTTGACCCTCGATGGTGCGGACGATCATCTCGGTAAGCTCGTGGAGCACGCGCAGCTTCACGTCGGACTCCAGCGTGGGGTCGTCGAGAACCGTCTTGGTGACCATGGTGAGCGCCAGGTCGCCGCAATTGATGGCAAGGCCCGTGCCCTCGGTAAGGTGCATGCAGGGCTTGCCTCGACGAAGCTGTCCGTTGTCGGCGATGTCGTCGTGGATCAGCGCGCCCGACTGGAAATGCTCGATAGCTGCCGCGGCGCTGCGGGCGCTCTCAAAGCTGCCGCCCACTGCGGTTGCGGCGAGCATGCAGATAAGCGGGCGGTGGCGCTTGCCGGCGTTGGCCGTAAAAGCCGAGAGCGGCGCATACAGGTAGCGCTCGATATCGGCAGAGGTCGCCTGTCCGTCAAAGAACGTGGCCAGATAGTCGTTAATCTGGTCAAAGTGCTGGGCTAAAAAGCTGGTAAACGGACTGGACACGGGTTCTCGCATTCTTTCTGAGGTTGCGTTGATGCAATATGCAGACAACATATTGCCACATTAGGGCGTTTGGCGCGGCAGTTTTGGCGATTTGGGACAACGGGCGTGCGTTTGATGGAGCGCGCCTAAATCAGCCTAAAATGCTCGAGCGCCGCAACGACACCGTCGTGATCGACGGTGTCGGTCACGTAATCGGCCTTATCCTTGAGATAGTCCGGTGCATTGCCCATGGCGATACCGACATCGACGGCGTTCATCAGCGAGACGTCATTGCTGGCGTCGCCGATGCCGTATACGGTTCCGTGGTGGGGATCGAGGGCGTCGAGTACAGACTGGATGCCCCCGCGCTTCGTGCATTCGCGGGGCGAGATTTCGGTTACCTCGAGTTCGAGCTCGTTAAAGCACAGCAGCGGCTCAAGTGCCTTATCTTGAGCGATGTGGTTGGCGAGCGATGTAGACATCAAGATCTTGTAGACACTGTAATGTTGCAGCTGCGTGACTGCATCGCCCAGGGTGCGCGCGTATCCGGGAGCATCGGTGGCATCGGCACTCATGCGCACGACGCCGTTGAGGCCCTCAAAGCGGATGACCTCGCCCGATTGCTCAAGGTAGGGGGCAAGACGCTGCAGCATACTGGGCGTCATCGACAGATCGCGAATTGTGTGTCCGTCGATCTCGGCGTAACCGCCCGCAAGACAGACGATGCCGGTCCAGGGTAGCTCAAGAAGTTTGGGGTGGATGCAGCTGAGGGTGCGCCCTGTGCAGATGAAGGCCATGTTGCCGTTGGCGACAAACTCGCGGATTGCCTGCGAAACCGCCTCGTTGGGATAGGGGGAGAGGTCCCGCTCGTCTTCGGGAAGGTCTTGGGCGAGCCTGGGGTCTTGCCAGGCGAGCGTTCCGTCGATATCGAAGAAGCAGATATCGCCGCGCTTATGGGCTGCGCTGGCGGCAGGGGAGGCCGAGGTGGTGGGCACAAATTCCGGCTCGAGGCCCATGATCTGGTCAAAATGCTCTTTAACGCGGGGAACGGAGATGCCGATGATCACCTGGGCGGTCTTGCCCGTAATGATGAGGCCCTTGGCGCCCACCGCGACAAACGACGCGTTATCTGCAACGATGGAAGGGTCTGCGACCTCGACGCGCAGGCGCGTGGCGCAGTTGGTTGCGCCCACGATATTGCCAACGCCACCTAAAAGCTGAATTACCCGCTCAGCGAGGACGTGATCTTGATCGGATCGACTATTGACCTCGTCATTGGGAGATTGCTCTTTGGCAAAGTCGCTTCCCGTTAAACAATCGATTGCCGCGCGATTGGCGACATGATCCTCGCGGCCCGGAGTCTTAAGGTCATAGACCAAGATGAGTGCTCGAAAACTAACAAAAAAGATGAGGCTAAAGGCAAGGCCGATACCGAGCGCCAAAAGATAGGCACCGGCATGCGTGCGCATGAGCGGAATAAAGTTGAAGGCTGCCATCTCCATCAGGCCGCCCGAGAAGATGCCGACGATGCCAAAGAGATTCATGGTTGTGGCAAGGCAAGACGATAAGACGGCGTAGAGCAAAAAGAGCCCGGGGTGGGTGAACATAAAGAGAAACTCGAGTGGCTCGGTAACGCCGCAAACCACCGAGGCGATGATGGCGGGAACAAGGATGACCCTGAGGCCGGCGCGGCGCTCGGGTTTTGCGGTGGAGTAGAACGCAGCTGCGATGGCAGGAAGGCCAAAGAGCTTGACCCAGCCGGTGGCGGTAAAACCGGCCCACGGCGCAAGCTCATTAAGGGGGCGCGTGCTATGGGAGAGGATGGGGAGCAAACTGCTCCACGTGGCGTAGATGCCGTCGTTAATGACCAGGTTGTCGTAGTAGATCGGCATGTAGAGCAGGTGGTGCAGGCCAAAGGGCTCGAGTGCTCGTTCTAAAAAGACAAAGATGCCCACGCCAAAGGGACCGACGCCTGCAAGCGCGTGACGCAGCGTATCGGTTACATCGTATACGTAGGGCACGATGGCGGCCGAGATAGCAGCAAGGGCAAACACGGCAAAAAAGCTGATGAGGTAGACCAGCGAGGAGCCCGAGAAGGTGCCGAGCCAATCGGGAACCTTGGCATCGTAGAAGCGGTCATGGATGGTGACGACGGTTGCCGATACCGCCAGCGGGCCGATAATGCCGGTGTCGAGCGTCTTGATGCCGTCGATGACGGTGATACCGCTGGCGGTGGTCAAAGATGACGGGTACTCAAGTCCAAGGTTGTCTCCGCTCAGCTTAATGATCTCGCTCAAAAAGAAGCAGTAGGCAAAATAGGCGACGAGAGCCTCGAGGCAGCAACGAGCCGGTTGTTTTTGGGCAAGACCGATGGGCAGCGCTACGGCAAAAAGGAGCGGGAGGCGTTTAAAGACCGTCCACGAGCCGCGCTGGATGATGGTCCAAAAAACGTACCAAGGGGTTCCGTATACGGCGAGATCGCCGACGATGTCCGCAGTCGTTGCGAGAGCGGAGACGCCGACCATGAGGCCCGATATAGAAAACAGCATGGCGGGCGCGAACATTGCCCCGCCAAAGCGTTGGATTTTTTGCAGCATGTTCTGCCTTCCGAATATCGAGGCGCGTTGCGCGTGGGGAAACATTTAAACAATGGATTCATTGTAGAGGACCAGACGATTGTCGTACCGGCAGTTTTGAGCGAAACCGATTTGGGCATGACAGAAACCGTCAACGGTTAAATCCTGTCGCTTTACCGATATTCGGTTTAAACAACTTTAAGAAATGCTATCGTGCCTAGCCGGAAATGAATAATGTAGAGGTGAAACAATGCCAAAAGCGATATACGAAGGAATCTACCGAGAAATACGCTCGCGCATCATTAATGGGACCTATGCGTTTCAGGAGATGCTGCCAACCGAAGCCGAGCTGACCGCGGAGTTCGGATGCACTCGCAATACCGTCCGTCGCGCCTTGAGTATGCTGGCCGACGGGATGTTTGTGCAGCCCATACACGGCAAGGGCGTGCGCGTTATTTGGCTTAAGGGCGAAACCGACATGTTGGGCGCACTCGAAGAGGTTGAGTCGTTTGGCGAGTTTGCAAAGCGCAACAATGCCGTTGCATCGACGGACGTTAAGTCTTTTGAACATCTGGTCTGCACCGAGCAACTCTCTCGTCACCTGGGCTTTAAGGTGGGCGAGGAGTTGATTCGCGTGGTGCGCGTCCGTAGCCTTAACGGTAGCGCTCGCCAGGTGGACCACGGCTATTTTCTGGAGTCGATCGCCAAAGGCCTGACGCCCGAGATCGCTGCAAAGTCAATTTACGACTATCTGGAGCACAAACGCGGCGTCAAAGTGATGGCGAGTCGCCGTACGGTGAGCGTCGAGCTTGCCAACGATGAGGACTGCAGCTACTTGGACCTTGGCAAATACAACTGTGTCGCCGTCATGGAGAGCCAGTCATACACCTCGGATGGCATTTTGTTCGAGGTTACGCACGCCCGTACGCATCCTGAGATCTTCCACTACCGCGTCAACTCCAAGCGATAGCCGGCTAGCTCGCAGCCTGACGAGACTCATGCCCTCAAAGAGAAAACGCCCGGTCAAACCGACGATGCATCGGCTTGACCGGGCGTTTTCTCTGCATTCAATAACAAATAATTGTTTATACAAAACTTGTCAAGTATCAAGTTGAAATTACCGTTCACCGAAGTTTTTCTACCGCTCTAGTAATACTTGTTCAAACAACTAGCCAAATAGCGTATCGTACAAATCAGCAAAAGGGGCAAAGTCCCCGAGCCAATCTCCGAAGGCGGCGGCAAAGGGTGCCGCCACGGTGTGAAAGGGTGGATTGTAATGAAGAACGAAATGAGCAGAAGGCAGTTCCTGGGCTTTGCTGGTTCCGCGGCTGCGGTTCTTGGTCTGGGTCTCGTGGGCTGCGGTGGTTCTGCCGGCTCCGGCTCCTCTGCTTCTGGTGACGCTGCCGAGGTCTACTTCCTCCAATTCAAGCCCGAGGTCGACAAGGAGTGGAAGGAGATCGCCAAGGCCTATAAGAAGGAGAAGGGCGTCGAGGTCAAGATCGTGACCGCTGCCTCCAACACCTACGAGGAGAAGCTCAAGTCCGAGATGTCCAAGAGCTCCGCTCCGACCCTGTTCCAGGTCAACGGCCCCACCGGTCTTAAGAACTGGAAGGATTACTGCGCCGACCTGTCCGATACCAAGCTCCGCGGTGAGCTCATTGACGACTCCCTGGCTCTGCAGTCCGATGGCAAGGATCTGGGTATCGACTGGGTCCAGGAGAGCTACGGCATCATCTACAACAAGCAGCTGCTCGAGAAGGCTGGCTACAAGGCCGAGGACATCAACTCCTTCGACAAGCTGAAGGCTTGTGCCGACGACATCCAGGCCCGCAAGGACGAGCTTGGCATTGAGGGTGCCTTCACTTCCGCCGGCATGGATGACTCCTCCAGCTGGCGCTACACCACCCACCTCGCCAACCTCCCGCTCTACTACGAGTTCGAGAAGGAGCACAACCAGGAGGACGACGAGATCAAGGGCGAGTATCTCGACAACTTCAAGCAGATTTTCGACCTGTACATCACCGACTCCACCTGCGATCCTTCGCAGCTTGCCTCCAAGACCGGCGACGACGCCACCAACGAGTTCGCAACCGGCAAGGCCGTCTTCTATCAGAACGGCTCCTGGGCCTACTCTGACCTCGTCAAGGCCGGCATGACCGACGATCAGATTGGCATGATGCCCATCTACATCGGTGTCGACGGCGAGGAGAACCAGGGCCTGTGCTCCGGCGGCGAGAACTACTGGTGCGTCAGTTCCCAGGCTTCCGAGGATGCCCAGAAGGCCACCGAGGACTTCATGTATTGGTGCGTCACCGCTGACACCCCGACCAGCATCATCGCCGACAAGATGGGTCTGACCGCTCCGTTCAAGAGCGCCAAGGAAACCACCAATGTCTTCTCGCAGCAGGCCGTCGCCATGGCCAAGGACGGCAAGAAGACCGTCGCTTGGGACTTCGTCTACATCCCCTCTGAGGAGTGGAAGAAGAACCTCAAGCAGGCTCTGATCGCCTATGCTGCCGACAACAGCAAGTGGGACGGCGTCAAGAACGCCTTCGTCGATGGCTGGAAGACCGAGAAGGCTGCTTCCGAGTAAGTAGTTGCTGCCCAAGCTATCTGATTAGCGACAGGGGGCGGGCAGACGTTGGTTTGCCCGCCCCCTGCATATTGAAAGGACCCTTCTATGGGCAAAGCACTCAAGCGCTGGTGGCCGCTCTTTATGCTGCCCACGTGCCTGGCGTTTATGATCGGGTTCGTGATCCCCTTTATCCAGGGCTTCTATCTCTCGTTCTGCCAGTTTATTACCATCAACAATACGCACTTTGTCGGTATCGAGAACTACGTGCGCGCACTGTCCGATCCGCAGTTTGCCACGTCGTTCTTCTTTACCGTGGCGTTTGCCTTCCTGTCGACGGTGCTCATCAACGTGATCGCCCTCGCCATTGCGCAGGCGCTCACCCGCAAAGCGCTCAAAGGCACCAACATCTTCCGTACGATCTTCTTTATGCCTAACCTGATCGGCGGCATCGTGCTGGGCTACATTTGGCAGATTCTGATCAACTGCCTGCTCTCCAACGTGGGCGCCCAGCTCATCGCTCTTAACTCTGCTGCTGGCTTCTGGGGCCTTATCATCCTGACCCTGTGGCAGCAGGTCGGCTACATGATGATCATCTACATCGCTGGTCTGCAGTCCATTCCGTCCGACTACATCGAGGCCGCCAAGGTCGACGGCGCTACGGCATGGCAGACGTTTTGGAAGGTTAAGATTCCTAACCTGATGCCGACCATCACCATCTGCCTGTTCCTGTCCATCACCAACGGCTTTAAGCTGTTCGACCAGAACCTCGCCCTTACCGGCGGCGCCCCCGCGCACTCCACCGAGATGCTCGCCCTGAACATCTACAACACGTTCTATTCGCGTGCCGGTATCGCATGGCAGGGCATTGGTCAGGCCAAGGCGGTTATCTTCTGCATCCTGGTCGTGGCCATCTCCATGATCCAGCTTAAGGCCACGAGGTCCAAGGAGGTACAGCAGTAATGAAACGCGATAAGGTTATCAACCGCGCGCTCTCGATTTTCTTTACGATCCTGTCGCTCGCGTGGATCTACCCCGTGTTCATGATTGCGCTTAATTCTTTTAAGAAAGCGACCGCAATCAGCACCACCACGGCATTCGATCTGCTCACGCCCGAGACGTTCAACGGCCTCGCAAACTACATGCACGCCCTTAACGAGCAGGGCTTTGCCTCGGCATTTATGTACTCGCTCATCATCACGGTCACGTCGGTCGTGCTGATCTTGGTGTGCTGCTCCATGTGCGCTTGGTACGTGGTTCGTGTCAACAACAAGATCTCGAACTTCTTCTATTACCTGTTCGTGTTCTCGATGGTCGTGCCCTTCCAGATGCTCATGTTCACGCTGTCCAATTTGGCGGACCGCATCGGCTTCAACACGCCGTTCAACATCTGCTTTATCTACCTCGGCTTTGGCGCGGGCCTGGCGGTCTTTATGTTCGCCGGTTTTGTAAAGAACATCCCGCTCGAGATCGAGGAGGCGGCCATGATTGATGGCTGCAACCCGGTCCAGGTGTTCTTTAAGATCGTCCTTCCCATCATGAAGCCCACCTATCTTTCGGTCGGCATCCTCGAGACCATGTGGGTCTGGAACGACTATCTGCTGCCCTACCTTACGCTCGACTCCACCAAGTACAAGACCATTCCTATCTTGATCCAGTACTTCCGCGGCGGCTACGGCCACGTCGAGCTCGGCCCCATGATGGCCTGCATCATGATGGTCGTTATCCCCATCGTTATCATGTACATCCTCTGTCAGAAGTACATCATCGACGGCGTGGTGGCAGGTGCCGTCAAGGGCTGATGCCGTAACTGTTTTGCAAGTTTCTGCGGCGCCCCTCAGCGCGGCGCCGCATATCGAAAGGTAAAGACATGGCCGAGATCGTTCTCAAACATGTTCAGAAGGTGTATCCCAACAACGAGTCCAAAAAGAAGGGCTTCTTTGGCAAAAAGAAGAAGACCGAGGAGAAGAAGCACAACCTCAAGGTTACCGAGGACGGCGTGCTCGCTGTTGAGGACTTTAACCTCACCGTTCACGACCAGGAGTTCGTCGTCCTCGTTGGCCCGTCTGGCTGCGGTAAGTCCACGACGATGCGCATGGTCGCCGGCCTGGAGGACATTACCTCGGGCGACGTGCTCATCGACGGCAAGCGCGTCAACGACGTGGCACCCAAGGACCGCGACATTGCCATGGTGTTCCAGAGCTATGCTCTGTACCCCAATATGACGGTGTACGAGAACATGGCGTTTACGCTTGAGCTCAAGAAGGTCCCCAAGGACGAGATCGACCGCAAGGTTCGCTCCGCTGCCGAGATCTTGGGTATCACCGAGTACCTAGACCGTAAGCCCAAGGCGCTTTCGGGTGGCCAGCGCCAGCGTGTCGCTATCGGCCGCGCCATCGTGCGTGATCCTAAGGTCTTCCTGATGGACGAGCCGCTGTCCAACCTGGACGCCAAGCTGCGTAACCAGATGCGTGCCGAGCTCATCAAGCTGCGCCACGAGATTAAGGGCACGTTCATCTACGTCACTCACGACCAGACCGAGGCCATGACCCTCGGCGATCGCATCGTGGTCATGAAGGACGGCGTCGTCCAGCAGATCGCCACGCCGCAGGAGGTCTTCAACCATCCCGCGAACATCTTCGTCGCCGGCTTTATCGGCGTGCCGCAGATGAACTTCTTCGATGCCCAGCTGGTGCGCTCGGGCAACGGCTTTACCGTCAAGACCGAGGATATGAACGTGGCGCTCGCCCCCGAGACCTGCGCTCAGCTTGCTCTCAACTGGGACGGCGGCGACGTGAAGGAGATCACGGCCGGCGTGCGCCCCGAGCAGATTCTGCTTGCCGACAAGGACGAGGAGGGTGCGCTCCAGGGTACCGTCGAGGTGACCGAGCTCATGGGTTCGACCGAGCATGTCCACGTGACCGCTCCCGATGGCCAGTTCGTCCTGATTATTCCCGTTGTCGACCTTGAGGCCAAGGGCGCGCTCAAGGCGGGCGACTCCATCTGGTTCAAGTTCGAGAAGAACGCGACCCATCTCTTCGATAAGGTGTCTGGCAAGAACCTTATCTAGGCCCGGTGCATCCGGACCCTCCCTTTGGGCGACTGCGGTATTGCCATCCTTTTGCCGCGGTCACATATAAGGCTCCCCTCCCGTCCACTGGGCGAGAGGGGAGCCTTTCTTTGTGTTGGGATTGTCTGACCGGTCGTTTGTCTCGATCTGTAACGGGTAGGGCCGATTTCGGACGTTAGATGTTACAGATTGAGATAAACCCAAGGGGAGGGGCCGGTATGTCTCAATCTGTAACAGCTGGGGCCGTTTTTACCGAGTAGCTGTTACAGATCGAGATTGTTTGGTCGAGTCGGGTCACAGGGTAGCGTGCGGGCACAAAAAGCGGAGCCGCGTTGCCACGACTCCGCTTTCAAGAGGATGGGTAAAGGAAACGAAATTAGCTCAGGTGCCAAATCTCGTCGTTGTACTGGGAGATCGTGCGGTCAGACGAGAAGGTGCCGGCGTTGGCGATGTTGATCAGCGCCTTGCGCATCCAGGCGTCCTGGTCCTCGTAGTCTGCCAGCACGCGCTCCTTGGTCTGTATGTACTCCTCAATGTCGAGCAGGGCCATAAACCAGTCCTTGCCCTTAATGTCGTCGTGCAGGCGCTGCAGGCGCTCGGCATTGCCGGTCGCCATAAAGGCCGGGTTGGTGATGAAGTCCACCAGCAGTTTAATGCCGGGCTTGCGGTAGAGCACACCGGCGTCATAGGTGCCGTCGGCATAGAGCTGCTCGACCTGTTTGGACGAGGCACCAAAGGTATAGATGTTCTCGTCGCCCACGAGCTCGGCAATCTCCACGTTGGCACCGTCGAGCGTGCACAGGGTCAAAGCGCCGTTGAGCATGAACTTCATGTTAGAAGTGCCGCTCGCCTCCTTGGAGGCCAGGCTGATCTGTTCGGAGATGTCGGCGGCGGGAATCACGCGCTCGGCGGCGGTGACGTTGTAGTTCTCGATCATGACGACCTGCAGGTAGGGAGCCACGTCGGGGTCGTTGGCAATCCACTGGGAAAGCGTCAGGATCAGATGGATGATGTCCTGGGCGATAGTGTAGGCAGGCGCTGCCTTGCCGCCAAAGATGATGGTGACGGGGTGCTTAGGTTTGTTACCGTTCTTGATGTCGAGGTACTTCCAGATGATGTAGAGCGCGAGCATCTGCTGGCGCTTGTACTCGTGGATACGCTTGACCTGAACATCGATGATGGCGTTGGAGGGGATCGTCACACCCTGCTCGAGCGCCATGAACTGGCGCATGATGGTCTTTGCCTCGGTCTTGGTGGCGGCCAGGCGCTCAAGAATACTCTTATCGTCGGCGAAGTCGGCGAGCTTGCTCAGGTCGCCGGTGCTGCGCCAATCGGTGCCGATTACATCGTCGAGCAGACTGGCAAGCGCGGGGTTGGCTCCTTGGATCCAGCGGCGGAAGGTGATGCCGTTGGTCTTATTGGAGAACTTCTCGGGGTAGATCTCGTAGAACGGATGAAGCTCGGTGTCCTCTAGGATCTTGGTGTGGAGTGCGGCGACGCCGTTGATGGAGAAGCCAAAGTGGATGTCCATGTGGGCCATGTGGACGGTGTCGTGTTCGTCGATGATGGCGACGCACGGGTCCTCGTGCTCGGCCTTTGCGATCTCATCGAGCTTGACGATAATGTCGGCGATGGCAGGGGAGACCTTCTGCAGGCTGGTGAGCGGCCACTTCTCGAGCGCCTCGGCAAGAATCGTGTGGTTAGTGTAGGCGACCATGGAGCGTACGATGGTCACGGCCTCGTCAAACTCGATGTCGTGCTCGGTGGTGAGCAAGCGAATGAGCTCGGGGATGACCATGGTGGGGTGCGTGTCGTTAATCTGGACCACGGCGTAGTCGGCCAGATCGTGCAGGTTGCTGCCGCGCTCGATGGCCTCGTCGATCAGGAGCTGGGCGGCGTTGCTCACCATGAAGTATTCCTGGTAGATGCGAAGCAGGCGGCCCTGCTCGTCGGAATCGTCGGGGTAGAGGAACAGGGTGAGGTTCTTGGCGATCTCGGTCTTGTCGAAGTCGATGGAGCTGCCGGGTACCAGGCCGTCGTCGACGCTTGCCAGGTCGAACAGGCGCAGGCGATTCTTAGCGGGCTGGCCGTAGCCGGGCACGTCGATGTTGACGAGCTTGGAGGTAACGGCAAAGTCGCCGAACTCAACAGTGTAGGAGCGGTCGTCATCGATCAGGATATCCTGCTCGCCGAGCCATTCGTCGGGGACGGCCTTCTGCTGATTGTCGACAAAGCGCTGACGGAACAGGCCGTAATGGTAGTTGAGGCCCACGCCGTCGCCGGTCAGGCCCAACGTGGCGATGGAATCCAGGAAGCACGCGGCCAGGCGGCCCAGGCCGCCGTTGCCCAGCGACGGCTCGACCTCAAACTCCTCAATCTTATTGAGGTCGTGGCCCGCGGCGGTGAGCTGGTCCTTAACCTCGCCATAGATACCGAGGTCGATCATGTTGTTGATGAGCAGCTTGCCGATCAAGAATTCGGCGGAGATGTAATAGAGCTTTTTCTTGCCATTGTTAAGCGGGCAGGCGGCTGAGCGCTCCTGCACGAGCTTAACGAGCAGTTTGTAAATGCGACGGTCATCGAGCTGCTCGAGCGAGATGCCAAAAGACTGCTCGGCGAGTTCTGCGAGATTGATACGGGGCATGTTTCCTCCTGTAATGGGTTGATTACATGTCTGCAATTCATAAGAAACCCGCGCGAGGGGATTGGGGTGGCCTCGCGCGGGAAAAGCGGTCGCGTCCGCACGGTGGGGTGGGGTCGGGCGCGGTGGCTCCTATTGGGGAAGCTCGATTTCGGCTTCCGACGGGATACGGAAGTAGGTCTCGGTCCAGTCGGTAAGCTTGTGCTCGAGCTCACGGGTGATGGCGCCATCGAGCATGCGCCAGGTCCAGTTTCCGCCTAGGGTGGCGGGGGTGTTGATGCGCGCCTCGTTGCCCAGATTGAGCAGGTCCTGCATGGTGTAGATGCAGGTATCGCTCACGCTGGCGGCGATGGTTCGGTTGAGCGCGTCGGCTATGGACTCGCCTGCCTGCTGGTGGGTGTACAGGGCAGCCTGCTCGCGCTGACGCGGAGTGGCCGTTCCCTCAAACCAACCGCGCGCCGTCTCGTTGTCGTGCGTGCCTACATAGGCGACGGTATTGTCGATGTAGTTATGCGGCAGGTAATACGAGTTGGTGCCCTCAAAGGCAAACTGCAAGATCTTCATGCCGGGGAAGCCCGAGGTGTCGCGCATATCGATGACGCCGGGGGTAAGGAAGCCCAGGTCCTCAGCGATAATAGGCAGCGTGCCGAGCTTTTCCTCGAGCGTCTTGAAGAACTTGAGGCCGGGGCCCTGCGTCCACGAACCGTAGGACGAATCGGGTGAGGAGAACGGCACCTCCCAATAGGCCTCGAAGCCGCGGAAGTGGTCCAGACGGATAACGTCATACATGTTGAGTGCGGCGCGGATGCGGCCTTCCCACCAGGAGAAGCCGTCTGCTTCCATGGCATCCCAGTCATAGATGGGATTGCCCCAGTACTGGCCGGTGGCGGAGAACTGATCGGGCGGTGTGCCGGCGACACTGACGGGGTTGCCGTCGGCGTCGATCTTAAAGAGCTCGGGGCTTGCCCACATCTCAACGGAGTCGCGCGAGACGTAGATGGGCAGGTCGCCGATGATCAGGATGTCGCGCTCGTTGGCGTATGCCTTGAGTCGGCTCCACTGACGGTCGAAGAAGTACTGCGTCATCTGGTGGTAGAGCATGCGCGCGGGATGGGCGGCGCAGACCTTGGCGGATGCTTCGCCGCGGGTACGGAGCTCTGCGGGCCACTCCCAAAATGCCTTGAGACCGCACTCCTCCTTGACGGTCATGAACTCGCAGTAGGGAATGAGCCAGTCTTCGTTGGTTTGGACAAAGTCGTCGAAATCGGCTGGCTTGTTGGAGGCGAAACGTTCGGCGGCACGGTCGAGAATCTGGCGGCGACCGCTAAAAATCGCGCCATAGTCAACGTTGTTGGGGTCGGAGCCCAGATACACACCGTCGATATCGCGCTGTTCCAGATAGCCGGCCTCGATAAGCTCGGCAAAGTCGATGAAATTGGGGTTGCCCGCACGGGCCGAGAACGACTGATAGGGCGAATCGCCATAGCTGGTCGTCGTAAGGGGCAGAATCTGCCAGTAATGTTGTTTGCACGAGGCGAGAAAATCGACGAAGTCGTAGGCATTCCAGCCAAAGCCGCCGATTCCGTATGGTCCGGGCAGAGATGAGACGGGCATGAGGACGCCGCTTGCACGCTCCATGAATGCGCTCACCAACCTTCTTGTTGTGGGGTCGGCCTGCCGATGGGTGTGCAGTCCGCCTCCGATGTTCTGATTCGATACGCCTATTGTAAAACATGTTGTTTAAACATGTACAGGCAAGATAAAAAAGTTGGTCGATTTTCGGCGAATGGTTACATGCCATGAAAAAGCCCCGACCTCACAACGTGAGATCGGGGCAAGAGCGGTATGTAGGTTTTTGCTACTCGGCGTCGGCGAAGCCGTTGGGGTTGTGGCTCTGCCAGTTCCAGCTATCGCGGCACATGTCCGCGATGTCGTACTGGGCCTTCCAGCCCATCATGCGCTCGGCCTTGGAGGCATCGCACCAGTTGGCAGCGATGTCGCCGGCGCGGCGCTCGCGGATCACGTAGGGCAGCTCCTTGCCACAAGCCTTGGAGAAGGCAGCGACGACCTCGAGTACCGAGGTGCCGGTGCCGGTGCCCAGGTTAAAGATCTCGACGCCGGTCTTGCCGTTCATCCAGTTGAGGGCGGCAACATGACCCGAGGCCAGGTCGCACACGTGGATGTAGTCGCGCACACCGGTGCCGTCGGGGGTGGGGTAGTCGTTGCCAAAGACCTGAACGGCCTCGAGCTTGCCCACGGCGACCTGGGCGACATAGGGCACTAGGTTGTTGGGGATGCCCTTGGGGTCCTCGCCGATCAGGCCCGACGGATGAGCGCCGATGGGGTTGAAGTAACGGAGCAGCACGACGTCCCACTCGGGGTCGGCGGTGTGGACGTCCATAAGGATCTGCTCGATCATCCACTTGGTCCAACCATAGGGGTTGGTCGCGGGCTTCTTAGGATCCTCCTCGGTGACGGGCGGGTTGTCCGGGTCGCCGTAGACGGTCGAGGAGCTCGAGAAGATGATGGACTTGCAGCCATGGTTGCGCATGACGTCGATGAGCACCAGGGTGTTCTCGATGTTGTTGTGGTAGTACTCGACGGGCTTGCTCACCGACTCGCCGACGGCCTTAAAGCCGGCAAAGTGGATGACGCGGTCGATCTGATGGGTATCGAAGATTCTGTTCATCGCATTGCGGTCGAGCACGTTGGCCTCGTAGAAGGTGAGGTTCTTGGCGGCCTCGTCGCCCACGATGGTCTTGACGCGGTCGACGGCGACGGCGCTGGAGTTGGAGAGATCATCGACGATGACGACCTGGTAGCCACCTTCGAGCAGCTGAACGACGGTGTGCGAGCCGATAAAGCCGGCGCCACCGGTAACGAGGACGCAGGTGTCTTTGGGGTCGAGTGCTTTGGACATGTAGTCTCCTATCGAATCAGGAACACTTCTTCAGGGGAGTATAGCGCAGGCGGGGACGCCCAAATCGTGCGCTGTGGGAAAAGCAGAGGATTGTGCTAACGTACTCATAAAAGAGCTTGCGTACGCATAACCTGATCTTTGGCATTTGCTTACGAGCCGCTGACCTTGTAGTTTCCTGCCGTTCGTGGAAATCGTTGGGACGCGCCATATGTACGCTAATATGTATGAGTTGAGCGACATATAAATAAGCATGTAACGGAGTACATATGTCACCAAACAGCGATTCCATCCTTTCTCAGGAGCTCTCGCGCCGCACTGCCCTCAAGGCCCTGTTCGGCGCCGCTTCTGCGGCAGTTCTTTTTGGTCTGCCCGCTCGCGCCCATGCGGCGGAGGCTTCCAAAGAAACCACCGATAAACTGAATGCCGCCCAGGCCCAGCTCGACGAGGTTCAGGCCCAGCTCGACAGCATCGCAAATGAGTATGCGGCGCTGGCCAACAAGAATGCCCAGACCCTCAACGACATCGAGAATGTCCAGGGCAAGATTGACGACACGCAGGCCCAGATCGATGAAAAGAAGGCCGAGCTCAAGAAGAAGCGCAACGACCTTTCCGATCGCGTGGCCGCCAGCTACAAGTCCGGCGGCACGAACATCCTGTCTTTGCTGCTGGCCTCTGGCTCGTTTGAGGAACTCGTCGCCAACGCGCATTACGTTGAGAAGATCAACAAGAGTGACCGCGATGCCATCGAGGATATCCAGACGATTCAGTCTGAGCTCGACGCACAGAAGACCGAGCTCGAAGCACAAAAGGCCGACCTGGAGAAACTCAAGGACCAGCAGACGGCTCAGATGCAGGATATGCAGGCCAAGCAGCAAGAAGTCCAGACCGTGCTGAACGGTCTTTCCGACGACGTCAAGGAGCTCATGGCTCAGCGCGATTCCGAGATCCTCGCTGCCGCCCAGGCCGAGGAGGCCGCTAGGAAGGCTGCCGCTGCCGCGGCTGCCGCGAACAAGAACAATTCCTACTCGGGTGGTTCAAGCTCGGGTGGCGGATCGTATGCGCCCGGAACCCCGCAACAGAATGCCGGCTCGGGCAAACAGCAGGCCGTCGTCAACGCGTGCTACTCCACGCCTTCGCCGGGTCAGAACTGGTGCGCGGCGTGGGTTACCAATGTCTTCCGTAACGCCGGCGTGGGCTATTTTGGCGGCAACGCGTGTGACATGTTCAACGCCTGGTGCTATAGCTCCGACCGCTCGGCGCTACAGGTGGGCATGATCGTGGCCGACTCATCGCATAGCGGCACGGGTGCTCCGGGCCTCATCTACGGTCATGTGGGTATCTACGTTGGCGGCGGCATCGTTATGAGCAACGAGGGTGCCATTACGTCTAAGTCGCTTGATTCGTTTATTAGCTTCTATGGCACTGGCTCTGGCGTGCGTTGGGGCTGGCTTGGCGGTATCGCGCTGTCGTAGCTGCGGTTTGAAGCAAGTTGGTCCGGGACTGGGGGCGAGGCATAAGGTTGCCTGCTCTACAGTCCTGCGCAAGACGAAGGCCACATTAAGTGGCCTTCTTTGCGTGCGGAACTCGCGACCAACCTTATGCCTCGCCCCCAGCCCCGGACCTTCTGGGTCCAAGGCGTGACACACCGGACTGGGTTGTCTGAATAAATATGGTGAAGGCCCCTTTCGGGGCCTTCTTTTTATAAAAATTCGCCTACTCGGTGGACTTCGGGTTCTAGGTCTACGTCGAACTGCTCTTTGACTTTGGCTTGGATGTCGCGGATGAGTTCGTCGACATCGGCGGCGGTGGCGTGGTCGGCGTTGACGATGAAGCCGCAGTGCTTCTCGCTCACCTGCGCGCCGCCAACGGCGTGTCCTCGCAGGCCGGCATCCATGATGAGTTTGCCGGCAAAGTAACCCTCGGGGCGCTTGAAAGTGGAGCCGGCGCTCGGCATGTCGAGCGGCTGCTTGTCCTCGCGGCGCTGGCGGTAGTCGTCCATGTCGGCCTTGATCATCGCGGCGTTGCCCGGGGCGAGATTGAAGGTGGCCGAAAGCACGATAAAGCCGTCATCGGCGATGCGGCTCTTTCGATAACCCAGGTTGAGCTCGTCGACATCGAACTCGATGATATTGCCGCTGCCGCGGGTGCCGTCGTCGAGCTGGCGAGCGGGTTTGTAGACGCGCACGGACTCCAGCACATCGGCCATGCAGGCACCGTAGGCACCGGCGTTCATGTAGCAGGCGCCGCCGACCGATCCGGGGATGCCCGAGATGGGCTCCATGCCGGTGAGGCAGGCCTCGGCTGCCGCGGCTGCGACATCGGAAAGCAGCGCGCCGGCTGCCGCCGTGACGTGCGTGCCGTCGATCGTAATGTCGGAGAGGCCTTCGCCCAACGCCACGACGACGCCGCGGATACCCTTGTCGCCGACGAGCAGGTCGGAGCCGTTGCCCACGATGGTGAGCGGCAGGTCGCAGCGATAACAGGTGTCGAGCGTGGCGACGAGGCCCTGCTCGGTATCGGGCGTGACAAAGACGTCGGCCGGGCCGCCGATCTTAAACGTGGTGTGCTCGCGCATGGGCTCGCTCATCAGCACGTTGTCCTCGCCGGCAACGCCAGCAAGCGCGCACAGCAGGTCCTCGTTAAAAAAGTCGTTCTCGTGCATACGAATATCCGCCTTTTGGTGGTCGTTGTCATCAATCGATTGCAATATACCCCACCCGGACGGATTTGGTGCGCTGGCGGCGATAAAACAGCCGTCTACCGGATTGGTAAAGTGTTTATCACCGAGGTAGAGGGGTAGTCGCTATACTTTCAAGAGATTGCGCGTAAACCCGGAAGGAGCGAGATGGCCAACAAAGTCACCCTCAAGCAGATCGCCCAGGAGGTGGGGCTTTCCCCCTCGTCGGTCTCGCTTGTGCTCAATAATCGGCCCTGTCGCATCTCGGAAGAAAACCGCAAACTCATCAAGGAGGTCGCGGCGCGCAACCACTATGTTCCCAACCAGATCGCGCGCAGCCTGGTCATGCGCGAGTCGCGCACGCTGGGCCTTATCGTCCCTAACATCGAGAGCCGCTTTTTTGCCTCGCTCGCCGGTAGCCTGGAAAAGCGCTGCCGCGAGGATGGCTATGCGCTCTTCATTACCAGCTCGGGTGGAAGCGCCGATGACGATCTGGAGCTGCTGCGCCAGCTGGTGACGCGCGGCGTTGATGGCGTCTTCCTGGTCGTGGGCGACGAGTTCTCCGACGACCGTGCCCTGCGCGAAGAAGTCAGCCACCTGCCCATCCCGGCCGTGATGGTCGACCGTGCCATTGAGGGGCTCGAGTGCGACAAGGTGATGTTCGACCACGAGATGGGCGGCTACATGGCCACCCGCTATCTGATCGAGCAAGGCCACCGCCGCATTGCCTGCTTGGTTAACGCGCGCCGTTCCAATACGGGGCGTAAGCGACTTGCCGGCTATGAGCGCGCGCTGCGCGAGGTTGGCCTGCCTATCGACGCACGTTTGGAGTTTGAGAGCGAGTACTACATTCCGAGTGCCTACGAGGCCTCGGAGGCGGTGCTCGCAACTGATGCCACCGCTGTGTTCGCAAGTTCGGACAACATTGCCCTTGGTCTGCTCAAGCGCTTACACGAGATGGGGAAGAGCATTCCGGGCGACATTTCGGTGGTGAGTTACGACAACTCGGCCGCCGACGTTCTCTTTGAGCCGGCGCTGACCGCGATTGAGCAGGATCCTGGTATCCTCGCGGAGCATGCTTTTGGCTGCATGTCCAAGCGCCTTGCCGGTAGGGGCGGTAGACGTGCCGAAGAAGTCGTTCTGGAGCCGGCGCTTATCGTGAAGGGCAGCGTGCTCGATCTTACCGAATGTAGCTAAGCGTACTTGTTTGTTTGCATAGATTGCATGCGGAGTGTCCGCTATTTGCCGGCGGGGCCGGGGTGCCTGCCTTGTTTTGAGA
>UQRW01000037.1 GCA_900543515.1 uncultured Collinsella sp.
ACCCTCGTTCGGTCAGGCGCGCCGCCGCGTTGCTGCTTTGTGCCGTATAATGTCCACTACCTATGACGCGATACAAAAGAAAGGTGTTTGCCCATGCAGGCACAGAAGGCGGAGGGAACCCGCGACCTTATCGGCGCCGAGATGCGCGCCTGGCAAAAGATGCAGCAGATTGCGGCCGGCGTGTTCGAGCCGTTTGGTTTTAAACCCATCGAGACGCCCGCGATCGAGCAGGTTGACGTGTTTGTCCACGGTATCGGCCAGTCGACCGACGTCGTGCGCAAGGAAATGTTCCGCGTGTTCAGCGGTGCCAACCTGGAGCGCGTCTTTACCGAGGGCACCGACACCAAACTCAAGCCCAAGCAGCGCCTGGCACTTCGCCCCGAGGGCACGGCCGGCGTGGTGCGCGCCGTCGTCGAGAACAATCTGGTGCCCCAGGGCTCCACGCCGTTTAAGGCTTACTACGCCGAGGCCATGTTCCGCGGCGAGCGTCCCCAGAAGGGCCGCCTGCGCCAGTTCCACCAGGTGGGCATCGAGTGGCTCGGCGCTCCCGATCCGGCGGCAGACGCCGAGTGCATCATCATGCTCATGGAGTTCTACAAGCGCCTGGGCTTCGATCTTTCCAAGCTTCGTCTGCTCATCAACTCGATGGGTGACGCCCAGTGCCGTCCGGCTTACCGCGAGCAGGTCAAGCAGTTCATCCTCGATCACGCAGACGAGATGTGTGACGAGTGCCGCGAGCGCGCCGAGCTCAACCCGCTGCGTGCCTTCGACTGCAAGAACGACCACTGCCGCGAGATCATGGCCGAGGCTCCGCTGATGGGTGACAACCTGTGCGATGAGTGCCGCGAGCACTACGAGCAGGTCAAGCGCTATCTGGATGCCGCCGGTATCGAGTATGTCGAGGATCCCACCTTGGTGCGCGGCCTGGACTACTACACCCGTACTGTCTTTGAGGTCGAGGCCCCTGGCGCCGGCGTCGGCTCCATCGGCGGCGGCGGCCGCTACGATGGCCTGGTCGAGCTCGAGGGTGGCAAGCCCACGGCGGGCGTCGGCTTTGCTGTCGGTTTTGAGCGCGCCCTGCTGGCCCTGCAGGCCTTTGGCAGCGATTTGGGTGCCGATGAGGCCCCGTGCGTCTATGTCGCCAACGCCGGCAAGGAGCTGCGTCAGAACGTCTTTGCCATTACGCAGGAGCTTCGCGCCGCAGGTATCGTGACCGAGGCCGACTATCAGGGTCGTTCGCTCAAGGCCCAGTTTAAGCAAGCCGATAAGGTAGGCGCCAAGCTCATCTTGGTCCTGGGTGGCGACGAGCTTGCCGCCGGCAAGGTCAAAGTGCGCGACATGCAGAGCCATGACGAGGTGCTCGCCGATCTGGACAACGTCGTCGAGGCGGTTCGCGAGCGCCTGTAGCGCATCTTTTTGAGCTTCGGGCCTGCTAACGTGCCCTGCTCATGGAGAGCGATTGTTACGGGGGTGTTTCGCTTTTATGCGGAATGCCCCCGTTTACGTATGCCGCCCACCGAGAAATACGACCATTTAGGGCAAAAACCTTTGCAATGCAGAAAATACTTTTGTGTGGTAAAGCGCAATCAGTGTCGAAAGTATTTCTCAAGCGCCTATAATGAATACCGCATGTTACGTGCATAGAAGGAGGAATGGGAGGAAACGTGGCTGAGAACCTAAGCAACCAGTCTGTACCCGAAGCCGCGGCGCGCGTCGCTGCCGTGGTCAACCGCCTCGTTAACCGAATCGGCTCGAATGCCGAGTCCAGGGAGCGTCTCGCCGAGATCGAGATCCCCGAGGAGCTGCGCGACAATCTGGCGCTGTTCTTGCGCCTGGAGCGCCGTGTGCTTAGCGAGTATGATCCCGAGATCGCGGACCTGTTCGACAAGATTTTGACAGCCGAGATTGTGGTCAATGCCGGCAACCCCGGTACCTGCGCTGCCGACGAAGCCGTCGACGAGCAGGGCGTGCCCACCGCCGACGAGCCCACTGCCGTGGCATTTCGTGAGGTCGTCGATTTGATCGACAGCCTGCCGCTCGATAAGCAGCAGGTCATCGTTCGCGCCTTTACGAGCTTTTTCCATCTGGCAAACCTGTCGGAGGAGAACTACCGTGTGGCGCAGCTGCGCGAGCGCGAGGCCGGTGCGTCGACCGATACCGAGGTCGATCCTGCCAACGAGCTTACCGTTGCCTATCACCAGCTGGTGAATGAGCTGGGTGTCGAGGGTGCCAACGAGCTGCTCGACAAGCTCGAGTTCCACCCTGTCTTTACCGCACATCCCACCGAGGCCCGTCGTAAGGCCGTCGAGGGCAAGATCCGCCGTATCTCCAACCTGCTGGAGGAGCGTCCGCGTCTGGGCGGCTCCGACCTGGTGGAGAACGAGCGCCATATGCTGCAGGAGATCGACGCCCTGGTGCGTACGAGTCCCATCGCGCTCAAGAAGCCCACGCCGGTCGAGGAAGCCGATACCATCATCGACATCTTCGATAACACGCTGTTCGACGTTATCCCCGTTATCTATCGTCGTTTTGACGATTGGGTGCTGGGCGACAAGGCCGGTACTGTGCCGCCGCTGTGCCCGGCGTTCTTCCATCCCGGCAGCTGGATCGGTTCCGACCGCGACGGTAACCCCAACGTCACCGCCAAGGTGAGCCGTGAGGTCGCCGCCAAGTACTTTACGCACATGGTGCTCAAGCTCGAGGACAAGTGCCGCCACATCGGCCGCAACCTCACGCTCGAGGCTACCTACAGCAAGCCGTCGGCCGAGCTCATTAACCTGTGGAACCATCAGGTCGAGATGAGCCCTCGTTACACGGCCCGCGCCGAGCTGATCTCCGAGCACGAGCCGCATCGCGCCGTCATGCTCGTCATGGCCGACCGCCTGAACGCCACCGTCCGTCGTATCACCGACACCATGTACCACAGCGCCGATGAGTTCCTGGAGGACCTGCGCGTCGTCCAGCGCTCGCTGGCCGCCTGCGGTGCCGTCCGTGCTGCCTACGGCCCGGTCCAGACCATCATCTGGCAGGTCGAGTCCTTCGGCTTCCATATGGTCGAGATGGAGTTCCGTCAGCACTCCGTGGTGCATGCCCGCGCCCTTAAGGATATCCACGAGAACGGTATCCATGGCGACCTGCAGCCCATGACGCGCGAGGTCATCGATACCTTCCGCGCTATCGGCTCCATCCAAAAGCGCTACGGCAAGAAGATGGCGCACCGCTACATCATCTCGTTTACCAAGAGCGCTCAGCATGTGGCCGACGTCTTTGAGCTGGCGCACCTGTCCTTTGCACACGAGGAGGATGTCCCCGAGCTCGACGTGATCCCGTTGTTCGAGCAGCTCGAGGACCTCGAGGGCTGCGTCGACGTGCTCGATCAGATGCTTACGCTGCCCGTGGTGCAAAAGCGCCTTGCCCAGACCAACCGCCGCATGGAGGTCATGCTGGGCTATTCCGACTCTTCCAAGGATGCCGGTCCTACCACGGCCATGCTCGCGCTGCACTCCGCGCAGGAGCGCATCGCCAAGTGGGCAGAGAAGAACGATATCGACCTGGTGCTCATGCACGGTCGCGGCGGTGCCGTGGGCCGTGGCGGCGGCCCGGCCAACAAGGCCGTGCTGGCGCAGCCCAAGGGTTCGGTCAACTGCTTCTTTAAGCTTACCGAGCAGGGCGAGGTCATCTTTGCCCGTTACGGTAACCGCACGCTGGCTCAGCGCCATGTTGAGTCCGTTGCTGCCGCAACGCTTTTGCAGTCGGCCCCGAGTGTCGAGAAGACCAACACCGAGACCACGCAGAAGTTCTGGGATATGGCCGAGAAGCTCAACACCGCAAGCCACGAGCGCTATCTGGACCTGCTGAACACCGAGGACTTTACGCCATGGTTCTCGACCGTGACGCCGCTGACCGAGGTCGGTCTGCTGCCGATCGGCTCGCGTCCCGCCAAGCGCGGCTTGGGTGCCAAGTCGCTCGACGACCTGCGTACCATCCCGTGGATCTTCAGCTGGAGCCAGGCGCGCATTAACCTGGCCGCTTGGTACGGTCTGGGCACCGCCTGCGAGCAGCTTGGCGATCTTGACCAGCTCAAGGCTGCCTACCAGGAGTGGCCGTTCTTCCGCACCTTTATCGACAACATCGAGATGTCGATCGCCAAGACCGACCAGCGCATCGCCAAGATGTATCTGCACCTGGGCGATCGCCAGGATCTGTCCGAGAAGGTCTTCACCGAGATGCAGCTCACGCGTAAGTGGGTCCTTGCCATCGTCGGTGATGAGTGGCCGCTGCAGCGTCGCCGCGTGCTCGGTTGCGCCGTCCGCGTGCGCAACCCCTACGTCGACGCCCTGTCCATCGCCCAGGTCCGCGCCCTTCGCGAGGTGCGTATGAACCAGGACGAGATGGCCGAGGAGAAGAAGGCCGAGTACATGAGCCTGATTCTTTCGACTGTGACCGGCGTCTCGGCAGGATTGCAGAACACGGGGTAATCGATAGCCCTGTGGCTCTCACCGGGGCCCGATGGGTTTCCCTCTGAATGCGTCCTCGCACTTGAAGCCCCCTTATCCTGCTCCTTCGGAGCTGCGGATAAGGGGGCTTCGTGCTGCGGAATGCATTCAGAGGGAAACCCATCGGGCCCCTTCGTCCTCGGTCTTCAGGGATTGGGGCTGAAGGGGATAATGGCGCGCTTCGCGCTTAATGTGGAGTGCGGCGAGGGCTTCTTGCGTCCTGCGGAGTGTGCCTAAAAGTAAACTAATGGCGGGCCCTGCGATGTCCGGTCTTCGGCGGATCAGCCGCTGGGTGAGGGTGGTGCTTGGGGCGACGTGCAAAAAACGGAGTTTTCAGCAGCCAAAGATTGATGCATAAGGCCATAGCCGGCTTTCGCTGCCTTTGTTGATGCTTTTGCACGACGATTGGGCTTTGGCGACGATCATATATGGCTGGTTTCTCGCCGCATGCTATCCAGATGGGTCGAGTCATGAGGACTATCTACCTTTTGAAAGATTTTTGGCACCAAAATCTTATCCCGCGATGCTGAATACTCGCAAAAATGCACGCTCCGGAGGGTACTACCCAGTTATGGCCAGAAATCCATGCGCCATCTTATGCAATTAATTAACGAATTTATGCAAAATGGCTTACGTGCGTACGTCTCGGACTAGATGTTTGCCTCGGCGCTGCGTAAATCATCCTGTCTATAGTGTCTTTGACAGGCGGCTGCGGTCCCGTTTGGGATCGTGGCCGTTTTGTTGTGGGTCAAATATGAACGTTGTGTTAATGAGTCGGTGGACGGTGGTGTTTTTCGGTGAGCGGCGTATCCTTCCAACGGTTTATCTAGTGTGTCAGTTGAAAAGGAAGAGGGCGCTCGTCATTGTTTGAATGTGAACTGCCGTTTGACCACAAGACGTTGCATCTGGAGCTCGAGGATAAGAACTTCGCGGGTGTGATGGAAGGTCATCAAAACGAGTTTAAGACCACGAAATCGCAGGAAGAGCTGGTAGAGGAGTCGCTTGCCAACCCTTATGGCTCGCCGTCGCTCGAGGAGCTTTGTGCTGGCAAGAAGGATATTGTCATTATTAGCTCCGATCATACGCGTCCCGTTCCCTCGCGTGTGACGATGCCTATTCTGCTGCATCACATCCATTCCGCTGCGCCCGAGGCTCGCGTGCGCATTTTGGTTGCTACGGGTATGCATCGTCCGTCGACGCATGAGGAACTCGTCAACAAGTACGGCGAGGAGATCGTTGCCAACGAGGAAATCGTTATGCACGTCGCGACTGACGACAGCATGATGAAAAAGATCGGCACCCTGCCTTCTGGTGGCGAGTGCATCATCAACAAGATTGCCGCCGATTGCGATCTGCTGCTTGCCGAGGGCTTTATTGAGCCGCACTTCTTTGCCGGTTTCTCTGGTAGCCGCAAGTCCGTCTTGCCTGGCATCGCCAGCTACAAGACCATCATGTACAACCACAACGGTCAGTTTGTGAACGATTCCCATTCGCGTGCCGGCAACCTGTGCCACAACCACGTGAGCGAGGACATGTTTGCCGCTGCCGAGATGGCTCACCTTGCCTTTGTGCTCAACGTGGTGCTCAACGGCAAGCATGAGGTTATCGGCTCCTTTGCAGGCGACATCCATAAGGCACACGAGGCTGGCTGCGAGTTCGTGAAGAGCCTTGCCGGCGTTGAGCCCGTCGAGTGCGAGATCGCCATCACCACCAACGGCGGCTACCCGCTCGACCAGAACATCTATCAGGCCGTGAAGGGCATGTGCTCTGCCGAGGCCACGCTTCCCGAGGGCGGCGTGATCATCGACGTCGCCGGTTGTGCCGACGGCCACGGTGGCGAGGGCTTCTATCACAACATCGCCGACAACGATCCGGCGGAGTTTGAGCGTGCCTGCATCGACCGTCCTAAGGACGAGACCCTGCCCGACCAGTGGACGAGCCAGATCTTTGCCCGCATCCTGGCGCATCACCCTGTGATCATGGTCACCGACCTGTGCGATCACCAGATGATCAAGGATATGCACATGACGCCGGTCAACACCCTCGATGAGGCGCTCAAGCTCGCCTTTGAGATGAAGGGTGCCGATGCCAAGGTGGCCGTCATTCCCGATGGCCTGGGCGTTGTCGTCGCTCAGCACTAGTACGCGGCCTAAACGAATCGTTTATAACCGACAAGAAAGATAAGGTTTTATGCTTACCAAACTCCTCTGCGAATTCGGCGCAACGGCCCTCATGATCATCTTTGGCGTGGGCGTGCACTGCGATACCGTGCTCAAGGGCACCAAGTATCAGGGCTCCGGTCACATGTTTGCCATCACCACCTGGTCTTTTGGCATCTCGGTCTGCCTGTTTGTCTTTGGCGGCGCCGTGTGCATGAACCCCGCCATGGTGCTTGCCCAGTGCATCGTAGGCCTGGTGCCGTGGAGCAGCTGCATCCCCTTCATGATTGCCGATATGCTCGGCGGCTTTGCGGGTGCCGTGATCGCGTGGTTGATGTATGCCGATGAGTTCAAGGCTTCCGAGGGCGTCGTCGACCCTATTGCCCAGCGCAACATCTTCTCGACCAACCCTACTACCGAGGGCACGAACTATGCTCGCAACTTCTTCTGCGAGGCCATCTGCACCTTTGTGTTCATCAGCGCCATCCTTGCTGCCGCTAGCCGCGCCGGCGAGAACGTTTTGATGCTCGCCATCTGCGTCGGTCTGATCGTTTGGGCTGTTGGCATGGGCATGGGCGGCATCACCGGCTTCGCCATGAACCAGGCTCGTGACCTTGGTCCTCGCATGGCCTATCAGGTGCTGCCGATTAAGAACAAGGCTGACAACAACTGGAAGTACGGCCTGCTCGTTCCTGGCATCGCACCGTTTATCGGTGCCGCTCTGGCCGCGCTGTTTGTGCACGGTTTCTTGGGCATGTTCTAGTCTGAGGCTACATAGTTGTCCGCTGGCCGCATGGGGTAACTTCCCAGCGCGTCCTCGGACATGAAAGAACCCCCGCTGCGCACTTCGTGCGGCGGGGGTTCTTTCGTCCTGCGGAATGCGCTGGGAAGTTACCCCATGCGGACAGCTGCGGGATCTTGGCCGCGTTGGAACAAGCAGCCCAACATATAAATCTGAATTTGGATTTGGATGGGAGGGGCTTGTTGCTGTTGGGGGCGGTGAAGCGCGAGTGACACTTTGGGATGCGTGGCGCCCTGGGTTGGGGCGATGCTTTGGGATGATGTTCTTACTTAGTTGAAGAGGGGTTTTATGGCCGATAAGTAGTCTTTGGCTACGTCGGCTTTGTCTACTTGAAAGTTGTGCCAGGCCCACCATTGGATGGTGGCTACGAAGCTTGAGGCTATGTGGTGTAGTAGGAAGCTGCGGTCCATGGTGCCGGCGGGGCCTGCGGGGTCGGCGGGGACGGTTTCGGCTGCGCGTGACATGATGGTCTTGCGGAGACAGTCGGCGAAGACGCGGGAGCCGGCGCCGGCTACGAGGGCTCGAACGCCCTGACGGCGTTCCCAGAGGTTGTTGAGGATATGCTCGACCTGCACGAGTGGGTCGTCGAGCGGTGTGCCATCGTCGTCGAGGGCGTGGGTGCAGATGTCGCTCACGAGCTCGGACAGTAGGTCGTCTTTGCTCTTAAAGAGGCCGTAGAATGTCGCGCGGCCTACGTGAGCGCGCGCGATGATGTCGCCGACGGTAATCTTGCCGTAGTCCTCTTCGCGTAGCAGCTCGGAGAACGCCGCGACGATGGCAGCGCGGCTTTTTTCTTTGCGGGCATCCATGGCTATGCATCCACGTGAACGAGCAGACAACGGAGCGTGCCGGAGCAGCCCTCGTAGGGGCGCTTGCCGGCGCCGTAGCCGACGGCTTCGATGTGGTAGCGGGCTGGCAGGTGCTCGGTCGTACGCAGTGCGGCGACGATGGCGGCGCCCGTGGGCGTCACGAGCTCGCCGGCGACCGGTGCAGGCGTGAGGGCGATATTGCCCGCCTGGCACAGGTTGACGACAGCGGGGACGGGAATGGGCATGAGGCCGTGGGCGCAGCGGATGGTTCCGTGGCCCTCGGAGAGCGACTCGACGACAATATCCTCGATACCAAGGTCATCGAGGCAGATGGCGACCGAGCAGACGTCGACGATGGAGTCGACGGCGCCTACCTCGTGAAACAGGACGGTCTCGGGCGTTTTGCCGTGAGCCTTGGCCTCGGCGGCAGCGAGTGCGGTAAAGATGGCGAGAGCGCGACGCTTGGCGCCATCGCTTAGCTGCGAGCCATCGATGATGGCGGTGACGTCCGCCAAAGAACGATGGTGATGGTGGTGGGCGTGATGATGGCCCTCGTGGCCATGGCCGTGGGCCTCATGGTCATGCTCGTGTGTGTGTTCGTGTTCGTGCTCGTCGTGGTCATGATGGTGGTGCTCATGTTCGTGCGTGTGCTCGGCAGTTGCTTCGTTGCCGTAGAGCCAGGCCATATCGTGATCGTGGTTCTCGAGCTCCTCTGCAAGCTGGACGTCGAAATCGCAGGCGTCGATGCCATGCTTGTTTGCGCGCGTAACGGCAATCTCAAAGCCGCCGACCGGAAGCGTGGCGAGCTGCTCGCGCAGTTGTTCCTCGCTGGCGCCCAGGTCGAGCAGGGCCGCGACGGTCATGTCGCCGCTGATGCCCGAGGTGCCGTCGATGATAAGCGTGTGCTGATGGTTGGACATGAAATGCTCCTTAGCGGGCGCAGGACGCGCCGGCGCTCAGATGATTGATAAGACTTGCTTGGTAGGCGGCACCAAAGCCGTTGTCGATATTGACGACCGAAACGCCGCTGGCGCAGGAGTTGAGCATGGCGAGCAGCGCGGCTACGCCACCAAAGTTCGCGCCGTAGCCCACGCTGGTGGGAACGGCGATGACCGGACAGCTCACCAGACCGCCGACGACGCTCGCCAGAGCGCCCTCCATGCCGGCGATGGCGATGACCACCTGTGCCTGGGCAAGTTCCTCGGCATGTGCGAGCAGGCGGTGCAGGCCGGCGACACCTACGTCGTAGAGGCGGTCGACCTCGTTGCCGTAGAACTCGGCCGTCAGTGCCGCCTCTTCGGCGACGGGCAGGTCGCTCGTGCCGGCGCAGGCGACGACGATGCGTCCGTTGCCGGTGGGGGAGGGCTTGCCACCCACCAAGGCGAGCTGGGCGTCCGGGATATATCCCAGGTCGATGTCGTTGCCGAGAAGCTCAGCGGTGCGCGCGGCTTTTTCGGCATCCAAGCGTGTGACCAGGATGCGCTCCTGGCCGGCATCAAGTAATGCTTTGATAATGGCGGCAATTTGCTCGGCGGTTTTACCGGCACCGTAGACAACCTCGCCGGCTCCCTGGCGCACTCCGCGCGAAAGATCGAGCTGCGCAAAGCCTAAATCGGCGGTCGGAGCCGTCTGGATGCGCGTGAGGGCGACTGCCGGGGCGACTGCTCCGCCGGCAACATCGCTCAGCAATTGCTCAAGATCTTGCTTATCCATATATGTTCCCTTCGACGGCGCAAAGTCTAGCACTCAAAGGGTATGTTTCCGAACACTAAGACAAAATTGTTCGGAAACTATAGGACAGACTGATTCAATTGTTAGACGGATCGACTAGTCACGCAGGATGATGTCCATGGCGAGCATCAGGTTGCGTTCGTCGATGGTAAACGGGGCTGCCTCGCGCGTCTTGGGCTTGGCGCAAAACGCGATGCCCGTGCCCGCGGCCTGAATCATGGGGATGTCGTTGGCGCCGTCGCCGATTGCCACGGTGTGTGCCATATCGACGCCGCACTCAACTGCCCAATCCAGCAGCTGGATGAGCTTGGATTCCTTGGTCACGATGTCGGCAGCCAACTTACCGGTGAGCTTGCCGTCTACGACCTCCAGGCGGTTCGCTAGACAAAAATCGATGCCCGCAGCGGCCACGATCTTATCGGCGACCTCGTGGAAGCCGCCGCTTACCACGCCGACCTTCCAGCCCTTGCTGTGCGCCGAGCGCACAAGCTCCAGCGCGCCGGGGGTAAACGTCACGCGCGCAAAGGTGCGCTCGAACACGCTCTCGTCCAGGCCGGCAAGCAGCCCCACGCGCTCCTCGAGCGCCTGCTTAAAGTCAAGCTCGCCGCGCATGGCGCGCTCAGTGATCTTCGCCACTTGCTCGCCTACGCCGGCCTCCTCGCCCAACAGGTCGATGACCTCCTGGTCGATGAGCGTGGAGTCGATATCCATAACGATGAGGCGTGCAGTCATGGCGGGCCTTTCCGAGTGCAGTTGTATTGGGACACATTGTCGCACGTGGCGCGCCTTGGCGACGGCCGCGGTGCGTCAATTGTTTCGTCTCCGTCAAGTCTTTGGGCAGGAGCTACTTTTCCGCGGCACATCGACGCAGGTGCGATAAGATAGAACGCCATGTCCGGCTGCGCGGTTTACGCAGGCAGGGCAAATCTGTACGACGCCGCCCGGAACGACACGGGGCGGCACAGATCCATAAAGGAGGATCACTGGTATGAGCCAGACCCGTCCCATTGACGAGCATTCCATGCACACCCGTACCTGCGGCGAGCTTCGCTTCGAGAACGTGGGCGAAGAGGTCACCCTCACCGGTTGGGTGAGCCGTCGCCGCGACCACGGCGGCCTTATCTTCTGCGACCTTCGCGACCGCGAGGGCATCACGCAGCTCACCTTCGACCCCGAGCACTCCGATGGCGATGCCTTTAAGATCGCCGAGACCATGCGTCCCGAGTGGCCCATCAAGATCCACGGCGTCGTGCGCGCTCGTGGCGAGGAGACCACCAACACCAAGCTCGCGACCGGCGAGATCGAGGTCCTGACCGATCATGCTGAGGTGCTCAACACGTCCGTCACCCCGCCGTTCCAGATCGAGGACGGCATCGAGACCAGCGAGGACACCCGCCTGCGCTATCGCTATCTGGACCTCCGCCGTCCCGAGATGATGGCCAACCTCAAGCTGCGTTCCGACTTTACCTTTGCCATTCGTGAGGCGCTGCACAACCGTGAGTTCATGGAGGTCGAGACGCCCTCCCTGTTTAAGTCCACGCCCGAGGGCGCTCGCGACTTCATCGTTCCCAGCCGTATTCAGCCGGGCAACTTCTACGCCCTGCCGCAGTCCCCGCAGCTCCTGAAGCAGCTGCTCATGGTCGGTGGCGTCGAGCGCTACTACCAGGTTGCCAAGTGCTTCCGCGACGAGGATCTGCGCGCCGACCGTCAGCCCGAGTTCACCCAGGTCGATATCGAGATGTCCTTCGTGGACCAGAACGATGTCATGAGCGCGCTCGAGGAGGTTCTTGCCGATGCCTTCGGCCGCATGGGTGTCGAGATGCCCACGCCGCTGCGTCGCATGAACTACTGGGAGGCCATGGACACCTATGGCTCCGACAAGCCCGATACCCGCTACGGCATGCACCTGGTCGACCTGACCGACATCTTTGCCAACTCCAAGTTCAAGGTCTTCGCGACCGCTGCGAACGAGGAGGGCTCTGTCGTCAAGGCCATCAACGCCAAGGGCGCCGGTGCCTGGGCGCGTGCCAAGATCGATAAGCTCGCCGGCGTGGCCTCCACGTTTGGCGCCAAGGGCCTGGCCTGGATCGCCTTCCGCGAGGACGGTTCCATCAACAGCCCCATCGTCAAGTTCTTCTCGGACGAGGAGATGGCAGCCCTGCGCGAGCGCATGGACGTCGAGCCCGGCGACCTTGTGATGTTCGCCGCCGGCCCGCGCCTGCTCTCTGACGAGATCCTGGGCGGCATGCGTTCCCACATGGCCAATGCGCTCGAGATCAAGCGCGAGGGCCACGACTTCCTGTGGGTCGTCAACTTCCCGCTGTTCCACTGGGATGAGGACCGCAAGGCTTACGCTGCCGAGCACCAGCCGTTCACCCTGCCGACCGAGACCGACATCGCCAAGATCGAGGCCGACCCGTTGGCAGCCGGTTCTTGCACCTACGACTTTGTCATGGACGGCTTTGAGGCCGGCGGCGGCGGTATGCGTATCCACAACGCCGAGATGCAGATGTCCATGCTCAAGCTCCTGGGCTTTACCGAGGAGCGCGCCGAGTCGCAGTTTGGCTTCCTCATGGAGGCCCTCAAGTTTGGCGCGCCCCCGATGGGCGGTTTTGCTCTGGGCCTGGACCGCGTGTGCATGCTGCTCACCGGTTCCGACTCCATCCGCGACGTCATGGCGTTCCCCAAGACGGCCAGCGGCTCCGACCTTATGTCGGGCGCTCCGAGTGCCGTTTCCGGCGCCCAGCTCAAGGACGTCAGCCTGCGCCTGATGTAGGCGAGCGGCTACATCTTGCCCGCAACGAGGGAAGGACGTGTGTCTTCCCTCGTTTTTTATACGCCGAGATTGTGAGGGCATGGGGTGACCGGGCGTCGCGGAAACTGCGTCTCGGAATTTGCGTCCAGAACGGGTCGCGCTTTCCCAAAGGGGGGTCCTCTGGGAAAGCGCGACCCAGAATTCGGCAAAATAATGGGGCACAGTTTCCGGTTGAGCTGTCTAACGGAAACTGTGCCCCAGAACGAGCGCTCAAAACGGGACAGGCTTTCCGCAACAACTGTCTGGCGAAAAGCCTGCCCCAGTTTCTTATAGCGAGTCTCTCTGGATCAGCTGCATGTGCATCACGGAGGTGGTTGGCTCGGCACCCTTAATCATGTCGAGCGCAATGTTGGCGGCCATGTGGCCTTCTTCGCGCAGGGGCTGGCGGACGGTCGTGAGCGCGGGGATGCAGCGCGTCGCAATCTCGTGATCGTCGAAGCCGACGACAGAAACGTCCGCCGGAACGGATAGGCCTGCCTCGTTGAGTGCGGTGATGACGCCAGCCGCGATACGGTCCGATCCGCAGAGCACGCCATCGAAAGCGATCTCGCGCGCGAGAATCTGGTGCATGGCCTGATAGCCGTCTCCGTTGTTCCAGCCGGTATAGATAACGTTTGCGTCTGGGAGGTCTTCGCCCAAGACGGCACGGTAGCCGCGCAGGCGGTCGACAACAGCGGGGTTGTCTTGCGGTCCCAACACGGCGACGATATCTTTGCGCCCGCGTTCCTTCATGGCGAGTGCCGCAAAGTGTCCGCCCTCTTCGTCGTCAGAGTAGACCGTCGAGAACACATCGCGATAGGGGTGGCCCTCGAGCTGGCCGCACAACACGGTGGGTACGCCCAGCTCGCGCAGCACCTCGAGCAGCTCACTGCCCTTGTAGGGGGAGACGTCGATCACGGCGTCGAACGAGCGGCGCTCAAAGTGCTCGCGTGCGCGGTTGCGCTCATGCGTAGAAGACGCCTGTAAGATAACGGGCAGATAGGACGACTCCGACAGTTCCTCGGTAATGCCGCTCAAAAACTCGCTATAGGTGGGGTCGCTGAAGAGTTCACTCAGGGGCTCGGTCACGAGCACGGCGATGATTTCCGTGCGCCCGACAGCGAGCGCTCGGCCACGAGCGTTGGGGACAAAATTGACTTCCTTGGCCGCCGCGCGGACGCGCCTTTTGGTTTCCTCGCTAATGCGGGGCGAATCGTTGAGAGCGCGCGATGCCGTGGAGCGCGACACGCCGGCAGCTGCGGCAACCTCGGCAAGCGTAGGTGCGGTGCGAACTGGTTGGGTCATGGCGTCTCCTGGAGAATGCGGTCGATGTTGTCGCTGATACGGGCTGGTGCGGATACAGCTTACTATAGCGCGTCTGAACAGCGTTCATGATATCCGGTGACCGGTGTCGTTTTGCAACCAAGCCGCAATCGAATACGTCTCGTATGGGTGAGATATCAGCGGGCGTGGCGGTTGCCTACGAGCTTAAGAACGATGTCTTGAGCTGAGTTTCGATACTCAGGGTGACATAAGTGTCGCGGTTGTACAACCGGTTGCACCGTTAACCCGACCAAATCGACCGTTCAGCGGACAACCGGTTGCACAGTTTTTTGCATCGCCCGTAAGATAAGGACAACCGGTTGCACAAGAATCACTACGATGACGAAGGAGCATCACCATGGACACCATTAACGATTGGGAAAACCAAGCGCTCACCCATAGGAACCGCCTGGCACCCCATGCGTACTTTATGGGTTATGAGACCGCCGATCTCGCTGCAACGTACAGCCGCGAGCTGTCGCGCGGGTTTGTCCAGCTGTCCGGCTCGTGGCAGTTCCGCCTCTTTGAGGGCCCCGCTGCCGTCTCTAACGAGGAGCTTTCCACGTACGAGCCCGAGTGGGATCACGTGGAGGTTCCGCACCTGTGGCAGGTGGACGGCTATGGCAACCTTGCCTACACCGACGAGGGCTTCCCGTTCCCGGTGGATCAGCCGTTCGTTCCCTCTGACGATCCCACGGGCGTGTACCAGCGCATCGTCAACCTTCCCGCCGTTCCTGCCGGCGCTCGCGAGATCATTCGCTTTGACGGCATCGAGAGCTATGGCGAGCTGTACGTCAACGGTCAGTTTATCGGCATGACCAAGGGTTCGCGCCTGTCTGCCGAGTTCGACGTGACCGACGCGCTCGTCGAGGGCGACAACCTGTTTGCGGTCAAGGTCCTGCAGTACAGCGATGGCAGCTATATCGAGGATCAGGACATGTGGTGGGCCTCGGGCATCTTCCGCGATGTGTACCTTATGCAGCGTCCCGCCGCACACCTGGTCGACTTTAGGTTCCGCACGCACCGCGAGGGCGATGCCGCTCTGATCACGCTCGATACGGTTGCCGAGGGAGCTACCCGCGTTGTGTTTACGCTCAGTGATGGCGAGAACGTGGTGGCTACGGGTGAGTGCGTCGACGGCCATGCCGAGTGCAGCGTGACCGATGCCCACTTCTGGAATCCCGAGGATCCCTTCCTCTATGACCTTACGTTTGAGGTCTACGACGGTGACCAGGTCAGCGAGTACGTCCCGCATCGCCAGGGTCTTGCCGAGGTGACGGTCGAGGGCAATCATATCTACCTCAACGGCACTTACTTTAAGATGCATGGCGTCAACCGCCACGATCACGACGATCACAAGGGCCGCGCCGTGGGCCTCGATCGCATGCGCCGCGACCTGGAGCTCATGAAGCAGCACAACATCAACGCGGTGCGCACGTCCCACTACGCCAACGACCCGCGCTTTTACGAGCTGTGCGACGAGTATGGCATCATGCTGGTCGCCGAGACCGATATGGAGAGCCACGGCTTCGAGAATATCGGCAATATCGCCCTGGTCACCGACGACCCGGCATGGGAGCCGGCCTACGTCGACCGCATTGAGCGCCTGGTGATGCAGGAGCGCAACCACGCCTGCATCATTATGTGGTCGATGGGCAACGAGAGCGGCTATGGCTGCAACATCCGCGCGATGTACGCCAAGGCTCACGAGCTCGACGGTCGTCCGGTCCACTACGAGGAGGACCGCAACGCCGATACCGTCGACGTCATTTCCACGATGTACTCCCGTGTGTCGCAGATGAACGACTTTGGCGAGCATCCGTTCCCCAAGCCGCGCATTAACTGCGAGTACGGTCACTCCATGGGCAATGGCCCCGGAGGCCTGTCCGAGTACCAGGAGGTCTTCGATCGCTGGGATTGCATCCAAGGCCAGTTTATCTGGGAATGGTGCGACCACGGTTTGGCTGCTGTGACCGAGGACGGCGTTGCCTACGATATGTATGGTGGCGACAACGGCGATTACCCCAACAACAGCAACTTCTGCATCGATGGCATGGTGTTCCCTTGGCAGCAGCCGAGCCCGGGCCTCACTGAGTACGGTCAGGTCATCTGCCCGGTTCGCATGGCTTATGACGCCGAGGCAGGCGAGCTGACTGTCACTAACAAGCGTTGGTTTACCACCCTCGAGGATGTCTGCCTGTCGGCCGAGACCCTGGTGGACGGCGACGTGGTCTGCCGCAAGACGCTCATGCCCGGTGCGGTTGCCCCCGGCGAGTCCGTCCAGCTTCCGCTAGTGATTCACGAGGCCGCGGTAGGCGAGACCCTGCTGACCGTGCGCGCCTACACCATGGCCGCTCACGTCTGGTGCGAGCCGATGTTCCAACTGGGTGCAAGCCAGTTTGCCATCGCCAACCATTCGGCGCCGGCCATCGCTGCCCCCGCTCGTCCTGAGCTTACGGTCGAGGAGACCGAGCAGGAGATCCACATTCACTCCCTCAACGGCGAGCTGACCTTCAGCAAGGTCAACGGTACCGTGAGCGAGTGGAAGGCATCCGGCCGCGACGTCATGGCCTCTGGTCCCCAGGTTGGTTTTTGGCATCCGCTCGTCGACAACCACGCCCAAGAGTATGACTCCCTGTGGAAGGACAACTTCATCGATGTGATGCAGACGTCTACCCGCAAGGTTACTTGGAAGCAGGACGGCAATGTGGTCGTCGTTACCGTGAGCCAGCGTATCGCTCCTCCCGTCCGCGCGTTCGGCATGCGCGTCGAGCTCGTCTACACCGTGCTTCCGAGTGGCCGCGTCGACCTCAAGGTTTCCGGCGAGCCCTACGGCGATTACTCGGATATCATCCCGCGCATCGGCATCTCCTTCGAGGTCCCCGGTTGCGATCGTGCCGTCGAGTGGTATGGCCACGGCCCGGGCGAGAACTATCCGGACTCTCTGCGCGCCAACCCGGTCGGTCATTACCGCACTACGGTCGACGACATGTTCACGCCCTACGTTATGCCTCAGGACTGTGCCAACCGCGAGGGTACCCGCTGGGTTGCCCTGCGTTCCAGCCACGGTGACGGTCTGGTCGTGACGCGTCCGAGCAACGCCGCTTCCAACCCGTTCTCGTTCTCGGCATGGCCCTATAGCTGCGAGGCCATCGATAACGCCAAGCACGTCTACGACCTTGTCAAGGGCGATACGGTCACGGTCAACATCAACGACCAACTGCTCGGCCTTGGCTCGAACTCTTGGGGTTCCGAGGTGCTCGATTCCTATCGCACCCGTTTTGAGAGCTTCAGCTTTGAGGTGTCCCTGCGACCGCTGACGTCTGCCGATCTGGCTCAGGCGCTGGCACCCATTAAGGAGGCATAAGTCATGCATATCTTTAACTCGCGTGCCGATTTCGACGCCCAGATGAAGTCCGTCAAGAAGTGGATGCGTACCGGTCAGGCACTCGACGGCGTTTCTGAACTGCAGCACGATGTGGCGTACTCTATCGGCGACTCGCTGGTGTATTGGTGGGTGAACGCCCACGAGGCGGCTACTGCCGATCTGGTCGGTCACCGTCGCTACCATGCCGTGCTCGCCCCGCTCGACGGCAATCTGACCGTTGAGGTGGCTTCCAAGGCCGATCTTACCTGTACGCGCGCCTACAGCGATATCGATGATCGCGAGCGCTTTGAGGGTACGGGGGAGACCGTGACGATTCCCACCGGCGGCGTTGCCGTCGTCGAAATTGACGAGGCCTACCGTGTCGTGGCCGATGCCGCGGATCCCCGCGTCGTGGTACTGCACGTGACAGTCGAAGGTTATTCTTTCCCCAACAAGTAGTATTCGTCCGCCTGGGCGTTTGCTTCGCGCCGTTAAGGGGGATGGCTTTGTTGACTCCCTTTTCCCCATTCCCCTTAGCAGGTGCGCCGTCCGTGTTTGCACTTGCAGCTCGGACGGGTTTAGATGACATTTAACAGATGATTGGGAGGGCTTATGAGCTCTGAAAAACGAGGAACGATTGGTTCGTTCGCTCTGCTGGGCATGACGGTCGCCGCCGTGTTCGGTATCAAGAACATCATCAACAACAACGCGGCCATCGGCTTGGCAGCTGCGCCGTCGTTCTTCTTCGCCACGCTTTTGTACTTTGTCCCCTATACCCTGGTTACCGCCGAGTTCGTCGGCCTCAACAAGGACTCCGAGTCTGGCGTGTACGCATGGGTTAAGACCTCGATGGGTGGTCGCTGGGCGTTCCTGACGGCATTTAGCTACTGGTTCGTTAACCTGTTCTTCTTTGCGTCCGTCCTGCCCAACGTCATCATCTACGCGAGCTACGTGTTCTTTGGTGCCAACGCCGAGCTTTCGCAGCTGTGGATCACCATTATCGAGATCGTCGTCTTTGCTATCGCCACGTGGGTTTCGACCAAGGGCGCTAAGTGGATCGGCTCCATTTCCTCCTTCGGTTCGACCGCGGCTCTCGGCCTGACCGCCGTGTTCATCCTGCTGTCCCTGGCTGCTGCCTTTGGCGGCGTTGAGTTCGCTACGGCTCCTACTCCCGCTAACATGGCTCCCGACATGAGCAACTTCGCAACTGCGTGGGGCTTCTTCGGTACGCTTGCCTGGATCATCCAGGGCGTTGGCGGCGCTGAGTCTGTCGGCGTGTTCCTTAACGACCTTAAGGGTGGCGTCAAGGCCTTCGTGCGCACCGTCGTTATCGCCGGCCTGACCATCGGCCTTCTGTATGCAGGCGCTTCGCTGCTGGTTAACCTGTTCATCCCCGAGGGCGGCGTTGCCATCTCCACCGGTATCTTCGACGTATTCGGCGCTGTCTTTGCCCACTTTGGCATTCCCATGGAAGTGTCTACGCGCGCCATCGGCTTGATCCTTCTCGCCGCCACGCTGGGCTCCCTCATGATGTGGACCTCTGCTCCCATCAAGGTTTTCTTCACCGAGATCCCCAAGGGCGTCTTTGGTAGCAAGATCGTCGAGCTCAACGAGCATGGCATTCCTGCCCGCGCTGCTTGGCTGCAGTTCGCCATCGTCGTCCCCATCCTGATCATTCCGGCCCTGGGCTCCGGTAACCTCGACGACCTGCTCATGATCGTTACCAACATGACTGCTGCCACCGCTCTGCTCCCACCGCTGCTGATTTTGCTTGCCTACTTTATGCTGCGCAAGAACTTTGATGCCGCTCCCCGTGGCTTCCGCATGGGTTCGCGCAGCTTTGGCCTGGTCGTTGCCGCATTCCTGCTTGTGGTCTTCTGCTTCGTGCTTATCTGCGGCACCATTCCGCTCGATCAGCCGCTGTGGCTGACGCTGGTCTACAACGTTGGCGGCGTGGTTGTCTTCTTGGGCCTTGCCGTGATGTGGTACAACCGCTACATCAACCGCCTGCGCGAGACCGATCCCGAGGCTGCCGAGAGCGAGCTGCGCCCCTCCGTCCTCGACATGATGGAGTAGCGGCTAGGATTAATCTGCGGCTGTGGAATAAATCGATCCCCTTTCCTAGGGAGGGGCCTTACGAGGCCCCTCCTTTTGTGTTTTGGGGCATGGTTTTGGACCCTGTGGGCAAAAAATGCCAAATATGAGTACTGCTGCAAAAGAGGTGTCATATTTTTCGGCCTATTCGGAGCAAAATGGGCTCAAAATCAATTTATCTAACCCCCTTTGAAGGGCGTTTGACGGCTTTCAACCTCTTCGAATCGGTCGCGCGCGCAGACGTGGTGTAAGAGTGTCCTGAGGTCCGTCGCTGCAAGTCC
>UQRW01000038.1 GCA_900543515.1 uncultured Collinsella sp.
GGGGAGCGCGTCGCGCCGTGCGTATAATAAGGCGGGTAACGCCAAAATACGAGGCTCTGAGGGGATGCCATGTCTCAAGAAACCATCCGCGCGGCCGAGCGTGCCGCGGGACAGGTGAACGCCATGTCGACGTATGATCCGGACTCTGACCAGCTGCATGAGGAATGCGGCGTTTTTGGTGTCTGGGCGCCCGATCGCGACGTGGCTCGACTGACGTACTTTGGCCTGCGTGCACTGCAGCATCGCGGCCAAGAATCGGCGGGAATCGCCGTTGGTGACGGCGGTACGGTTATGGTCCGCAAGGATCTGGGCCTGCTCGACCGCGTGTTCTCCAATGCCGACTTGTCGACGCTCTCCGGTCAGCTGGCCGTGGGTCATGTGCGCTACGGCACCGCCGGCGCCAAGAGCTGGGAAGCCTCTCAGCCGCACCTCTCTACCATCAATAGCGTCATTATCGCGCTCGCGCACAACGGCACCCTCGTCAACACCGACGAGCTGCGTCGCCAGCTGATCGAGCTGGGCGTACCGTTCCTCTCCAACTCGGATTCCGAGGTCGCGACCAAACTCATCGGCTACTTTACTCAGCGTACAGGCCATCTGCGCGAGGGCATTCGCAAGACCATGGAGCTCGTGCGCGGCGGCTACGCCATGACGCTCATCAACGAGCAGGCGCTCTACGCATTCCGCGATCCGCACGGCATTCGCCCGCTCGTGCTGGGCAAGCTGGTGGATGAGGGCCTGGACCAGGCCGATGCCGCATCCGTTTCGCAGCTGCCGTCGCAGGACGGCGCCGCGACGGTCGACGCCACCACCCATGTCACGCGCGCCGGCGGCTGGGTCGTTGCCTCCGAGACCTGCGCGCTCGATATCGTGGGCGCCGAGTACGTCCGTGACGTCCGTCCCGGCGAGATCTTGCGCATCAGCGCCGAGGGTCTGGTATCCGAGCAGGGCGTGCCTGCAGCCGAAGAGCCCGCCAACTGCATCTTTGAGCAGGTCTACTTCGCCCGTCCCGACTCCATCATGAACGGCAAGAGCGTTTACGCCTGCCGTTACGACATGGGTCGTCAGCTGGCACATGAGGAGCCCGTCGAGGCCGACCTGGTCATCGGCGT
This sequence comes from uncultured Collinsella sp., assembly GCA_900543515.1. Classification (GTDB taxonomy): domain Bacteria; phylum Actinomycetota; class Coriobacteriia; order Coriobacteriales; family Coriobacteriaceae; genus Collinsella. The sequence goes on from UQRW01000038.1 coordinate 1,113, forward strand.
GCCCGACTCCGGCCTGCCGCCCGCGGAGGGGTATTCGCACGAGAGCGGTATTCCCTTTGGCGAGGGTCTTATCAAGAACCGCTACGTGGGCCGTACGTTTATCGAGCCTACGCAGGAGTTGCGCGCCATGGGCGTGCGCATGAAGCTCAACCCGCTGCGCGACAACATCGAGGGCAAGCGCCTGGTCGTCATCGACGACTCCATCGTGCGTGGCACCACCATGGTGCAGCTCGTCAAGATGCTGCGCAACGCTGGCGCCAAGGAGATTCATATCCGCATCAACTCGCCCGAGGTCATCTGGCCGTGCTTCTACGGTATCGATACCGACGTACAGTCGCAGCTTATCAGCGCCAACAAGACGGTCGACGAGATTTGCGAGTATATCGGCGCCGATTCGCTGGCCTTCCTTTCGGTCGAGGGCCTGCTGAAGGTCATGCCCAAGGGCGGTTACTGCGATGCGTGCTTTACCGGACGCTACCCCGTGGCGATTCCCGAGAGCTTTGGCCGCGACAAGTTCATGGAGGGCTTTAAGCCCCGCAACCTGGACAGTCCGCTGCACTTTGACGACGACGCCGTGGTCGAGAAATACGACGACCGCAGCTGGGAAGAGAAGCACGGCGAGGCCTAAAACCTGCCATGTAGGGACAGGTTCATTTTGGTAGGTTTTACCTGCTGTTTTGTTGATATGACGGCGCGTGCTGTTATGGCGCGCGCCGAAATGAACGCAACTATGAGCACCGTTTGGCGCCCGCGCGGCGGACGGTAGTGGGAGAGGAAGGCTCAGATGAGCGACAGCAAGCATGTGACGTATGAGGACGCCGGCGTCGATACCGCCGAGGGCGGCCGCGCCGTCGACGCCATTAAGCAAATGGTTAAGGACACCAACCGTCCCGAGGTCATCGGCGGTATCGGTGGCTTTGGTGGCTTATTCTCGGCCGCCGCGCTTAAGGATATGGAAGACCCGATTCTGATCAGCGGTACCGACGGCGTGGGCACCAAACTTGTGCTCGCCCAGATCATGGATCGTCACGAGACGGTGGGCCAGGACCTGGTCGCCATGTGCGTCAACGACATTTTGGCTTCGGGCGCCGAGCCGCTGTTCTTCCTGGACTACGTTGCCATCGGCCACATTGAGGCCGAGCACATGGCAAAGATCATCAAGGGCGTGGCCGACGGCTGCAAGCTCGCGGGCTGCGCGCTCGTGGGCGGCGAGATGGCCGAGCACCCGGGCGTCATGGCCCCCGTCGATTACGACCTCGCCGGCTTTACCGTGGGTGTTGTCGATCGTCCCAAGATGCTCGACCCCGCGAATGTTCGCCTCGGCGATGTGATCCTGGGCCTGCCCTCCACCGGTGTGCACTCCAACGGATACTCACTCGTACGCAAGGTCATCGGTGTCGACGGCATCAAGCCGGGCACGCCCGAAGCTGCCGCTAAGGCCGAGGAGCTGAGCCGTCCGCTCGAGGAGCTCGGCGGCGCTTCGCTGGCCGACGCTCTGCTGGCCCCCACGCGCATCTACGTCAAGCCGATTCTGGAGCTGCTCCGCGGTGGCGCCAACGTTCATGCCATTGCCCATATCACCGGCGGCGGTATTACCGAGAACCTCAACCGCGCGCTTGCCGACGACGTCGACGCCGTGGTCACCCGCAACGGCGCCGAGATGGGTTGGGACGTTCCGCCCGTCATCACCTACGTGTCGCGCCAGGCCGAGCTCGCGCCCAACGAGGCATGCAAGACCTTCAACATGGGCGTCGGCCTGTGCCTGATCGTCGCCCCCGAGGACGAGGCTGCCGTGACCGAGGCGCTGGTCGCGCTGGGCGAGAAGCCGTTCCGCGTGGGCGAGTGCGTCGAGGGTTCCGGTAAGGTCGTGTACTCCGATGAGCGCTAGCGAGCAGATGGCTGCTGCCGAGAGCTTGGGCTTTGTGCCCTACACCCGTCCGACCGGCACCGATACGGCTGAGCCGCTCAAGATCGGTGTGCTCATCAGCGGTTCGGGTACCAACCTGCAAGCGCTGATCGATCTGATCGCCGCCGGCAAGCTCAACGCTTCGATTGAGCTTGTGGTGTCGAGCCGTCCTTCGGCTAAGGGTTTGCAGCGCGCTGAGCGCGCGGGCATCCAGACGCTCACGCTGTCCAAGGATGTCTATGCTGACCCCATCGCCGCCGACGAGATCATCGCGCACGAGCTGCTCGAGCGCGGCTGCGAGTACGTGGTGATGGCCGGCTACATGCGTATGGTGCACACCCCGCTGCTGGCGGCGTTCCCCAACCGCGTGGTCAACTTGCACCCGGCGCTGCTGCCGAGCTTTACCGGTGCCCACGCGATCGACGATGCGTTTGCTCGCGGCGTCAAGGTGACCGGCGTGACCGTGCACTTTGCCAACGAGATCTACGACAACGGTCCCATCATTGCCCAGCGTGCGCTGACTGTTGAGGAGGGCTGGGACGTCGACACGCTCGAGGAGCACATCCACGCGATCGAGCACGTGCTGTATCCCGAGGTCGTGCAGATGCTCGCCGACGGCCGCGTTCACGTGCTGGAGAGCGGCAAGGTCGCAATTGACGCGCCTCGCGGCTAGCGGCGCACAGTACAATTTAGCCGAGTAGTCAGGGTGGTCATTGGCGCCAAGACGCGCGTGGCCACCTTTTGTTTTGGGTAGTCACCTGCGACGTTCTTTAACGACTAGTCATTCAAGAACGTCGCAGGTGGCTAGGTGAGAGAGGTGAGCGCATGGCGGATAACGAAGCGCTGTTTACGCCTGAGCTGGTGTTTTTTGATTGGGAGTGTGCGACGCCGGATGAGGTGTTCGCGCGGCTTGAGGGCGAGCTTGCACCACATGGCTACATTGCATCCGGTTGGCTCGATGCCGTCCGCACGCGCGAGGATGCCTATCCCACGGGTCTCGCTATGCCGGCGGCAAACATTGCCATTCCGCATACCGATCCGGGGTTTGTGGCCAAGCCCTATATCGCGGTGGTGAAGCCCGCCGCGCCCGTGACATTTAACGCTATGGCTGGCATGGGCGCTCCGGTGCCGGCGCAGATCGTCATCAATCTGGGCATCGCCGAGCCGGGCGGCCAGGTCGAGGCCCTGCAGGCACTCATGAACATCTTTATGGGCGCCGATGCCGCAGCCGACGTGCTCGGCCAGACCACGCCCCAGGGCATGGTCGACGCCATCCGCCGCCACTTCTAAGGTGGGGCTGAGTCGGCACTTGGGGACTGTCCCTAACTGCCGGCTGCCAGAGCTGTCCCCTTTGCACCAAAATGGTGCAGATTAATCTGTCCCCAATGCACCAAGCGTGCCGCGGGGGCTGCGTTGTGACACAATGGCGTTTGTTCGATTCGTTATGCGAAAGGCCAACTATGGCAAATAAGAAAAAGAACTCCGAGGCCGCGCCGACGCCCGAGCAGCAGGCCCGCGCTGCCTCCAGCTCTCGCAAGAAGCAGCGCAAGACGTACGTGTCTAAGACCGTCAAGATCGTTCTGGTGGTCATCGGCGTGCTGGCGATGCTGCTTTCCGTCTCGGCGATGGCGTGCTCCGGCCTTATGTCGCAGGCTGAGGACACCTCGAGCTACAAGCTGACCGGCGGTGTTGCTGCCACTATCAACGGCACCAACCTTACCGAGGACACCGTGACCAAGCAGATCATGAGCATGCGCACGTCCTACGGCTACACCAAGGATGAGGATTGGGCGCAGTATCTGGTTGACAACGACCTCACGCCCAAGAAGTACCGCAAGCAACTCATCGACTCCTACACGCAGCAGATTCTGCTTCAACAGGCACAGAAGGAGAACGGCGTGACGGTGTCGGACGAGGAGGTCGAGAAGGCTTGGAAGGACGCGTGCAAGAGCGCGGGCGGAGCCAAGGCCTTTAAGAAGACCCTCAAGACCTACGGCTATACCGAGGACACCTACAAGGACTCGCTCAAGGAGAGTCTGGCGCAACAGAAACTCAAGGATGCCGTCGCGCCCACGAGCAAGCCCAAGGACAGCGAGATTGTCGATTACATCAACGAAAATCTGTCCAGCTACAACGACGCCCGCCGCTCGTCGAACATCCTGATCAAGGTTGATTCCGACGCTTCCGACGAGGACAAGGCTGCCGCCAAGGCCAAGGCGCAGGAGTGCCTGGACAAGATCAACTCCGGTGAGCTGAGCTTTGAGGACGCCGTTGAGCAGTACTCCGAGGACACCGGTTCCAAGGAGAAGAAGGGCGATGTGGGCTGGGATAAGCTCACCACCTTTGTCGACAGCTACCAGACGGCGCTCGAGGGACTCAACAAGGGCGACGTGAGCGAAGTCGTCGAGTCGACCTATGGCTACCACATCATCAAGTGCACCGACTACTTCCATGTCGATAATCAGGTTGATGACATCAACCAGGTGCCCAAGGACATCAAAAAGTACGTCTCCAACGTGGTGAAGACGCAAGCGGCCAGCACCGCGTACAGCGAGTGGCTGGAGCAGTACAAGAAGGATGCCGACATCACCGTCAACCCCATGCCCAAAGACGTACCCTATAACGTGAGTCTGAAGGGTGTCACCAAGAGTTCGACCGACGATTCGTCGACGACTGAGTAATCATGGGGCGGTGCTCGCGCGAGTGCCGCCCACACTATTGAGGAGGATTTGCAGATGACCAACGAAGAGCTGCAGAAGGAAATGATTGCGGCCATGAAGGCCAAGGACAAGGTTCGCCTGTCCATCATTCGCCAGGTTAAGGCCGAGGTGAAGAATATCGAGGTCAATGAGCGCCGCGATGTGACCGAGGAAGACGTCAACAGCATGATCAAGCGTCTGATCAAGCAGACGAGCGAGACGCTGGAGATGTCCATCAAGGCCGGCACCGACCAGGAGCGTACCGACAACCTGACCGAGCAGGTCAAGATTCTGGAGAGCCTGCTGCCCGCGCAGGTTTCGGGCGAGGAGCTCGAGGCCCTGATCGAGCAGGTTATCGCCGAGCTGGGCGCCACGTCCAAGAAGCAGATGGGCCAGGTTATGGGCGCACTCGGCAAGGCCACCGGTGGCAACTTCGATAAGCCGGCCGCGGCAAAGATCGTCGGAGCCAAACTCGCGTAGGGGCCGAGCGGTACATAGTTGATGTTTAGGGGGGCGTGGCCGTCATGGTCGCGCCCCTTTTTGCTGGGCTGGGCACTCATTGGGGACAGGCTTAAATGAGTGCCCGGGCTACGCTCATTGGGGACGGGCTTAAATGAGTGCCCAATGAGCAGGTACTCATTTAAGTCTGTCCCCAATGACTAGGTGGAAGGTTGCGGGTTCTTTACGGGAATGTAGTGTGGGCTGCGGAAACGTGATTCTTTCCGTACAATAGTTCAACTCGTGTAAACGCAGGGAAGGGACATTCATGGCAGACATGATCGAGATCAAGCATCTCAACAAGTACTTTGGCGACCTGCATGTGCTCAAAGATATCAACCTCACCGTCAAACGCGGCGAGAAGCTCGTAATGATCGGGCCTTCCGGCTCGGGTAAGTCGACGCTCATCCGTTGCGTCGATTATCTGGAGGAGCCCACGTCGGGCGAGGTCGTCATCGACGGTACGCCGCTCACCAAAAAGAATCACCTGGAGATGGCTCGCAAGTACAGCTCCATGGTGTTTCAGCAGTTCAACCTGTATCCCAACATGACGGTGCTGGGCAACCTGACGCTCGCACCCATCAAGCTGCAAAAGAAGAGCAAGGAGGAGGCGACCGAGATCGCCATCGCCGCGCTCAAGCGCGTCGGCATGGCGCATAAGGCTGGCGAGTATCCGCAGAATCTCTCGGGCGGTCAGCAGCAGCGCATCGCCATCGCCCGTGCCCTGTGCACCAAGCAGCCTATCATCCTGTTTGACGAGCCGACCTCGGCGCTCGACCCCGAGATGGTCCAGGAGGTACTGGACGTTATGATTGAGCTCGCGCAGGAGGACATCACCATGATCTGCGTGACGCACGAGATGGGCTTTGCGCGCCAGGTGGCCGACCGCGTCATCTTTATGGAGGACGGCCGCATTCTGGAGGAGGGCACGCCCGAGCACTTCTTCGATAACCCCGAGAACCCGCGTTGCCGCGAGTTCCTGTCCAAGATTCTGCACTAGGCGCGGTGATGGACATGACGGATATGACGAGGGCGGCCGTGTCGCGCCGTCACTTTTTGCAGCTGGCTGGCGCCGGCATGCTCGCGCTGACGGGGACCGCGCTTACCGGTTGCGGCAACTCCACCAGCGGTGAGGGCTCCGACAAGGGGTCCAAGCTTGCGGCCATCAAGTCGCGTGGCCATCTGAATGCCGGCGTTAAGAAGGATGTTCCCGGCTACGGCTATTACGACACCGCCAAGGGCCGCTTTGAGGGCATGGAAGTCGATTTGTGCTACCAGATCGCCGCTGCCGTCTTTGGTGTGAGCTACAAGAAGGCTCGTGCCCAGGAGCTTGTCGAGTTTACCGACGTAACGCCCAAGACGCGCGGCCCACTGATCGATAACGGCCAACTCGACGTGGTCGCGGCGACCTACACCATCACCGACGAGCGCAAGAAGAGCTGGGATTTCTCGACGCCGTACCGCACCGACTACGTGGGACTCATGGTCAAGAAGCGTTCGGGCTTTACCTCGATTGAGGATCTGGACGGCAAGGTCATTGGCGTGAGCCAGGGTGCCACCACGCAGGGCCTGATCGAGCAGATGATCAAGGACAACGGCTTTAGCTGCAAGCCCGAGTTTAGGGCCTTTAGCGGCTATCCCATCATCAAGAGTTCGCTCGACGCCGGCAATATCGACGTCTTTGCCATGGACCGCTCCACGCTGGCCGGCTATATGAACGAGACCGTTGAGCTGCTGCAGCCCGAGGTCAAGTTTGGCGAGCAGGGCTACGGCGTGGCGACCAAGAAGGGCTGCGACCTTTCGGCTGTGGTCGATCAGGTGGTTTGCGATCGCCTGGCCGATGGCTGGCTCGACCAAGAGGTCAAGACCTGGGGTCTTGTATAGGCGCATCGTCCAAGGAAGGAATCATATGCTCGAAGGATTGTTTGACGCCGACCGCTGGTCGACGACATTTCAAAACATGGGGCCCTTCTGGGAGGGCTTTGGCGTGACGCTGCAGGTGGTCGTTGCCGGCCTGCTGCTATCGCTGGTGCTGGGCACGCTGCTGGGCGTGTTCTCTACCACTCGTTCGCGCGTGCTGCGCGCCATAAGCCGCGTGTATGTGGAGTTTTACCAGAACACTCCGTTGCCCGTGCAGGTGCTCTTTATGTACATGGCCGGTCCGCAGTTTTTGCAGGCCATAACCGGTGCCGACCAGCCGGTGCGCATCGCGCCGTTCGTGCTGGGCTTCTTGGGTGTGGGCCTGTATCACGCGGCCTACATCTCGGAGGTCATCCGCACTGGTATCGAGGCGGTTCCGCGCGGTCAGATGGAGGCGGCCCAGAGCCAGGGCTTCACCCGTGCGCAGGCGTACTGGTACATCGTGCTGCCCCAGACGTTCAAGATCATTCTGCCGCCGCTGTGTAACCAGGCGCTCAACCTGGTCAAGAACACGTCGGTGCTGGCGCTTGTGGCCGGCGGCGACCTTATGTACCGTTCCGACAACTTTGTGAGTCTGTACGGTTACCTGCAGGGATACATCGTCTGCTGCCTTATGTACTTCATCATCTGCTTTCCGCTCGCCATGCTGGTACAGTGGCTCGAGCGCCGCTCCAAGGAGCGTCCGCGCGGCGTGAGCCTGGCCGAGCTGGGGCTCGACAACGTAGAGGAGGCCTAGCGCATGGAAATCTTCAACGCGACCAACCTGCTCTACATTTGGGGCGGCTTTGTTAAGACAATCGAGATCTCGGCGCTGTCGATCTTTTTCTCGCTCATCTTTGGCACGGTGCTGGCGCTCGTTAAAAGCTATGCGCCCCGCCCGTTCCGTATTTTGGTGAGCGCCTATATCGAGCTGTTCCGTTGCACGCCGAACCTGCTGTGGATTCTGTTTATCTACTTTACGGTGCAGGGTTTGGACATTGTGATTTCGACCATCGCCTTTACGCTGTTTACCAGCGCTGTTATGGCCGAGATTGTGCGCGGCGGCCTCAACTCGATTCCGCGCGGCCAGTTTGAGGCAGCGCAGAGCCAGGGCTTCGGCTTCTTTGCCACCATGCGCTACATCATTCTGCCGCAGACGTTTAAGACGATCATTCCGGCGCTGTTTAGCCAATGCACGACCGTCATCAAGGACAGCTCGTATCTTTCGGGCATTAACGTGGCCGAACTCATGTACACGGCCAACGTCGTGATGGCCCACGCGATCGACCTGTCGCAGGTGCTTATGCTCTACGGCCTGGTTTTCGCGATGTACTTTGTGCTCAACTTTGGTATCTCGCTGCTGGTCCGAGCGTATCAACGTCGTATTGTGGCAGCGTAGAATGTGACAAAGGGACTGTCCCTTTATCACATAGAGAAAGGAATCGCGATGAGCGATCTGGAGAATAAGAAGAATCCTGTGGTCATTACCATCGCGCGCGACTTTGGCGCCGAGGGCCACGAGATTGGTCGTATCCTCGCCGATGAGCTGGGGATTCCGCTGTACGATAACGAGCTGCTGGTGCGTGCTTCGCTGCGCGCGGGTGAGTCGCTCGACAAGATGGCCGCCTACGACGAGCGCCTGGCCGTGGAGAACATGGCGTTTCTGCCCGACCGCTACGATGCGCGTTCGTACTCGGACAAGTTGTTCCAAAAGATGAGCCAGGTGATTTTGGATCTGGGTGAGACCGAGAGCTGCATTATCGAAGGCCGTCTGTCCGATTATCTGCTGCGCAACAACCCCAACCACATCGCCGTGCTGGTGACTGCGCCCTTTGAGGACCGCGTCGAGATCGTGCGCAAGAAGCGCGGTCTCAACAAAAAGAAGGGCGCCAAGCTGGTCAAGCAGCAGCAGAAGGCGCGCGAGGCGTTCTATAAGCGCTACAGTGCCGGAAAGTGGAAGATGACGAGCGGTAAAGACATCGTCGTCAACCGCGCCAAGCTGGGCCGCGAGGGTTGCAAAGACGTTATTGCCGCAGCCTACCGCTACAAAGTAGCGCAGCTCGAAGACTAACCGACCAAAAACCACCACAAAGGGGACAGGCACCTTTGTGGTGGTCGGTCGACTGGCATAGAAAAAGTCCCCGCCGGGCGTGTGCTCGACGGGGACTTTGCCGTTTGATGGCTAACGCTGAGGGTGACTACTCGCCCAGCAGGCTCTTGGTGATGGAAGCGGCGGCCTTCTTGCCGGCGCCCATCGCCAGAATGACCGTAGCGGCACCGGTGACGATGTCGCCGCCGGCCCAGATACGGGGATCGGTGGTCTGGCCGGTCTCCTCGTCGGCAACAATGTAGCCCCACTTGTTGAGCTCCATCTTGCCGCCGATCTTCTTTGCGAAGGGGTTGGCGTTGGTGCCGATAGCCGAGATTGCGACGTCGCAGGGGATCTCCTCGATGGCGCCCTCGATGGGCACCGGGCGACGACGGCCGGACTCGTCAGGCTCGCCGAGCTCCATCTTCTGGACCTTGACGGCGCACACGGAGCCGTCCTCGCCAGCGACAAACTCGAGCGGGGAGACGAGCGGCAGAACCTCGACGCCCTCGGCCTTGGCGTGGTGCAGCTCGGCACGACGGCAAGGCATCTCATCCTCGGTACGACGGTAGGCGATGATGGCGTGCTCGGCGCCCAGGCGCTTGGCGGTACGGACGGCGTCCATAGCCACGTTGCCGCCACCAAAGACAACGACGTTCTTGCCGTGCTTGGTGGGGGTGTCGTACTCGGGGAACTTGTTGGCCTTCATCAGGTTCACGCGGGTGAGGTACTCGTTTGCGAAGAAGACGTTGGGCAGGTTCTCGCCGGGGACGTTGAGGAACTTGGGCAGGCCAGCGCCGGTCGCCACGTAGATGGCGTCGAAGCCCTGCTCGAACAGCTCCTCGGCCGTGGCCATGTTGCCCACGACGGAGTTGTACTCAAACTTGACGCCCATGTCCTCCAGGCCGTCGATCTCGCGCTTGACGACTGCCTTGGGCAGACGGAACTCGGGGATGCCGTAGACCAGCACGCCGCCGCCGGTGAAGAAGGCCTCAAAGACGGTGACGTCAAAGCCGTTGCGGGCGAGCTCGCCGGCGCAGGTGATGCCGGACGGGCCGGAACCGACGACGGCGACCTTCTTGCCGTTCTTGGGGGCCATCTTGGGCGTGGAGGCGAGCTCGGGGCGGTCACCCAGGAAGCGCTCGAGCTGGCCGATGGCCACGGGCTCGGACTTCTTACCACGGATGCACTTACCCTCGCACTGGTTCTCCTGCGGGCAGACGCGGCCGCAGATGGCGGGAAGCATGGAGTCCTCGCGGATGGTATCGAGAGCGCCGCCGAAGTCCTTCTCGCGGATCTGCTCGATAAAGCGGGGGATGTTGATGTTGACGGGGCAGCCCTCAACACAGAACGGCTTCTTGCAGTTGAGGCAGCGCTCGGCCTCGGCCAGCGCCATCTCCTCGGTGAAGCCCTTGTCGACGGGGCGGAAGTCGCAGGCGCGCTCGGCAGCCGGCTCCTCGTTATCGGGGGTACGGGGCGACTTCATATCGGCAACGAAACGACCGTTAACTAGTGGCATGCGCAGCTCTTTTCCTCATAGGCCTTGAGGGACTCGCCCTCTTCGGAACGGTAAGCGGCCTGGCGGGCACGAAGGTCATCCCAGTCGACCAGGGTGGCATCGAAGTCGGGGCCGTCGACGCAAGCGAACTTGGTCACGCCGCCCACCTCGACGCGGCAGCAGCCGCACATACCGGTGCCGTCAACCATGATGGGGTTGAGGGACGCGGTGATGGGGGTGTCGTACTTCTGGGCGGTGAGGGTCGAGAACTTCATCATCGGAACGGGGCCGACGCAGAAGACCTGGCTCACGGCCTTGTCCTGCAGCAGGCGCTCCAGCGGAGCGGTAACAACGCCCTGCTCGCCGTAGGAGCCGTCGTCGGTGGTGATGTGGATGTGGTCCTCGTCGAGGAGCTCGCGGAACTGGTCCTCCATGAGCAGGAGGTCCTTGGTGCGGGCGCCCATGATGGCGTGAACTTCGTGACCGGTCTCGACCAGGTGCTTGGCGACCGGGAAGGCAATTGCCAGGCCGACGCCGCCGCCAATGACGGCGCAGGGGCCCTCGGCCATCTCGGTGGGAACGCCCAGCGGGCCCACGACGTCGCGCAGCGACTCGCCGGCCTCGTAGGTGGACAGCATCTCGGTGGTCTTGCCGATCACCATGAAGATGAACTCGACCCAGCCCTCGTCACCGTTCCAGCCAGCCAGGGTAAACGGGACGCGCTCGCCCGTCTCGTTGGCGCGAACCATGAGGAACTGTCCAGCGTGCGCATGCTTGGCGATTGCAGGCGCCTCGATGCGGAACTTGAACACCTTCTCCGAGAACTGCGTCTTCTCCAGGATCTTATACATAGAACCCCTCTCTTGTTAGGGCCGCCGAACCGTGCCTCCACGGAAATGGACGGTAGCCCGAATAAAACCGTACGCGCACAGGCGTTGTGCAGACATACGGTGCAAATTATACCCTCATGGCAATGTCGCTTACGTGTATCTTTGGCAGGCGGGAAAAGTGACCTACCAAAAAGGGACAGGTTTATTTTGGTCGGTTTTATCAGGCAAAACGGCAAAGGGGGCCGGCCTCGGGTTGTGATGAGGCCGGCCCCCTTTGGGGCGTTATGCATGTATGGTGGCAGCGTGTTTATTGCGATGTGCCGACTGCGGCGTTTCCGCATATAAAACCTGCCAAAATAAACATCCCTAAATGGTAGGTTTTAGTGCTTGCCGTTGGCGGAAGCGGCGCCGTTGACATGGTCGCGGGCATAAATCACGCCGTGCACGATCGCCAGGCCGGCGGCGTCGGCGGCGCGGGCACAGGTGTCCTGGAAATCCTCGGCCTCGCGGGCGCGCAGCTGCTTAAGAACGTAGTCGGCGACGGTCATCTTGCCGGGAGGGTTGCCGATGCCGGTGCGGATGCGGCTGAAGTCGCGGCTGCCCATCTTGTCGATGATGGAGCGCAGGCCGTTGTGGCCGGCGTGGCCACCGCCCACCTTAACACGTACGTCGCCGGCGGGAATGTCGAGCTCGTCGTGGATTACGAGCAGCTCCTCGGCCTTGATCTTGTACTCGCGGCAGAGCTTGGAGATGGGGCCACCCGAGGTATTCATATACGACTGCGGCTTGACCAGTACAATCTGGCGCTTACCGCCCTCTTCCTCGGGATCGTTGATGTTGATGAGCGCGACCTCGGCGCCGGCCTGGTTTTTCCAGTACGTGACGCCGGCCTGACGGGCCAACTCGTCGATCGCTTTGAAGCCAGCGTTGTGGCGGGTCTCGGCATACTCATCGCCAGGGTTGCCAAGTCCGGCAACCATGCGAATCTTAAGCGGCTGTGCAGCTGCCATGTTTGTCCTCCGTTACGTAAATAGTTCAATCAACGACAAAGGCTACCACGCCCGCCGAAGGCGAGGAAAGGTTGCAGCAAAGTCATTTCAGAAAACAGCTGCCCCGAGACAGCAGGAAGCCCCGGACACGCCGGGAGGGGTTATCAAAGCGAACATCCCGCAGCCGCAAAGCGGCGAGGACGTTCGCGTGATAACCCCGCAGGCGTGTCCGGGGCTTCCGGAGGGATGCGAGGGTCGAGCGACTACAGTGCGAAGTCGCCGCCGACGAGCGTGGAGACGGGCTCCTCGTGGTAAACGGCGGAGATGGCCTGAGCGAACTCCTCGGCGACCGAGATGGTCTTGATTTTGCCGCCGACCTCGACGGGAATGGCGTCGGTGACGAGGCACTCGACGATCGGGGCGTCGTTCAGACGCTCGATGGCCGGACCGGAGAAGATGCCGTGGGTGGCGCAGACGTAGATGTCGCCAGCGCCCATAGCCTTGAGCTCCTTGACGTTGGCGCACAGGGTGCCAGCGGTGTCGATCATGTCGTCGTTGATGATGCAGGTCTTGCCCTTGATGTCACCGATGATGCCCATGACCTCGGCGGCGTTGTGGCGCGGACGGCCCTTGTGGGCGATGGCCAGGTCGCAGCCGAGCATGTCGGACAGCTTCTTGGCGGCCTTGGCGCGGCCCACATCGGGGGAGACGACAACCAGGTTGTCGGTGTCGAAGTGCATGTCGTTGTAGTACTGGCCAAACAGCGGCAGCGCGGACAGGTGGTTAACCGGGATATCGAAGAAGCCCTGAATCTGGCCCTGGTGCAGGTCGAGGGTGATGATGCGGTTGACGCCAGCGCGCTCGAGCAGGTTGGCGACGAGGCGGGCGGTGATGGGCTCGCGCGGGCCGGCCTTGCGGTCCTGGCGGGCATAGCCGTAGTGGGTGATGACGGCGGTGATGGAGCGGGCGGATGCGCGCTTGGCAGCGTCGGTGGCGATGAGCAGCTCCATGAGCATGTCGTTGACGTTGCCGCCGGCCACGGACTGAATCAGGAAGACGTCGGCGCCGCGGACGGTCTCGTCGTAGCGGGCGTAAATCTCACCGTTGGCGAACTGCTTTAGCGTAAGGCCCGAAAGCTCGACCCCAAGGAACTCAGCGATCTTCTGAGCGAGGGGACGGTTGGAGGAACCGGAATACACGCGGATGGACTTGCGCATATTCTCCGACTTCTCGGGATCATTAATCGGCATTACCCTTCTCCTTTATATCGAATGCCATATAGATGCCTTGTTGCATTGTAACCGCGCGGCGGGGTTTATCGAGTCTTGATAACGTCTTTACCGTCAACGGACACGAACCGACCACTCATCCGGCCGCGCAGGTCAGCATAGAAAAAGGAGCCGTCCCCACGGAAGCGGCTCCTTAGATGCTTGGTAAAACGTTATACCTCGTCGTCCTCGTGCAGACGGCGGCGGTAATCGGCGGCCCAGCCCTCAATGTTTACCTGGCGGGCACGACCCAGGCCAAGTGCGTCGGCCGGGACCGGCTCGGTGATGACGGAGCCGGCGGCCACGAGCGCGCCGTCGCCGATCTGGGCAGGCGCGACCATCATGGTGTCGGAACCGATGAAGGCGTCCTTGCCGATGACGGTCTTGTGCTTGTGCACGCCGTCGTAGTTGCAGGTGATGGAGCCCGCGCCCACGTTGACGCCGGAGCCCATGGTGGTGTCGCCGATGTAGGACAGGTGCGGCACCTTGGAGCCCTCGCCGATCGTGGACTTCTTGATCTCCACGTGCGTTCCGGCCTTGGATCCGTCGAGCATGTGGGTGCCCGGGCGCAGGTAGGCGCGCGGGCCGCAGTCGACGCCGTTCTCGATGACGGCCTCGATGGCGATAGTCTCATCGATGACGCAGCCGCTGCCGACGGTGGTGTCGGTGAGGCGGCTGTTGGGGCCAAGCTGGCACTCCTCGCCCACGGTGACGTGGCCGATCAGGTGCGTCTGCGGCCACACGACGGTGTCGCGGCCGATGGTGGCGTCGGGGCCGATCCAGGCCTGCGTGGGGTCGATGAACGTGACGCCCTCGGCCATCCAGTGCTCGTTGATGCGGTCGCGCGCGATGGCGGTAAGCTGCGCGAGCTGAATGCGGCTGTTGACGCCCAGGCCGTCGCGGTAGTCATCGCAGTGGAAGATGGAGACCGCCTGGCCGTGACCCTTGAGGATTTCGAGCATGTCGGGCAGGTAGTACTCGGACTGCGCGTTGTCGTTGCCGATCTCGTTGATGTGGGCGGCGAGCTGCGCGCCGTCGAAGGCGTAGCAGCCGGCGTTGCACTCGAGCAACGTGGCGGCCTGCTCGGGCGTGCAGTCCTTCTGCTCGATGATACGCTCGATCTGACCATCGGCGCCCAGCTTGATGCGGCCGTAGCCGAAGGGGTCGGGCGGGGTCATGGTCATGACGGTGCAGGCGAGCTCGCCGGTGGCGACGGTTTGCGCGAACTTGGCGACGGTGTCGGCGGTGATGAGCGGCAGGTCGCCGTTGAGCACGACGACGGGGCCTTGCGTGATGCCGCAGGCCTCGAGCGCGACCTTCACGGCGTGACCGGTGCCCAGGCGCTCGGTCTGCTCGACGCACTCGACCTTGGTGGCGCTGTTGGCGTAGGTGCCGTCGATAAGGGCGCGCATCTCGTCGGCGTGGCTGCCGATGACGACCACGACGCGGCTGCAGCCGGCCTTGATGGTAGCGTCGACGATCCACTGGACCATGGGCTTACCCAGGATCTTGTGCGAAACCTTGCAGTGGTTCGACTTCATGCGGGTGCCCTCGCCGGCAGCGAGGATAATTGCGGTTGCGTCCATGTGATCTCCTGTTACGTTATAGAGACGTGTGTTTGGAAACGATACACGGCGCAATATGATACCGCAGGCATATGTTGAGCGCGTAACGATTGGATTGCGGCGGTTGAGGCTTGCGCCGCCGGCGTGGCGTTTGCGCTGGCCGTGCATGGCGGCGGTGCTGCGGAGCTGTCGTTTGAGCGAGGGGACGGGGGTGCCCGTGGACAACATACGAGAGGAGTTTGGCGGCGAGCCCGTCGCGGCATTCTCGATGTCGCATCCAGCTGTGCCGGCGCTCTATATAGTGCTGACGCTGGGGCTCACCATGTTCTCGATGCAGCCGGTGCTGATTGCGCTGTCACTTGCGGGCGGGTTGGCGTATGGATTTGCGACGCGCGGTGCTGCGCGCACGTTGGGGGCGCTTCGCTGGCAGCTGCCGGTGATTTTGATTATCGCGGTGCTCAATCCGCTGTTTAGCGCCTCGGGCTCGACGGAGCTGTTCCGTATTGGCATGCGTGCGGTGTATCTGGAGAGTATGGTATACGGCCTGTGCATGGGCGGGTTGTTTGTGGCGAGCGTACTGTGGTTTGAGGCTGCGGCGTCGATGCTTGGCTACGACAAGGTGCTTGCGCTTCTGGGTAACGCCGCACCGGTGATCGCGCTCATGATTTCGATGTGCATGCGGCTTATCCCACAGTTTTTGCGCCGCGGTCGTACGGTACTGGCGGTGCAGGATGCGATTGATGTGCCGGGTCGCGCGCCGGCCGATCCCGTGCGTTCGCGCCTACGGGCATCGAGCGTGTTGATGGGCTGGGGCATGGAAGATTCGCTGGAGCGCGCGGACACGATGCGCTCGCGCGGGTGGGGCGCCGCGACGCGTCGTACGACGTATGCGCGGTATCGACTGGGGCGCGGCGACGTTGCCGCGCTGGTGGGGCTTGCGCTGTTTGGCGCGGCTGCCGTGGCGGTGGCATGGACCGCGACGACACAGTATTCGTTTTATCCGCAGCTCTCGGTGCCGGCGCCGTGGCCGGGCTATGTCGTGTACGCTGCCTGGATGGTGCTGCCTTGCGCGTTGCACGCGATTGATGAGAAGAGGTTTGGCTGATGGCTCGGTTGGATAGGGGCTCGGTGTCGGGCGCGGCGTGCGGCCCGGATATGCCGGCGATTGAGGTGCGGAGCCTGAGCTTCGCCTACCCCGGGGCTGATGCTGCGGTGCTCGAGGGGCTCGACTGGTCTGTTCCTCAAGGTGCATTTGCGCTGCTTGTCGGCGGTACCGGATCGGGTAAGTCGACGCTGCTGTCGCTGCTCAAGCCCGAGATCGCTCCGGCGGGCGAGCGCACTGGCGA
>UQRW01000039.1 GCA_900543515.1 uncultured Collinsella sp.
CCTTTTGGGGCGGCACGTTTTTGTGTGGGTGGACAGTTAGTTCAGATACGTATTATTCGGGCGGTTTAATAGCTGGGTTTGGAGCCCTCGGGGGCCTGTTGGACGCCTTTAGATGACCTGAGGCGCTTGGTTTTGGGCTTAAAACGCCCGTTTTGAGGATCAAACTGCGTCAAACGAAGCGTCCGAATGCAATTTGAGGGGGTTTGATTTATACATATCTGAACTAACTGTCCAGGCGACTCTGTTCGGGGTCGGCGTGCCTTGCTTGTGGTCCCTGTCTTCACAATTTGCGTCAAGCTTTTGGTTAGCTTTTGGTCAGTTGGCGGGATGGCGGGAGGGCAAAAGATCGCTGGCGAAAAAAGCTCAAAGAAAGTGCTGGTAGGGGAGTTGTTGAGCTTTTCGACAGCTTTTGGGCAAAAGAAACTTTGTGGCTATTGCCAGCGATTGCATTGTCGCGGTCATGGTGGTGCGGGATGCTGGTCGTAAGCGTCGAATGCTCCGATTTTGGAGGCCAGCATGGATCTGTTTCTTGAGACTCCGCAGCAGCAAGCTGAGCGCATGCTGCGTCAGCAGCAACGACTCATGGAGATGCAAATGCAGGGGGCGGCAGCCCAGCCCCCTGCGCAAAATGCCACGCCTGCGGTTTCGCCTGCGGGCGAATCGGCACCAGAGGCCTATTCCGTACAGCAAGATTCATATGCGCAGGAGCTCGCGTTCGACAAAAGTCGCACGCGTCGCCGCCGCATGGGCCAGCGCCTGCGCACATTGGCGATGATCGTGCTCATTCCGCTAGGACTTGCGGCGATTTTCTTGGTCTCGTATGCGCTCACGTGCATCCTCAACGGCGCATCGCCCAACGAGGTGCTCCAACATCTGTCAGCCCTCGGCCAGCGCCTAGGCGATGTCGCAACAACCATCCGCGCCGGCTGGGAGAGTTAGCGTTTGTCACATTAGGACTTCCAGGGTGTACGAATTATCGCCACGAGCAGAATTCTTGCATCCTGTGGGTCCTGTCGTGCGACTGAATAGTATTATTGAAGATAAATAATAATAGGATTTGCTATGTATAAGCAGGATTTAGAGCAGACTCTTTTGGGCATTGACGAAGAGGCGGAGCTGGAAATAGGTCCAAGAGACGACAGGCCGAACGTTGTATTGGTGGGAGGAAGCGCCTTCATGCTAAACGATGTGACGAATCGTTCGGTTACACATGACATTGATGTGTTTGAGGCAGATAGGTGCCTCCGCGAGATCATAGCTCGATACCCCGAGGTGAATGGTATGGCGGTGGCATATTGTAATCAGATGCCGTTCAATTACGAAGATCGTTTGATTCCCTTGGATATTGGGGCGCGCTTTATCAGGTACTTTACGCCATCCTTGGAGGACCTGGCGGTAATGAAGCTCTATGCCTGTCGTCCGAACGACATCATCGATCTTCATAGCCAGGCATTCGTCGACCGACTTGATTGGGGACTGCTCGAACGGCTTATATTCGACGAGGGCGAGGCGCTGGCGTCGTCGCCTTCGGAGCGGAGTTATCAAGAGATGGTCTGCGCATACAGCCAATACAAAAAGGAGGTGCTCGGTTGAATCTGACCTTTGAGGGATTCTTAAAAGGCTATTGCCGAGAGCTATCCGGACAGCAGTCGCTCAGTTTTAGAAAACTGGTTAAGCAAGCGACGACGGTTGCGCCGCGCGTGGCGGAGCCCCTGTTTTTGCTCGCTTTGGCACAGGGTAAAGCCGAATACGTTCTGGGCTTATCCGAGGGTTCGTGGATGGAAGAGGGTTACCGAGGCGTTTTATCCTTGTACGGTCAAGCGGGTAGCATGGCGTCTCTATGCGCCAAAAGTGAGCTCCCAAATCGTTATGCCAACGTTTGGCGTGCGTATAGAGCGGTGAAGGAAAAGCCGGCGGCCGATAGAAGGGTGAACGCCCTGATGAGAAAGAAAACGCTGGAAGCATTGGAGGAATCGGGTGTAACGCGCTATGGCCTCTGCCGTGCTCTGCACCTGAATAAAGGAAACGTATACGCATACTTGGCCGGCGATGACTCAAAGGTGAGCAGGAAAACGGCGCGCCGCATTATGGAATATGCGGAGGAGAGGGGCACCCAAGAAGGGGCCGGGCGCCCGGTGTGTGTGGCGGGGTAAGATTGATCGCGGTTTTGATTGGTGCTCGATTGGGTTTGTTGGGCGGAGATTATGTCTGCTATTGATATTGTGCTTGTTGCGATCGCCTTGGTGGCGGTGGGGGTTGCTGCGGCTTGCGCCCTTCAGCTCAAGAGCCTGCGTGCCGAGTTGCGGGAGCGTGGCGACGGTGGCGCGGAAACGCTGGCAGCACTCGAGCAGGCCAACAACGCGCTCGATGCCCTGAACGTCGCGCTGGCCGAAACCCGCCGCACGGCCAATGCCATCGCGCAGCAGCAGACGACCGATGCGGCCGTGGAACAGCAACGTTACCTGACCATCGCACGCGAGTTCTCGCAAGCTGGTGACCGGATGGATGACCTGCGCCGCGAGACGGCCCAACAGCTCGGCGCCAATCGCGAGGGCATCGAGCATCGCCTGGACAAGGTGCGCGAGACGGTCGATGCTCAGCTGGGCGCCATCCGCAAAGACAACAACGTGCAGCTCGATCAGATGCGCGCGACGGTGGACGAGAAGCTCTCCCGCACGCTCAACGACCGACTGTCGGCATCGTTTAAGCAGGTGAGCGACCAGCTCGAGGCCGTGTATAAGGGCCTGGGCGATATGCAATCTATCGCCACCGGCGTAGGCGACCTCAAGCGTGTGCTGGGCAATGTAAAAGCGCGCGGCATTTTGGGCGAGGTGCAGCTGGGTGCAATTCTGGCGGACATCCTTACACCCGACCAGTATCTGGAAAACGTCGCCACCAAGCCCGGTGCCTCGGAGCGCGTTGAGTTTGCCGTCAAGCTGCCGGTAGACGAGGGCGATCCCGTGCTGCTGCCGATCGATTCCAAATTCCCGGGCGACGCGTACGAGCATCTGATCGACGCCCAGGAGTCGGGCGATGCGGAGGCCGTTGCCGCAGCGCGCAAGACGCTCGATATGATGGTGAAACGCGAGGCAAAGGACATCTGCGAAAAGTACCTGAGTGTGCCGGCAACGACCAACTTTGGCATCATGTTCGTGCCGTTTGAAGGACTGTACGCCGAGGTCGTCAGCCGCCCCGGGCTTATCGAGACCCTGGGCCGCGACTATCACGTCAACGTAGCCGGTCCCAGCACCATGGCGGCCATCCTCAACAGTCTGCAGATGAGCTATCAGACGTTTAAGTTGCAAAAACGTACCGACGACGTGCTGCGCGTGCTCTCCGCCGTCAAGGCCGAGCTGCCGCGCTATCAAAAGGCGCTGCGCCGCGCCCAGCAGCAGATCGAGACCGCGGGCAAAACGGTCGAGGGCATCATCACCACGCGCACCAACGTCATGGAGCGCAAGCTCAAGGACATCGACGCACTGGAAGACGTCGACCAAGCCGATGAGATCTTGGGACTCACGTCCGCGGACCTTCTCACAGACCAAGAAGACGAAGGCTAATTGCAACAAGACGGTGGGGCGCCGGCGTAAACGCTGGTGCCCCGCTGCTTTTCGCATCGCGCTTGCCTGGAGTGTGCTCCAATGTGAAACAATGGCGTTTCGTCCTATCAGATGCGAAAGGAAGCCCATGTCTCAGAGAAGCACCAGTCCGCTCAAACGCTCCACCGTGCGCCGCACGCTGCAGCGTTTTTGGGACGTCACGCGCACACAGCCGTTGATCGTCTTTCTCTCGGTGTTCTCGTCGGCGGGCTACATCTTTTTGCTTACGTTTGCCAACACCTACGTGATGGCCCTTATCGTCGACCGCGTCCAGGCCGGCCCCGTGGCGGGCGACCAGGTGCTTGAGGTCTTTGGCCCCTACATTCTGGCGCTCGTGCTCGTTAACCTGGTAGGCCAGATCCTCTCCAAGCTGCAGGACTACACCGTCTACAAGCTCGAGATTGCGGGCAACTATCACCTGGCGCGCCTGTGCTTTGACACGCTCTCCAATCAATCCATGACATTCCACACCAGTCGCTTTGGCGGATCGCTTGTGAGCCAGACGAGTCGTTTTATGAGCGGCTACACGGGTCTGGTGGACGTGACGGTGTATTCGCTCATTCCCACCATCACCTCGGTTGTCTGCACGGTGGCGGCGCTCGCCCCGGTGGTGCCGACGTTTACCGTGATCCTGGTGGGCATCATGGTCGTCTACATTGCGTTTGTCTGGCTTATGTACAAGCGCATCATGCCGCTTTCGGCCGCGACGTCCGCCGCTCAGAACAAGCTGTCGGGCGTGCTGTCCGACGCGGTCACAAACATCCTGGCCGTCAAAACCTGCGGGCGCGAGGACTTTGAGCGCGACCTATTCGATACCGCCGACCGCGCCGCGCGCGATGCCGAAACGGTTTCGATGCACGCCATGATGCAGCGCAACTTTACGACCTCGGGCCTTATCGTCATTACCATGGCCGTGGTGAGTGTGTTCGTCGCGGGCGGCAACGCGTGGTTTGGCATCTCGGCCGGCACGCTCGTCATGATCTTTACCTATACGTATAACCTCACTATGCGTCTGAACTACGTGAGCTCCATGATGCAGCGCATCAACCGTGCGCTGGGCGATGCGGCCGAGATGGCGCGCGTGCTGGACGAGCCGTGTCTGGTGGCAGACGACGAGAATGCCCCCGAGCTCAAAGTGACCGAGGGCGCGATTGATTTTGAGCACTTGAGCTTTGCATACCGTGACGCCGCGGCAGGCGAGAGCGTGTTCAACGATCTGACGCTCCATGTGGCGGCGGGCCAGCGCGTGGGTCTGGTGGGCAAATCGGGCTCGGGCAAGACGACGCTCACCAAGCTGTTGTTGCGCCTGGACGACGTGCAGGGCGGCCGCGTGCTCGTGGACGGCCAGGACGTCTCGCGCTGCACGCAGCAGAGCCTGCGCCGTCAGGTTGCCTACGTGCCGCAAGAGGCGCTGCTGTTCCACCGCTCCATTCGCGAGAATATCGCCTACGGCCGCCCCGACGCTACCGACGAGCGGATCCGCGAGGCTGCGCGCCTGGCCAACGCCCTGGAATTTATCGATCGCCTGCCCTGTGGCTTTGACACCATGGTGGGCGAGCGCGGCGTCAAGCTTTCGGGCGGCCAACGCCAGCGCGTGGCCATCGCCCGCGCCATTCTCACTGACGCGCCGATTCTGGTGCTCGACGAGGCGACGTCTGCCCTGGACAGCGAGTCCGAGGCGTTGGTGCAGGAGGCGCTCGAGAACCTGATGCGCGGGCGCACCTCCATTGTGGTGGCGCATCGCCTGTCCACCGTGGCGGCGCTCGACCGCATCGTGGTGTTGGCGGACGGTGAGATTGTCGAGGACGGCACACATGCGCAGCTTGTCGAGGCGGGCGGCGAATACGCAAGCCTGTGGAGCCGCCAGACCGGCGCATTTTTGGAGGCTTAAGGCCCCCGTACGTGGGACAATCGTTTCCGTGAAGTTATGTTTCTGCCGAGCCGAGGAGTCGTTATGCCACGCGAGACCAATGCCGCCAAACGCGAGCGCGCCATCGAGGTGTGCGAGCGCCTTAACCGTCGCTATGGCCCGGTCGAGTGCTTCTTGGACCACGAGAATCCCTTTAGGCTGCTCATCGCGGTGCTGCTCTCGGCTCAGACGACCGACGCACAGGTCAACAAGGTGACGCCCCAACTGTTTGCCCAGTGGCCAACGCCCGAGGCCATGGCGGGGGCGAGTGTGGCAGATGTGGCCGATACCATCAAGTCACTCGGCTTTTATAAGAGTAAGGCCAAGCATGCCGTGGAGGCCGCGCAGATGATCGTCGCCGATTACGGCGGCGAGGTGCCGGCAGACATGAAGGAACTCGTCAAGCTGCCGGGCGTTGGGCGCAAGACGGCGAACATCGTGCTCAACGTGGGGTACGGCATCGTGGAAGGCATCGCGGTGGATACGCACGTCAACCGCATCGCGCACCGCCTGATGCTGAGTCCCAAGACGCACGCCAAAGAGCCGCTCAAGACCGAGCAAGATCTGCTCAAGATCTTGCCGCACGAGTATTGGGAGTCGGTCAATCACCAGTGGATCACCTTTGGCCGCGAGATTTGCGATGCCCGTAAGCCCAAGTGCGACGAGTGCCCGCTGGCAGACCTTTGCCCCAGCGTGCGTGTGACGGGATAGGGCCCGGCACGTTTTGCCGGCACTCGAAGACGGCGATCAATGTTGCGCAACACATTTGGGCTGCGAGGGCTCAATATGATGGCGACAGATGCCGTTTGTTGTAAGGGGATGCCCGAATATGTTTTGCACCAAGTGTGGCTCCGAGATGCCCGACGGAACCGATTTTTGCACGAACTGCGGGGCGCGCATGGGCGCTGCCTCTCCGGCGGCCGCGCCTGCTGAGCCCGCACCGATGCCGGCGGCAGGGATGCCTCCCGTGCAGGGTGCCGTACAAAAGAAATCGCATAAGCGCGCGGTGATTGTCGGCATGTGCGTGGCGGGCGTGCTCGTTGCCGGCGGTGCCGCTCTGGCGCTGACCGGCGTGCTGGGTCCGCTTGGGCAGGGCAACTCATCGCAGATTACGGTACTGGGGTCCGACGAGGGTTCGGCCGAGCACAAGGACAAGGGAAGCGCCAAGGAGAAGCCTGCCGCCGACGGGGATGAGGCGGATGAGCCTGAGCAGACCGGCAGCAGTGTAAAAGTCGACCTCAATGACCAGGCAACCTATGCCGCGGCGAACCTGTTCCTATCGAACTTTACGGAGGAACACTTCGATCGGGACTGGTATCAGGCGGGCGGCTTCGATTCGACTGACGGACTTTCTGATGACGAGAAATACAAGCTGGTTAAGTTTATCTGGTGCCATTTTATTGACAACGCGCCGTATCGAATCGAGAAAGGCGACTATGACAACGGTAATAGCCAGCGTGTGGCGACTGATGTGATCAATAGGGAACTCAACCGCTTGACGGGTCTGACGCTTTCCGATGCCGATATGACTTATGACAGAACGCCGGAGGGGCAGGCGATTCCTGATTCGGCCGAAGCGCATGGTGGGTACTTGTATCTGAAACAGGAATATGGCCAGGGAAATTACAACCCACCGTGTGCCATCGTTACGGGCGCGACTGACCTTGGCGACAACATCTACGAGCTCACCTATGAGGTCTACAGTGCTGGCGGCATGTTACTTCCTTCCGACATCCCCGAGAGCACTTACGGCCTGCCAAAGAACCAGTTCATCGCCGCAATTCAAGCGGACGCATCCATGGGCCGTACCGAGACTTGCACGGTCCGCGTCGCGCAGGGCGACGGCGCTCCGACCTTCACACTGCTTAAAATGGGCGTCTACGATTAGACTCGGCGTATAGCTCACTCTGATAGCGCCAGACGGCTTGCCCGTCTGGCGTTTTTTGCGGGGCTGTGCATGCGCTTGAGCAGGAGTATATGTCGCCGCCTGCCGCCCCATGCAAAAATGTGTTGCTAATTTAGAAGCTTATTCAAGCGCGCCGAAGTCGCGGCGTGCTGGCGTAGCATGAGCAAAAAATCAAGCAATGGAGGGTAACGTGGCAACATTGAAGACGCGAGAGCTCGAAGATTATTTTGAACGCATCGTGCGCACGCGCGAAGGCGACCTGCCTGGTCGTCGCAAAGGCGACGAATACTTGTCTCAAACCCATGCGCTCTACCATGGTGATCCTGCGCCCTGGGCTCTGACGCCAAAGATATTCGACAAGGATATGACGGCGCTTCTTAAGGAGGCCGCCGAGCGCATGTACGGCATTATGGACAAGGTGACGCGGGCGTTTTGTTCCGATGCCTCCGTGCGTGCGTGGTTTCGCATGGATCCGGCTTTTGCTGACCTGTGCGCTATGGATGCCGGCTATGATTGCCAAATTCCCCTTGCGCGTGTTGATATCTTTCTTGACGAAGATGCCGGTTCGTATACGTTTTGTGAGCTCAATACCGACGGCAGTGCCGGAATGGTAGTGACCGATGCGGTCTGTCAGGCAGTGCGAATGACGCCTTCCTTTGAGGAGTTTGCATCCGACCACCCCGGCTTTCGGCAGTACGATTTGTGCGGTAGCTGGATAGACGCATTGTTTGAGACCTATGCAGAGTGGAAGCTGGCCCATCCTCGCCGCACCGAGGATAGTGCACGATCGGACGACGGGGCCCGCGTTGACGAGGGGCTCTATGCACCGCAATCAAAGATATATCCCGCTTCGGTGGCAATCGTCGACTATTCGGAAAGCATCGACTTGGAAGATGCGGCTCATTTTGTCGACCTTATGAGGCGACGGGGTGTGGTGGCGCGCTTTGCGGATGTGCGCGACCTGCGGATTGGCGAAGACGAGAGCGGTGCTAGGCGGCTGTGCGATGCCGCCGGTCCTATTGATTGCGTTTGGCGGCGCGCGGTGACCGGCGAGCTGTGGGATAAGCCGTGCGACGGACGCTCGGCCTTAATCGAGGCGGCTCAAGAAGGGCTCGCGTGCATCGTTGGTGGTTTTAGAACGTGGCCGTGTGCGACTAAGACCGTATTTGCATTTCTGTGGTCTCGGGCCGGTCAGTCCTTGTTGAGCCCGGAGGAGCAATCGTTTGTACGGGAGCATGTGCCCTATACCGAGATTTTGGACGAAAGCGCCCAGTTGTCGCGATTTGCCGAAAAGGATCGATGGATTGTCAAGCCGTGCGGCGGCTACAACGCGGTTGGCGTTGTTGCCGGCTTGGATGCCACGGAACGGGGATGGTCCCAGGTGCTTGCTCGCGCTGCGGCCGCTGGGGCGATTGTACAGGAGTATGCTCAGCAATATCAGACTCCCTGCTTGCGCGGAACGCTTGTCAATGGGCCGCATCGAGGAGAGGCACCCAAAGGACTTGTGGATGATCTTGGTTTTGCGCCCGCTTCTAATATGGAAGGCCTGTACCTGTATCGCGGTCGTTTCGCGGGCGTGTACACACGCGTCGGCTTTGCCAACACCATAGGCGAGTGGACGAGCCGCTTGAACGTTGCGAGCTTTTTTGAGGAATAGCCGTTTCTTGGGGCACCTTCCGTGGTTGCGGCGTTCGAAGTGACGGGGAGATTTTGGCGAAGCCGATGAGCCCGGTTCTATCTGGCGTTTTTGTTGCGGGGCTGGGCGTACGCCTGAGCTGGAGTCCTCTTCATGCGCTACCATGACAGACAACGAATTTGACGAACGACCCGCTGAGCTTGCCTCGGCGGGCTTTTGGCGTTGCAATGCCGGAGGAACAGCATGCTCATTCACCGTATAGCCGCGCAGCTCTACACTGCCGAGGCGCTGCAGACCGTCGAGGCCGGGCTCGATTCTGGCGAGGACGTGACGCTGGCCGTGTCTCAGTCGGGTCGAACGCTTATGGCCGCCGCCCAGTTTGCGCGCCGCCCGCGCCCTACGGTCTACATCGTGAGTGGCGAGGATGCAGCCGATCGCGCCGCGCGTAGCCTTGCCGCCTATGTGGGCCTGGCGCACGTGTGCCGCTTTCCCGAGCGCAAGGACTATCCTTGGCGCGAGCAGGCGCCCGACGACGCCGTGGTGGCCCAGCGCTGCGAGGCGCTCGGGCGTATCGTGCGCGGGGACAACTGCATCATGGTCGCCTCGGCCCGCGCGCTGCTGCGCTGCGTGCCGCCGGTCGAGAGCCGCTACTGGGAGTCCACGACCTTCGCGGTGGGCGAGGAGATTCCTTTTGACGAGGTGCCGCAGCGCTTGGTGGGTATGGGCTACACCAATGCCGGCGCCGCCGACGCGCCCGGCCTGTTCCGTGTGCACGGCGACACCGTCGAGGTGTTTCCCGCGCAGGAAAAAGCGCCCGTGCGCATCGAGTTCTTCGGCGACGAGATCGATCGTATCCGCCGCATGGTGAGCTCCACGGGGCAGACCATCGGCAACGAGGACAGCATCGAGATCTTCCCGTGCCGCGAGCTGGCGCTTACCGACGAGGCCGTCCACAACATGCATGTGGCGCTCTACCGCGCCAGCCAGGACGACAGCAAGTTGGCGGCGCTGCTCGAGATGGTGGATGTGCGCATCGTCACGCCTGAGCTCGACCGCTTTTTGCCGGTGATGTACGGCCAGACCGTGAGCCCGCTATCGCATGTGAGCGGCAAGGCGCTCGTGGTTCTGTCCGAGCCGCGCTCGCTGTTCGACGATTGCCTGCGCGCCTACGAGGATATCGAGGCACGTGCCGGCGAGGCGGGGGTCGACCGTCTGGACGGCCTGTACGTGCGTGCCCAGCAACTCGACTTTGGTTCCCAGCAACGCCTGAACTATGTGAGTCTCATCCGCGCCGGCGGTGCGGTGACGGCCGAGCTCAAGATTGAGCAGCCTGCCATCGCAGGCTCGGACAACCGTTTTATGACGCGCATCCAGGAGGTCGTGGGCAAGCGCAATGCCTGCGTGTTTGCCATCCCCGACCGCGGCGCGCGCGAGTCGATGGAGCTCACCTTTGGCGACGAGGGCATTACCTTTGAGGAATCGCTGACCGCGGCGCCCGAAAACGCCGGCGCCATCGGCGACCGCGTGCGCGTGGCAGCGGCGGATTCCGCCGACCGTGCCGCACGCCAGGAGGCCCATGCTTCCATTCGCGAGCGTAAGGCCGATGCACTCAACGCCCGCTCGCTCGAGGCGGGTGCCGCCCAGGCTGCCGCCGGTGCCGCCGTGCCCACCATCTCGCGCGGGCGCGTGACCTTTGTGGACGCTGCCCTGCCACAGGGCGTGGTGGTGCCCGATGCCAACCTGGCCGTATTCTCGATTGCCGACCTCAACGCCCGCATGGATGCCAACCGCGCGCGCAGCCGCCGCAAGGTTGACATTACGCAGATCACCTTCCCATTTAAACCGGGCGACTACGTGGTGCACGCTACCCACGGTATCGCGCTCTTTAGCGAGATCGCGCGCCAGGAAGTGGGCGGCAAGGAACGCGACTACTTTTTGCTGGAATACGCCGACGGCGACAAACTCTACGTGCCGCTGGAGCAGGTTGACCGCATTACGCGCTACGTTGGTCCCGACGGCGATAAACCGCGCTTGACCAGGCTCAACACCGCCGACTGGACGCGGGCCACCAACAAGGCGCGCAAGAATGCCAAAAAGCTGGCGTTTGACCTGGTCGACCTCTATACGCGTCGCTCGTCGATTACCGGTATCGCCTGTCCGCCCGATACGCCCGAGCAGATCGAGATGGAGGAGAGCTTCCCCTACGACGAGACGCGCGACCAGCTGGAGGCCATCGCCGACATTAAGGCTGATATGGAGGCGCCCAAGCCCATGGACCGCCTGCTGTGCGGCGACGTGGGCTTTGGCAAGACCGAGGTCGCTCTGCGCGCGGCGTTTAAGTGCGTGGACTCCGGCCGCCAGGTCATGGTGCTCTGCCCCACGACCATTCTTGCCCAGCAGCACTACGAGACGTTCTTTGAGCGCTTTGCCCCGTTTGGCCTTGAGGTCGAGGTGCTCAGCCGCTTTCGCACGCCGGCGCAGCAGAAGCGCGCGCTCAAGGCGTTTGCCGAGGGCGCGATAGACGTGCTCATCGGCACGCATCGTCTGCTTTCGGCCGATGTGAACCCCAAGAACCTGGGCATGGTGATCATCGACGAAGAGCAGCGCTTTGGTGTGCAGCACAAGGAGCAGCTCAAAAACCTGCGCGAGCAAATCGACGTGCTCACGCTCTCGGCAACGCCTATTCCGCGAACCATGCAGATGGCCACGAGCGGCGTGCGCGACATGAGCCTGATCACCACACCGCCGACCGGGCGCCGTCCCGTGATCGTGCACGTGGGGGAGTACGACCCCGACGTGGTGAGCGATGCGATTCGCTTGGAGGTGGGCCGCGGCGGCCAGGTGTACTACGTGTCCAACCGCGTCAAGACCATCGACGACGCCGTGGCGCGCGTGCACGAGGCCGCGCCCGAGGCGCGCGTGGGCGTGGCGCACGGCAAGATGAGCCCGCGCGAGGTTGAGGACGTTATGATTGAGTTCGCGACCAAAAAGATCGACGTGCTCATCGCCACGACCATCGTGGAGAGCGGCATCGACAACGCAACGGCCAACACGCTCATCATCGAGGACTCGCAGCGTCTGGGTTTGGCACAGCTTTACCAGCTTAAGGGCCGCGTGGGCCGCTCGGCCACGCAGGCATACGCGTACTTTATGTTCCCGGGCGAGCTGCCGCTTACCGAGGAGGCAACGGCACGCCTGACCGCGCTTTCCGAGTTCCAGGACCTGGGCAGCGGCATGCGCATCGCCATGCGCGACCTGGAGATCCGCGGCGCCGGTTCGCTCATGGGCGCCGAGCAACACGGCAACCTGTCGAGTGTGGGCTTTGACCTGTTTACGCAGATGCTGGGACAGGCCGTGGCCGAGGCGCGCGGCGACGACGATGCCGGCGTGGAGGCGGCGAGCGTGGGCATCAACCTGCCGGCCGACTACTTCTTGTCCGAGGAGTACCTACCGGCGGTGGATCAGCGCGTGCTCGTGTACCGTAAGCTCGCAGCGGCCGAGGACCTTGAGAGCATCGATGAGGTGCAGGAGGAGACCGAGGCTGCGCATGGCGAGCTGCCGT
Organism: uncultured Collinsella sp.; assembly: GCA_900543515.1. Classification (GTDB taxonomy): domain Bacteria; phylum Actinomycetota; class Coriobacteriia; order Coriobacteriales; family Coriobacteriaceae; genus Collinsella. The sequence goes on from UQRW01000039.1 coordinate 12,613, forward strand.
TGGCGGGACTCAACCTGTTCAACCGCGCTCGCATTCGTATTCGCGGCGAGCGCCTGGGGCTCGAGAGCGTCACGCTCAGCGGTGGACGCATTACCTTCCTGGGGGTTGACGTGCCCAAGAAGGTGGCCTTTGAGCTTAAGACCCGCTATGGCGCGGTGAACTTTCCCAAGAGCCGCAAGCTGTCGGTGCCCTACAAGGCGGGCGCCGGCGCGGGCAGCGGCCTGGGTCGCGGCCTCGACGCCAACGACGGCACCGGCCCCGTGGCCGCGGCACTCATGCTGCTGCAGCAATTAGGCGCGAGCGACGATGACTAACAAGTAGGGGGCGTGGCGGGGCAGAGCTACCAGTTGTTCTTTGCCCGCCACCTCGCAGGTTGATTCCAGCCCCATCGAAAGGAAAGCATGTTCGGGTACATCTATAAGAAAGACGCCGCCGCTATCGCGGTTGTCCTGTGTCTTTGTCTGGGCGTGGGCAGTTTCTTCGATTATCAGATCTCGAGTGCGCTGTTCAACATCGGCAGCATGTACGGTCGCTTTGTCGAGGCGGCCGGTGAGCTGCCGTTCGAGCTGACGGCGAGCATCGCGGGCGTTATGCTCGTGCGCTCGGCACGCCCCGATTCCAAGGCGAGCAAGTGGCTCGCTGCGCTGGGCGTTTTGATCAACGTGGGTCTGGTCGGCTACGAGATTATCGGATCGCTGCGCGTCGGCGGCAAGCTTATTGCGTTTCAGCTGGTTCTGACGTTTGCGTTGGTTATCGCAGCCAACTTCATCGCCTACCGCCTCACGCGCACGACCGAGCCCGACGAGCTTACGCGCTGGGCGTTGATGGTGCTGGCCGTGTGGGTCGCTCAGGCCATCATCCTCAACGTCATTGTTAAGCCGTTATGGTCGCGCCCGCGCATGCGCGTGATCGAGGTCACGCCGGGGCTCAATTTTCAGCCGTGGTGGGTGATTGGCAACCCCGACAAGTGGACCTATATCGCCGCCGGCGTGATAAAGGACGGGTTCAAGTCGTTTGCGAGCGGACACACGGCGCATGCGGCGATCGGCCTTATGCTCGCCGGGCTTCCCGCGGCAGCCTTTAAGGAAAAACCTTCGCGTCGCCGCGTGATCTTTTGGGCGGCGGTTGTTGTTGCAGCGTTCGTCGCCTTTGGGCGCATCGTGATCGGCGCGCATTTTTTGAGTGACGTGAGCTGCGGTTTTGCCCTGGTACTGGCACTTGAGTGCCTTGCCGCACGCATTGCCTATCCCAACGACGTACAATAGCTCCGTTTGAATCATCTGGCCGATACCCGGTAAGAGAGGATTGCCATGCTCGCGTTTAACAACGATTATTCCCACGGCGCACATCCGGCAGTGCTGCAGGCGCTCGTCGACACCAATATGGAGCCGCAGCCCGGCTACGGTACCGATGCGCACACCGAGCGCGCCAAGCAGCTTATCCGCGAGGCCTGTCAGGCCCCCGATGCCGACGTGTTTTTTCTGGTGGGCGGCACGCAGGCCAACGCGACGGTGATCGACATGCTGCTCGCGCCGTACGAGGGCGTCGTTGCTGCCGAGACCGGCCACGTCGCCTGCCACGAGGCGGGCGCCATCGAGTTTGGCGGTCACAAGGTGCTCACCATCCCCGGATACGAGGGCAAGATGCACGCCGAGGACCTCGAGAACTATATCCAGGTGTTCTACGAAAACGAGAGCTACGAGCACACGGTGTTCCCGGGTGCCGTGTACGTGAGCCTATCGACCGAGTATGGCACGCTGTATTCCAAGGCCGAGCTCGCGGCGATTCATGCGGTGTGCCAGAAGCGGGAGATTCCGCTGTTTGTGGATGGTGCCCGCCTGGCCTATGCGCTGGCGGCCGATGAGTGCGACATTACCCTGCCCGAGCTGGCGCAGCTGTGCGACGTGTTCTACATCGGCGGCACCAAGTGCGGCGCGCTCTGCGGCGAGGCCGTGGTGTTTTGCGGCATGCACGCTCCGGCGCATCCCATTCCGCGCATTAAGCAGCACGGTGCGTTGCTGGCCAAGGGCCGCCTGACGGGCGTGCAGTTTGAGGCGCTCTTTACCGACGGCCTGTATTTTGAGATTGGTCGCCAGGCGATCGAAACCGCGCAGGCGCTTCGTCGCGTGCTGCACGAGCGCGGCTACCAGTTCTTCTTGGAGACGCCGACCAACCAGCAGTTCGTGATTCTTCCCAACGAGGACATGGCCCGCATTCGCGAGCATGCCTCGATCGAGTACTGGGAAAAGTACGACGAGACCCACACGGTGGTGCGTTTTTGCACCAGCTGGGCCACGACGCAGGAGGATATCGACGCGTTGGCGGCTGTCCTGTAGCCTGATGTAATGACAAGGGGCCGCCCTACGCCTGAGCTTGGCGCAGGGCGGCCTTTGCTTTTGGGGGAGAAGGGTTGTATGACCGAGATGTCCGAGCCGACGATTCGCCTGGCGACGCCCGATGATGCGCCGGCGTTGCTTGCCATTTACGAGCCGTATGTGCGCGAGACGGCGATTACCTGCGAATACGAGGTGCCGAGCGTTGAGGAGTTCGCCGGGCGCATCGAGCGTACGCTCAAGCGCTATCCGTATTTGGTGATGGAGTTGGATGGGCGTCCGGTAGGCTATGCCTATGTGAGTCAGCTCAACAGCCGCGAGGCATACGACTGGTCGGTCGAGACGTCGATCTACCTGGCACGCGATGTGCGCCATGGCGGGCTGGGTCGCAAACTGCACGACGCGCTCAAGCAATGCCTGGTCGCGATGGGCATCACCAACATGTGCGCGCTCATTGCCGTGCCGCACGATAAGGACGACGAGTATCTGACGCACAACAGTCAGGATTTCCATGCCCATATGGGATATCGCCTGGTGGGCGCCTTCGACCGCTGCGCCCAAAAGTTCGGCCGCTGGTACGACATGTGCTGGATGGAGCTGGTCCTGGCCGAGCGCACACCCAACCAACCCAAACCAACCTGGTTCCCCGACCTTCCCAAACCTACCATTTAGGGACAGGTTTATTTTGGCAGGTTAGCCGATGGGCTCGGTGTATTTGGCACGGTCGGTGCGCTGGATGCGCTTGGAGACGTGGAGCGGGCGGCCGTCGGTGTCGTAGACGTAGTCGGTGATCAGGATCAGCGCCTGCCCGCGCTCAACGTTGAGCAAAAACGCCTCGTTTTGCGAGGCGTAGCACACCTCAAAGGTCTTATGCCCCTGTGCCGGCGCGCGATGGAACTCCTGTCGCAGCGTGGCGTAGAGCGAACCGTTGATATCGCGATCGATGAGTGCCTCGAAGCTTGGCGGCAGATAAGTGGTCTCCAGGCACAGCGGCGCATCGTCCAGATAACGCAGACGGACAAGTTTGACGAGCTTGCTGCCCACGGCGGCGTCAAAGAACTTAGCTATGCTGCCGGCCGCCTTGGCAAAGCCCGAATCCACGGTGCGCGTGGTGGGCTTCATGCCCTGGCCTTCGACCTGCTTGGTATAGCTCGAAAACACCAGGTTGTTCTCATGGAGCGCGGGCGTGTCGGCCACAAAGGCACCACGTCCGCGCTCGGTGCGAACCAGGCCCTCATCAACGAGCACCTTAAGGGCATGGCGCACGGTGCTGCGCGACAGCCCCGATTCGTCCATGAGTTCCATCTCGGACGGCAGCTTGTCTCCGCGCGCGTAGGTGCCGGCGGCGATGCGGTCGCGAAGCGTACCCGCCAAGCGCTCGTATTGGGCCAGTTTCTTTTTAGACGAAGCGTTCATGCGATCAACCTGTATCTAACTTGTATGCGTATCTAATCAAGCATGTATTCAATACAACAACAAAACCGCTGGTAACTAGCTATCGAAAACCGCATCAGCAAAAATTCTAGGACAAATATAGCATACAACTAGTCGACATAACCAAAACATGTATATAACTTGTATGCCATCGAGAGCATCAAACGAGAAGAAAGGCTGATGCACGATGACTACTCAGGAACAGGTTAAGGATGTCGTCTCCCAGGTTTTGGCTGACAAGGCAGACAAGGGCGGCATCAAGCGCGTCGTGTGGATTGGCGCTGGCGGATCCAACGGCGGCAACTATCCTGCCCAGTACTTTATGGAGCACGAGGCCACGCAGGTCGTGAGCTCCAGCTACACCAGCAACGAGTTCGTGCACGCAACCCCTGCCTACGTCAACGAGAACACCCTGGCCGTGGTCGTGTCCATGCGCGGCACCAAGGAGACCATCGTCGCCGCCCAGGTCGCCAAGGACCACGGCGCCAGCACCATCGCCATCTATGTCGACGAGTCCGGCCTCACCGAGGTCTGCGACTACAAGATTCAGTACGACAGCCTGGCCGTCGACGAGTCCTGCATGGGCCGCACCAACTCCGCCGTCGTGACCATGATCGCCATGGAGCTTACGCAGCAGACCGAGGGCTATGCCGAGTACGAGACCGCTATGGCCGCGTTCGACTTGGTCGACCCCATCTATCGCAAGGCCGTCGAGTACACCCGTCCGCTCGCTGCCAAGTGGGCCGAGCAGAACGCCGACAAGCCCTGCATCAACGTCATGGCCCAGGGCCCGCTCTTTGGTGCCGCCTACGTCTTTAGCATCTGCAACGTGCAGGAGATGCTGCAGATCGACTCCTGCACCATCAACACCTGCGACTTCTTCCACGGTCCTTTCGAGATTCTGGACAAGCGCACCTCGCTGTTCCAGCTCATCAGCGTCGGCCGCAGCCGCTGCAACGACGAGCGCGGCATCCGCTTCGTCAACCAGTACGGTGGCGAGCGCGTCTATCAGCTCGACGCCAAGGAGCTCGGCCTCAACGACATCAAGGACAGCGTGAGCGAGTACTTCAACCACCTGATCTTTGCCCCGATCCTCAACAACGTGTATATGCGCGCGCTCTCTGCCGTCACCCACAAGGACTACATGACGCGCCGCTACATGTGGAAGCTGGACTACTAGGGGATAGAGCGGCCTAACAGCTCGATGTCCTCATAAGTTGCGGTGGAATAGTTCTTGCTTGGGGGCTTGAAGGGGGGTGCGGACAGAAAGTTGGACCGTGAAGCGGTCCGGACTGGAGGTTCGCATG
>UQRW01000040.1 GCA_900543515.1 uncultured Collinsella sp.
GCGGGCCGTGTTCCGCTATGCGGTTGTCAATTTGCGAAAGAAATTATGCGTCACCTACCGTTCGAGCACTTTCATGTTGGGTGTAAAGCTCGTCTTGGAATATGAAAGCCGACGAGACGCCATCCAGAAAACCGTCTCTTTTCTCAATGCAGATTCTGCTTCGCTATCACCTTTGAGATAGAGCTCGTTAAGGACAAAATCTCTCAATGCTTCTTCTGACGTTATTTGCCCCGGCCTCACCTTTGAGAGGACTTTGGCGATAATGGGCTTTCTGAACGGAGGGGCAGAAGCGATTGAAGAATACTTGTCCGCATAACCTAAACGAATAAGATAGTCGCGCGCCTGATCTTCGCTAAAGCCACCAACCGAAACAACTGTATAAGCAGGCTCAAACGCATCATGAACGAGCTCTTCCACTTCTCTTCTACATGAAGAGCGAACCGTCACGAGAACCGTCCAGTTTCCGTCGTGCGCAAAACCAAATAAAGCGGCTGGTAAGGAACGGTTCTGCGATTCGAACAAGTACTCGGCAGAATCAACCAGCAGATAGCGCTTGTCCGTTGATTGAAAGGCACGTTGAACATCGCTTAGCCCAAGCCCGCGCCAGCCGCCAATCAGGTCTTCCTCGCTCCTCCAAGCGTCAGCGTCATGACAGTCCACCACAACAACAATCGAATCACTGGGGAGCGAGGACAGGTAGTCTTTGGCGACCGCGGTCTTGCCAACGCCCGAGTCACCCACAAGCAATACAACGCTGTTCCCCTTACGAAATCCCCCGCGAATCTGCTCGAGCAGGTCACTCCGGTCAATCTTAAATTCATCATCTTTAATGAAAACTGAAGTATCGATGTGCTTAAAGTAGCGCTTGCCCTGATCAACAAGACGTAACCCCAAGCCAAAGGCATCATGCAGATTGCTCGAGAAAAAGTGCCGTGCTATTGCTTCGTTCTCAAGCAACACAAACGAAGATTCAAAGGCGGATGCAAGAAACCAGTCTATTTTTATTCCAAGGCGAGCGGCATGGTCTTCGGTTTCTGTCTTAGCCACAGGGTCCTGAACGCCGTCCGAGCTTATATTCCCTGCCCCAAAATCCCTATTGAAATAGAAAACAAGACGCGTCATTTCTGGATAACACTTATGGGCCTCATCCACAGCGGCAATTAGTTCGCGCCTCTTTTGCGAAAGAGATACTTGATAGTACTTTGCCTGCCACCCAATTACCTCGTCATTAACCGCAATTGGGTCAGTTTCGATCCCAGGATTATTGATGTAACGAGATATGCCCATCTCGCACCCATGTTCTTTACAAAACAGCAGGTAGCAAAGCTGCTCAAAAGCAGCCTGCTCATTGCCGCTAAACTTGCAAGCAAATACATTCCAGTCTGCAAGAACCAACTCTAAGACCTCCGCGCACGTACGGGAAAGGGACGCCTTCTACATGCATCAATAATACTAGCAAGGCGCCCGTTTCGTTTTTCTAGCTTTGTGCAGACGTTCTCAACCTCAATCGAACAGGACACCATCTGAGAATCAAGTAATTGACTTTGAACATCAGAGTGGGACCAGTATCTGCATCGACACCGAAACCGCGAAATTCCAGAAGATGAACTTGATCGTCGATACCCAAGAAAGGTTTGTCAAACTTAACTGGTTTTAAATGAAGAGAGGCGGCCATCCAGAAGAACAACCGCCTCTTCGCAAGACGCAAGGCCGAAGGTTGACTGCGTCAATACCGCAGGTTGACTCTAGTACCAGGGTCCTAAAGGGACAATTCAATTTTCGGCAGCAAGTAATACCCTTCGTGAATCTACATGAACGCAGCCGACTGCTACCATGATCTGCATAGCGAGCAGGACGATTCATTGGAAGCTTCTTTACCGTACGAGATAGGCATCTACGTCAACTGACTCTTGCCGATCTACTGCATGTTCAAGGTGTGAGAGGGCAATATCGTAAACAGCGCCATCGGAATTACCAAGTGGATGATCGATAGATTAAGGTGCGCTGGCGGCTGGATCGGCATCATGTGGTATGACCGCTTCGAGCGGCTACTAAATAGGAAGATCAATACCGGAGCTGATATTTCTTCACGGTCCAGTGCAACCATGCCAAGCAGGCTGTAAAAATCGCCAAAAAAAGAGGGCCGACGCATCAACCCTCTTCAGGTGTCGCCCGAAAGCTTCCACCACAATTGCCTATATTTTAGTCGATATCCTATGTTTGTCTACGGGCACAGCTCCAAAGAATGTCATCTCCATCTTTAGCCTCCATCTTTAGCTGCTGCTTCTTAAGAAGCAGCTATATAGCTACGAAGTGCATCCATCTTGCTCCTGGCCCCAGTCTTTACTATTTTATGAAAATCTGAGGAAGACAAAGAGCCGTGCAAGTCTTCCAGCACGCTAGAGTAGTTCCGAATTAACTGATAGCACTCAGTTTTGGAAACCATCATCTTTCTGAGCAGATAGACAATTAGGACGACATAATCAGTAATAGTTGAAAAGTCTATAGAGGGAACGCCAACCTCGGATGACAGCATCTGGCCAAGCTGATTTCCCACTTTTGCCCTTTTAAACCTCACGTCATAAACAGCGCTATTATGAGCGATTGCGTTACGAAGGTCCTTAAGAACGAAGATAGTACGTTCGAGAAGCCCGGGACCGTCGTAATTGTTCGGAAGCTTTAGGTCATCAGATATGCTCTGTCTAACCGAGCCCTTTAAGCACGAATAGAAAACACCGAAGTTTCCTAGAGTCATGACCTCGAATAGCGCCCAAATAGGCAAGGGTTTATCGCTGTCGTAAAAATGCCTAACAACAGGGTTCTTGGAGTAATTGTACTGAATTAATCTATTGATTTCCGTGTTGAGCTGTCGCTGAGATTATCGACGCAAGATAGGAACCATTAGTCCCAAAGACTAAATCGTTTAAGTCACTTCCCCCAACAAGACAACGATTCAGAGAGTCAACCTGTTCCGCTATGAGAGGCCAAACGAGTTTCCCGCCGGTCGGTTCACAACTACGGAAGGCCACTGCGAATTGTGATGACAGTGGGAAATAAACCGCCACAGGGTCCGCATCGGATGTCGACATCCATTCAGCGTGCAGTGGAAAAGACGTAGCTATGAACTCACAATTATCAGGCGCCGCAAAAAATGTGACGTTCATCGGTTTCAGTATATCAACTATCTGCATCAAAGGCGCACGCTCGTCCGTGGAAAATAGCGCGGCATCCATTATTGCCATTTCCACAATAGCCGGAAGATCGTCCTTAAGCCCCATGACTTCAAGCGTCTCAAGATCGCTGACGGTCAAAGTTTCCTTTTCAAATAGAAACGGAATTAAAGTTGATGCTTTTTTCCGTTCCGGACCAAGCCATTTTGGATGGCGAACAACAAGAGAAGCAATGAATGCGATTAAGCAATCAATCAGCTCAACCAGGCGTGCAGTGCCGATAAGCTCACCATCGTCTAAACACCCAAGAAGCTCTTCGTACTTTGGGGCCAAGCGTGACTCCACCTGGCTGAGCATATCTTCGATGGCGCCCTCCTGAAAATAAGTACTCTCCGAACGGCTTTTTACCTCATGCAAGTACTTCTCGGAGCAAATACCATCTGGTTTGCACCTAAATACACTTCCTGGCTTTCCATTTTCAATCCGAATAACGGAGAGCATCGAGTCAGAAGCAGCAAAATTCTTGAGATAGAAGCGCGGAATATAGTGTTGGTTTTTGACCATCGCTTCCTCCAAAATACAACGCCAAATCAATGGCTACCGAGCACTCAAGCGCTTGATCTTCCTGTAAATCTTAGCCTCATCAGGGGCAATCGGATCATTAGGAAACGCCTTTTGGGCTCTCGCCACATAGGAAAGAAAGTTCCCATAGCGAGAAAATGCAGAAGTGTCAGCATCACCCGAGGGGCATAACCTTCTTCCCTTAATACCGAGCGGTGAATAATGTTGATACAGGGCGAAGACGCGCTTTTTTGATGCGCGCCTTCCCTCCCCCTGATTAGAACGCGCAATCGCACTGGCCGCCTCACGGAGACGCTTGTGGTACCTTCCAACCGTAGACTGTCGAAGTCTTACAACGCGCCCGTCAAAGTCAAACCCCAGGAAACTGGCTTTCTGCGCCGGGTGTGCACCAGAATACGAAAGAACCTCACCCGCACGAACGCTTTCAAAATCAAGCTGAGCAACTCCGTCGCCATCAACCCGGAACACCTTGGTTTTCTCAGGTTGCAGTTTAACGGAATCGACATCGGCCATTAGATTGATTGCCTCTACAAGTGCATCAAAGCCAGATTTTGGAACGGCAATAATAAAGTCATCGCAATAACGAAGATACAAGCCACCAACCCGTTCAACGGCAAGCCTGACTTTCATATCGATATCGGCCATATAGATGTTAGCGAGCACTCCACTTGCAGCAAGACCCTGAGGAATGCCGAGATCAATACCCGTTCGCCGCCACGGCCTGGTGATGACTTTACTTTTGTTTGCAAGAAATTCAGACTTTGGCAAGATAACATCTAGCTTATTAAGTTCACGAATAGACTTGAACCGAAGTTCGACAGCCGCTTCGTTGATCATTTTCTCCCGAGTATGATCGATTATTGGCCATGGCAAATGATGTCGAGCGGCCAAATCAGCAATAGGCCAACACGAATATCGGAGGATATTTTTAATGACTTGATAGTGATCGTCCGGTAAGCGTCCACTGGGAAACAACGAACGCAACGACGTCACTAGATGAACGTGATTTAAGTTGTCGAAGAAGCTCTCGAAATCACCCGTAAGCACAAAAGCCGAATCTTGCTCGCGTATATAATCGAAGGCCTTTTTAGCTGATGAAATATTGCTGCCAGCAGTTACGGCGCTGTCTGATGAAAGCGAAGAGCGGTACGCTACGGCAACCTCATTAAACTCTTCGGCAATGGCCTTCTTGTTATATAAGTCCGACCACAGATAAGAGTAGTACTGGAAGAGGCGGTGATCGAAATGCGAGGCATAAGCGATATTGCGAACTTTGCAGCCTCGCTTACCGCCACGATACCGAACAGTAATGATCTCGTTGGAAATTAGAGGGTAGAACGCGTGATGGGAAACGTACTCTAAATCTAAAATCTTGGCCTGAACTTGGGCAAAAGAGGCCCTATGATCGAAATGGGCATATGAACTTTTGGAACTAAATCGAGGAATACGAGCGATATCGAACTCGGCCAAAATACCCCCAAATAAATCAACCTGTCCGGATCAACAAGCGGCGGCTAACCCTCCCCGGACAGGCTAATCAAAGGCGCAGCAAGTGCGTCCAACGCTTTCGCGGCCACCCAAAACAATGATTGCCTATGCCATACTAGACGAAAGCGAGGAATTGGTACTTATGACCATCGAAGCCCTTATCCAGCTAGCCGCAGGCAACGCTGGTGTCAATGTTGCGAACGTCGGAATTGCGATTTCGTCGTTTGCTATATTGACAGCAGTAGCGTGCCCCATCGCCAATTCGCGATGGGCAGGAATCCTTATTCCCCAATCTTGCTTTGCTTAAACAGGTTATAAGAAATCGGCTCATGCAGTTAACAGCGCCTTGATACACGCCCAATTGTCTTTACGGCGATCGCATCGAAAATGCTGGTGCGCTTCTACGGATACAAGCGCCTGCTCATCTACTGCATGCACACGGTCCGCGAAAACAATATCGCCGACAACACCGTGAAAATCTCGATGCGCATAATCCAGGAGTTTAGATGCGCAGACGGGCGGATTGGCATTGTTCAGTATGGCCGCTTCTCACTCCTCAACGACGGACACATCGCCGAGGACGAAGACATCTACGCACAGCGCCGCCGAGAACCCTCCCCTCCCCAACAAAATCCAGAAAGTTCCCTGATGTTGACTGGGGTTCCCGTAAAATAATCCCCAACAAAATATGTGCGGAGTGCTGGCCTGGAGCTGCCTTCGGACCCTATTGGCTGCTCACCGAGAGGCTCCGCTATGAAACGACCCCTTTACTATCTGCTCTGCGCGATCGCGTGCGCGTCCATGGTCGGCGCGACGATGCCTATGGCAGCCATCGCAGGAGCCATGCAGCCTCAGGCAACCACAGAGCAGCAGTCGCAAGCCGATGCCACGAACGGCGACACGGGCAAGGCCGAAGACGGCGCCATCACAAATGCGGCAGCAGATACCGCAGGGGACAGCACCGCAACATCCACCGGCGCCAGCGCAGTCAACACGGAAAGCGACGACGGCACCACCGCCGCAACCGACACGGCCACCACAACCCCCGCCCCATCCCTCCGAGCCCAAGCTAACCCCACGCCCGAGGCGATCTCCGCCGCGTCACAAACCGGCTATGCCCACTCCGCCACGGCAACCCAAAACGGCGTCACCTTCACCGTCTCGTGGAACGACGCCCCCGCGGGCACCGCGACGACCTTCCACGTAACCCAAGCCAACGGCTCGTCCCAGGCCAAGGCGCGCATGGACGTGCCCACCTATTGGGACGGCGGCAGCCAGGAGAGCGTCTGCGACCCGTCGCGCCCGGCATGGGCCAGCTACTACAGCCTGGGCGCTGCGGGCCACGACTTTACCTTTGACCTCACGGCATCGGGCACGTACCGCATCCACTTCTACTTTATGGACAACGACAGAAACGACCCCCAAAACGACAAGGGGATCTACTACCTGCGCACCATGGCGAAGGTGACCGTAAACGACGCCGCCCGCCCGAGCGTCACGCAGATCGTCAACGACGCCGTGGACCTGTGCAGGCAAGAGACAAACGGCTCGGATTACGACATGGCGCTGTGGCTCCACGACTGGACGCTCGACCAGCTGGAGTACGACCACGGCCTCAACTGGTGCTCGGCCGAAAGCGGCCTCACGCGCCACCAGGGCACCTGCGAGAGCTACCAGCGCATCTACTCCAAGCTCCTTGACGCAGCAGGCATCGCCAACGGCCGCATCACCGGCAACGGCCACACCTGGAACGCCGTAAAGATCGATGGCAAATGGTGCCAGATGGACCTGACCTGGGACGACACCAGCGACAACTGGTATGGAGACCTGGACCAGCGCCATCTGTACTTTGGCCTGACCGACGAGCTCATGGCAATCGCCCACTCCGACCACACGGCTAACTACCAAAAGGACGACTACGCCTACCGCTCGACCGACCTGTCCAACAATTACTTTGTGCGAAATGGCAAGGCAGATGAATGGGCAGAGAAGTATGCCGACCGCATTCAACAGCACTTGGATGCCAAGGAAGAGAGCTTTTCCGTCGATGCCGATAACCAATCCTTCCCGCCGAGCATCTCGGGGATTCAGAACGGGATTGTTGCTTATGCGATGAACCTGCAGGGGTGGAAGGCGAACAAGGTCAAGGTCGACCTCACCGCAACCTCTAATGTCGCCACCCTGCCGAACAACGCATGGACGACAGAGTACAGCTTCACGGCCAAATATCAAGCAACTCATGTGAAACCAAAGCAGACCGTCCCCGACGGCGAGTACACGATCGGCAATGGCGAGTCGGGCACGGCGGTGCTCGATATCTCGGGCGCCTCGAGGTCAAACGGCGCTAACGCCCAGCTATGGAAGGCCAATGGCTCGGGAGCCCAGCGGTTCAGGATCTCCTACGACGAGAGCGCCGGCGCCTACGAAATCGTTTGCGCGGCATCGGGGCTCGCGCTCGACGTGGACTGCGCCGACTTCTCGAGCGGAACCAACGTCCAGCAGTACGCCAGGAACGGCAGCGCAGCGCAGAGGTGGCTAATCACGCGGCGCGACGACGGTGGCTACACGATCGCCTCCGCGGGCGACCCCAGGCTAGTCCTCGACGCAAAGTGGGGGTCGACCGCGAACGGGACGAACGTGCAGCTATACGAGCCGAACGGCTCGGCGGCGCAAGGCTGGAGGCTGACAGCAGCTGGGAGATAGCCTTTGTCGGACTGGCGAGAATAAGCAAAGAATTAGCAGACTAACTGTTCAACCGCTCGAACAATATCAGAATCGAACCCGAAGTCGAACTTTCTGGCGAACATCATCTTTGAGTCCCTGATCGAATCTAGATCATCCATGGAGAACACGCGCGGGGACTCGTCCTCACCCCAATCTATCATGCGCATGATGCCGTCCGCATTTTCCTCACCTGGCATTCGATAAAAATCGAACCGCTTGCCTGCATTCCATGCGAAGGTCTGCAGAAACAATTCATCACCGCACATAGAATCCCAGAAAACCGACCGTATCAAAGAAGCATTCTCGACGATGTATCGAGCGAGTTTGTCAGTTATAGAGAACCAGTTATCGCCTTTCATCAGCTTAAGGCCTTTAGCGGGCTTCCTGTAGCACTGCAGAAGCCTCGCCAAAAGACCGTTCACCTTTCGCAAGAGAACTTGGCTCTTGTTTTTCCCTGAGGCATTCCAGATTACATGGCCGCCGATTCTACTCCTATAGTCCCTGTTGTGGTTTTCGAACCGAACAAACTCCTTGCCACCGCAGGAATCAAAGAAAGAATGAATTCGATCCTGGCTCTTGATGGGAAGGTCTTGTCCACTCAAAAGATGATAGTAAGAGTAGTGCCCCATGGCAACGGCAGCGTTGAGCAAGCTGAGCTCGCAGGCGATTTGCGAGTAGCCCCCCCCATGTGACACTGATGCGGGGAACGGGAAAGATTCTCGCCTTGCTAATGGAGGTCAGCACACTGTTTTCATCCCATGCAATGTTCTTGGAGTCCATGTGTATGAAGATGTCGTTCCGGGGGTCGTCAAGGGTCCTCAGAAGCGTGCGGAGGGTCTCGTCATCCTTGTGAGCCATGATGAGAAACGCATGCTTGCCTCCAGTAAACGGTGTTTTATCCTTAACCATACCAATCCCTTCTCCAGCAGACATAAATGTGTCCCCGCTCGTTAAGCCTTCCCCAGCAGTTTCTTCAACCTTCGCTTGACTCCCCCTAACTTGCCCCGCACGCGCTGGGCGAGGGAGGGTTCGAAGTCAAAAGCCGCCATCATCTTGTCAAGGCAAACCCCGTCCTTGAGATCGGCCATGAAATCGCTACGCCTACAATAAGGCGCAACAGACCTGACCAGGCTAGGGTTGCCAGGCAGCACCTTCTCGAGCGAAGACGCGCCCCACTCGATCTCGGGCTTCAGCCTCTCTATAGCGGCAGAGCCCTTAGCCGTGTTGCAAAGTACGGCCGACACGCCGCCCTCGTAATCAACCTCGGGGTGCGCAGACTGGATGCCCCAGAAATCCCCCAGCGTTATGTCGGACCCGCAGGAGCGCTTGACGGGACACTGGAAGCACGACGGCCTCAAGCTTGCGTTCGAAAGGAACGACTTCATATACCAGTCGTCACCAAAGACGCAGCTGTCGGATGGGGTCGCCGGCGAAGCCTCTTTCTCCGCATCATGCGCGTACGCGTATGATGCGGAGTAAGACAACCATCCGGTTGTCTTACTCCGCATATTCACGGCGCGAAGCGCCGTTCCCGCAGCGCGCTCCTTGTGCTCGGCCCACTTCTCCCAGAGGAGCGGCGAGGGAGCGCCGTGGCAGATCACATCCACAGCAAGGAATCCGTCGGAGTCGGCAAGCTTACCGAGATACGCCCTCATGCCCGCGACCTGGCAGGCGGTGCCCGAGAAAAGCACGCGCCTGCCGTCGCGGAGCGCCTTCCGCACTCCCTCGTAGACAACGCGACCGACCGAGCTCTGCACGTACTTGGAGCGCATAACGGCGTCGAGACCCGCCTCGTCGTCGACGAGCACGTGCAAAACGCGTTTGCAGCCCTCATCCCACGCGGCGCCGCAGACGATGCCGCCAGCTGCGAGGACATCGCAGGCGAGCAGGCCGAAAATCCCGCCCGAGGAAGAGGCGAGCCTCTCGTCCATGTCCTTCGATTTCGCCCAAAGAACGGACTCGGAACTGTCTTTGGGGCGCTCCCCCATTGCGGGGCACACCGAGTCGCATCCGCCGCAGCCAATGCATGCCTCGGCATCGACGACAGGTCGGAGGAATCCGCATTCTCCGGCGACCATCTTTATGCACGATTTCGGACACTTTGCTGCGCATGCCCCGCAGCCGCAGCAGGCATCGCCGAGCGACGCGATATTAGGCAAATTATCGGCCATAGCAGAGACTCCTAACGCAGGAAGGGCAGCTTCACCACAATCGATGCCTTTTCCTCGGCATCAAGGACGAAGAACCACATCACAACGGCAAAAAGAACAGTGTAGATAGCACCCCAGACAAAGAAAAGAAGCCACCCGGTCACAGGAAGGAACATGGTGAGCCCCATGCACACGGCGAGCACTGCCGCCGATGCGATAACAACGGGCAGGTTTCGCTTCCAGAAGTAGCCCATATCGAGCCCGATTCGCGCTTGGTAGTACCAGTTCATAAAGAGACCGTTGCCCAAGGCGATGCTCGCGATGTAGGCGATGGCGGGTGCCCAGTATCCGAGAACGGGCGAAGCAAACCATGTAAAAAGAACATTGAGACAAGCCATACAGAGGTAAACCACCGAACGCGCCCTATGTCTGTTTTTAGCGCGCTGGATCTCGATTCCCGTGTTCTGACAAAGCGGCACGCCCACGGGCAGCGTCATCGCACAGATGAGGTAGTAGGTATCAAGGAAGCCCTCACCCGCCCACTTGGTAATGAAGAATCGTCCGAGCAGGACGAACCCACAGTACACCCAGCAGAAGAGGAACATCTGGTAACGTCCTACGCGCGTCATGAGCCGGGTTAGCACTCCGTTGTCATCCGATTCAGCGACGATCCTATTGATCTTGGGCACAAATACGCTCGACATTGTTGTCGAGAGCGAGTAAAAGATTTGGCGGATTTGCAGCGCCACAGCGAAAACCGATACAGTGACTGCGTTCGTGAGCGCGCCGAGCATCATATTGGGCACACTCTGATTAACTAAATCGCAAACCTGGTTGGCGAATATCCAGGCCGAGAAAGCTGCGACCGCGTGGAACAGGGCTCTGTCAAATCTCCTCAGACTGAATCGCATACCGAGCTTCGACACAGCGTAATGTATGTTAAGGGCGAGCAGAGTCAGGGTGACTGCGAGCTGAGCCAGCGCTACACCGACCGCGCCCATGCCAAAGTTGAGCAAGACAAAAGCGATTCCCGGCGTCGCTAACGTGGTGAACATCTGGCGGCTCTGCTGAAACTTGAACTGTTCGTGGGCCATGATGAAGGCGTCAAACACGGTCGAGAACAGCACCGCCGCCACGTTCACCGCCATGATAGCCATGAGCTCGCCCGCAAGCCCGACTTGGTCGAGCGTGAAGCTGCCTGAAAAGAATAGCCCAACGTTCACAGCAAAGAACAGCCCCAACACCAGTGCAATGAAGCTGATCATCGCATATAGCGCAAGGTACATGCCATTGAGTGATCGGACGTCCTCCTCCGTCCCCTTAGCCTTCTTCTGCGTATAGAAACGGATATACGCCTCGGAGAAGCCGAACGTCAGAAGCGTTAGGGAGAAGACGAAGGAATTCGCAGTCTGGTAAACGCCGTAGTCCGCCTGACCCACGAAAGCGAGGAGCATCGGGGTATAGACGAGGTTGACAAGATTCTTGACGATGATGTTCGCGTACCCGAGCATCGCCCCGGCCCTGCGTTGACTAACCATAGACAGTATCTCCCGAAGATAGAGTTTCAGATTTCACTGGACATGACCACCCTATAAGCCGGCGAGGGCAGCGCGAAGCCATGCGATGGAGTCATTCCTCTTCTCCTCAAGCTCTCGCTCGAAGCCGGTCCAATCGAACTCATCGACGCAGCGCTCGCGGAAACCATCCTTGCCGGCACGGTTGGAGTTAATCCCAAACAGCGCATGGAGGGTATCGAACCTGCTGGACATGTTCCCAGCATTTCCCTGCCGCTCGTAGATCACAAAAGGCCGGTGGAAAAGGAGGCTGAAAACTGTAGCGTGGAAGCTGTCAGTGCAAACGAGAGCAGAGTGGTGAATAAGCCACACGAACTCCGCGGGGCCGACCGGCAAATGGATATCCGTCAAATCCACCAACCCCAGATCGTCGCGGCCACATCGCTCTGCGATCTTTGCCGAAGCTGTATCGTCTCCCAAGACGTACTTAAGGCAAAAAGGCCCATCCAGGTCGATGCCCGGAATAATCGGGCGCTCCTCTATCTCGGACCACCACTTGGCGGTTTGGAGCATCGTAGGGTCGAGAACAACCTTGACGTCCCGCCCAGTAAGCTCACGGACAATCTGAGCGCCCGCGAACTCCCGGACACCGATGTCCTTGATACCGCCGAGCCATTCGGAGTAGCGCCGACCCCACTCCTCAGGCATATCCGACATGCCGATGCCGAAACTAGCGGCATAGGCCATTTTCTTGTCGACGCCCACGGCGCACTGGGCGCCAAACTCACTCGCACCCAATCCCCACCCGGGGTTCCAGCA
Source organism: uncultured Collinsella sp. (assembly GCA_900543515.1). GTDB lineage: Bacteria > Actinomycetota > Coriobacteriia > Coriobacteriales > Coriobacteriaceae > Collinsella. The sequence continues at coordinate 12,448 of UQRW01000040.1, forward strand.
TTGGTCGGAACCGATCACGACGGGGCCAGCAATGCTACGAACGTCCCTCTCGGCGATCTCAATGACAGGCGCACAGTACGCATCCTGAAAAGCTCGGAAACGCCGCCTCCTCTCGGCGGGTGCCTTCTTCGACTCGATTCGGGCTCTGTTGAGGTCCGCCATGATCTTAACGACCCCGCGCTTACGCACCGGACGGCGACAATCGACCGAAAGAACCTCTTTGCCGGTAAGGGAGGCGACGGCGGCCTCGAGGGCGCAGGCCTGCAGCCTGTTCCCGTAGTTGGTGGGGTCAAAAATACTGAGAGTATATATCTGCTGGTCGTTCAATGAAACTCCAATCAAAGGTAACTAACGAGTGCCTCGGCGCGAAATCCGGTACTTAATGGCTCTGCCAATAGACCGGACGTACAAACCGAAGCGAATATACAGCGGAATCATGCCGCTGCAGCCGAGCCAGAGGCGAAGAAACCGCCGGTTCTCGCTCCTGCAGCAGCCATTCTCAAGAGCCCCGTGGCAATCAAATCCTTCCAGGCTATCAGTCAACCAGGAAAGGACATCGGCATCGGAAGCACCGTTGGAGAACGCCGTCTCCGCAGCGTAGGCGCAGGCCCCTACAAACCTGTCGGTAAGCAGTCGGTCGACTGCCTCCAAGCCATCGGGAGACATCCATGCGTCAGGCTTGGCGGCGAAACTGAGAACGTCTCGCATAGCCCGGGGGTAATCGAACTGCCCCTCCAGGTTAAGGCTCATGGCCGAGCCCCCGGAAGGCATGCGGTAGAGATAGTAGACGTCGCTGTCTTCGACCGATTCACAAATAGAAGCGCAGCAGAGCAGCTTCAGGATGAACTCCTGGTCCTCGCCGGTCCGCCTCCCGACCGTGAACCGGATTCCACTCGCCGCGACGAGCCGAGCAGAAACGAGGAAGAGCCAGCAGGGGAAAGTGGCGTATCTGTTACTAAGCGATAGCTCGAGGAACTCCGATGCGTTCCCATGGAACCGCCCGTACCCGAAGACCTTGCCTCGGGGAAGAGCACGGTACGCAAGCGCGACGACATCGGGGCGGACAGGCCCGCGTCCCAGCAAGGTCCCCGCCTTCTCCACGAAGTTGGAGACGACGGTGTCATCGACGTCCAAGAAAGCGAGATATTCCCCACTGGCGGCCGCGATAGCAGCATTGCGCGCAGCGGAGACCCCGGCGTTCTCCTGGTGAAGAGCCTTGATGCGCCCATCGCCCCGCGCGAGCGCATCGGCCATCTCACCCGTGCCGTCAACGGATCCGTCATCGACGATGATGGCCTCCCAATCGTCGGACGTCTGCTCAGAAAGCGAGCGAACGGCTGCCTCTAGGGTAGAAACGGCGTTATAGGCGGGGACAACAAACGTGATTAGAGGCGCCGAGACAGTTTGATTCATAGATTCAACCTCTAGAAAAGGAGAAGCGGATAGAAAACGGCGCTCTTCATGACCTCGACATAGTTAAATGAAGGGATGAAGTCTGCCATGGAGATCAACCAGACGGCCATGGCGAGCAACATCAAAACGGCATCGGCAAGAATCGGCCATCGCGAATCAACCGCAAGACCCCTTCCCTTGTTGTTAAGCAGATATGTCGAGCCAATCAAGATCGGAATAAACTTTAAGCGGTTGCCGACGTTAACGAGGGTGAGTTCCATCGCGATGACGCACATCGTCAAGACAAGAACGAGCGCCGTTCGCCCATCACGCTGCCTCGTGGCGTAGATTCTAAGCAGCAGGACCCCGAGCAGCAGCAGCGAAAACACATGGCTCAGATTGCTGAGAAGGTTGTCCGCCTGCTCTTGATCCCACTCCGTGCCGATGGTATAGAAACTCGCCTTCTTCAGAACGCTCGTAATGACGGGCACCCCATCGAACAAATGGGAAGCGAGAAGTATGGAAGCCACGGAAATCATGGTGACGACCGCGACAACGCATATAATCGAATTCCTGACAGGGTTGTGCTCGAGAATCGGCTGAACTAGGAACAAAACCAAGACGAGCAGCATAGAATTGTGGATGAGGCATGCGACGATGATCAGGACGAGCGACGGCAAAGAACCCCTGAACACGTAAGACCGCCTCTTACATATCGCGACCGCACAAATCACGCAGCCGAGAGCCGAGCGAACGTTACCGATCAGGGGCTGCGCCGGGACGGCAAAAAAGATGAACACCATGAGCGGAAGGAAAGCCCATGCATCTGTCGACTCCTCGGCACATCTGTCCATCATCAGCCAGGCGATGAGACCGTAACCGAAAAATGCGGCGAGTGACTGGAGGAGTCGGAGGTCGCCGATATTCCCGGTTACCCAACACAGAAAGTTCCAGACGAGCAGGCCGTTGTGGTCCTCGTTCAGGCTGGTTCCGATCGAGAGTATGTTCCTGCCATCGTAGTAGCGGCATTCAACCATCCATCGGGTCATATCGACCGGGTGGTTGTAAACGATACCATGGGCGACAAGCGCAGCAGAAAACCCAACCCCAAGGGCGCAGGCAACTGCCATCTTCTTTGTAGGGGCCCCGGTAAAGACGAGAAGGGAGAGGAAAACGGCGAGGAGGGGCGAAACAATAGCGCATACGCCAAGGAAGAACACCATGCCGAGCGCATTCCCCCTACCCGCCATCGATAGGGCCCTCTGCGGCATGCCTCCCGAACTGATACTTAAGGTCTTCATCGAGCCAAGCTCCTCGCCAGCGGAGTAGCGGCGCGGCAGACAACCAGGCACACATACGCAAGATAATCCAGTTTCTTTTCTAACAAAGTGAAGAAGATCCGCTGCTCAAGCCTCAAGTCTCCGCATTGACCGATGGCCTCCGCGTACAGCGATGTGTCCCTGAACTCCTGGAACTGCTTTTGGAACCACTTGCCATCGGCATTCTTACGCATGTCGTAGAAACCGTTAGACAGATAACCGGCAAGAGCGGTTTCAGCAAATCCATGCCCCGGCCATTTCGAATCCCACGCGACGGCCTGTCGATGGACGGCTTCCTTGACCATGGCGTACTGGGCAATCTGGCCTTCACGATAATTGGCAGTAATGCTGTTTGCGTTGGGACGATAATAATACAAGGGCTCGCGGACGCATGCGGCGCTCTTCATATTGTCAAGAATGTAAAGGCTTTGCAGCTGATCTTCCCCAAGCTGCATCCTCCCGTAAGGCGAGTAATCTGAATCAACATCGACGCAAGACCTTCGAGCGATTTTAGTGACCATATTAGGAATATATCCATCGAGGAACGCAGAGCGTACATCGTTAAGGTTTTCTCCGGTATAGAAACGCTGTTCGCCGGGCAGCCCCCCAGGGAGCACAGAGCCGAACGTTGGAGATTCGCTAAGGCAGATCAACACGACATCGGGATTCAGCTCGTCAATGATCCCGGAAACCGAACACATAGCATGGGGCGCCAGACCGTCGTCGCCGTCGACGTGCCAATAATAATCACCGTTGGCGGCTTTGATCCCGGCGCGGCGGGCAAGCAGCAACCCTCTGTTCTCCTGTTTGACTATGCGGACGGGAACATCCGCCTCCGCGGCGAAGCGCTCGTAGATAGCCGCGCTGCCGTCAGTCGATCCGTCGTCGACGATGACGACCTCGTAGTCGGAATAATCCTGATGTGCAATGCTGTCCAAGCATTGTCCGAGATATTCCTCTACGTTGTAAACGGGAATGATTATCGAAAATCTCACTTTAAAAACCTTTGGTCATGGTGTTTACCCGATTGCTTTGCCCGAAACCGCAGCGTAAAGGGCGTAGAAGACGTTATGCGCCTTCGGGGAGAGCGCGAAAAGCGCGCACCTCAATCTCCAGGTGCGCGATGCCAGAGGGCTCCTCGAGGCGTGTCTCGCAAGGTCGCGGGCATACCTCAAATACGCCTGGCCCTCCGTCCTGTCGGCAAAGGCATCAAGATCGACCCTCATGGCGACGCGCAAGATGCAGTACGCCCGGAAGCACTCGAACTCGCCTTCAAAATCTCCCTCGGCAACCTGCCGCACGGCCTCGATGGCAGCAACCATATCCCGCACATGCTTAGGGCCTTGTCTCTTTAACGTCGTGATGGAGCCGGGCCTCGTCACGTACGCATAGAAAGGGGCATCGGTGACGGCGATAGTCTCTACACGTGAGCAAACCACGGAAGTCACGCCCATATCCTCGAAAAGCTGACCCTCGGGGTATATGAGGAAAGGCACCAAAGAACGGGCAAACAACTTGCCCCAGGCAGACCCGCTCTCACCATCAAGCAGAAGGAAGCGCCTCAGATGTTCCCGACCGCTCTCCAACGTGAATGAAGGCTCACCACGCATTTCGTAGCTCTCAAGAGGAGGCGTCTTGGCAAAGGATCCCGCGACAAAAGACACACGGTATCTCAAAGCCGCCTGGACCATGAACTCGACGGCCCGCGGATCTATGAGGTCGTCTCCGTCGACATACATCAAGTAGTCGCCGTGACAACGTCGAGTGCCATAATTTCGGGCGGACGAGAGCCCCCCGTTCTCCTTATGAAGGATCTCGACGCGCGGGTCGTCCCCGACAACGCCTTCAATCAGATCGATGGTGCCATCAGTACAGCCGTCATCTACAATTAGAATCTCGATGTTCGGATACGTCTGACAGAGCAGCGACCTTGTGCAGGGAAGCGCAAACTTCCCCACGTTGTACATGGGTACGATGATACTGACCAGAGGAGCCTCGGTTTTTGATGCAGTAGAAACCATATCTTTAGAAAAAACCTCCCAAAACCGAGGCGTCCAGGTACTCCCCAAGCTCTTCCTCCCAGTCGGGCATGTGGAAGCCGACCGACTCGAGCTTGGACAGGT
>UQRW01000041.1 GCA_900543515.1 uncultured Collinsella sp.
AGGTAAGGGATAGCCGGTCCTTATGAGTTGAATTACGCGCGTGCGGATATAAAGGGTGGCATGTTAAATTTGTTGAAAACTCTGACATGCGCTGCCGACTTCATTAAAATCGATTGCCAATCAAGTCTTCCTATATATGCGAGCCCTGAGAAACTGCGCTGTGAACCTGAGACCGCTATCGATCGGCCCGGTGCACCGGGCCGCTGTCCTCGAGCCGGCATCAGCTTGCCGGTCTCAAAACGTATGCGTTTCACCATGAGAGAGGAATCTGTCATGAGCTGGAAACCGAGAAAATGCGTTATCGCCTTACTGACTTTGGCGACTCTGACGTGTTTCGCCGCCTTAATCGCCGTCAATATCAAACCGCAACACGATGCTTATCCCTCATCTTTGTCCATTAAAATGGGCCAAGATTTCAGCCTCGGCCGAAACGTCAATTATTTTAACAAGCTAAAACCTAATGAGGAAAACATCTTGATGTTCTGGGCATCGTGGTGTCAGCACTGCGAATCTCTCATAGAAGATATGCAACAACTTGATAATTTCGCAGCCTTAAGGAAGAACCTTTTCACTGTTTCCGAGGACAGCACAATTGAAGAAGCCTCGGTCCATGAAGGAGACTCTCCCATATAGAAGGAGACTCTCCCATATACATAGATTAAGATAAGGCTGTGTATGACCAATATGAACTTGAGCATATTCCGTCCATATTCATACTGGATGATCAAGGAAACATCATCGGCCCATCCGAAGGAGAGGAAGAACCTCTTGCCTTATTAAAGAAATACGCCGAATACAACGGATATAAAACGGAAGGAGGCGACATCGAATAACTATCAAAGGCCAGATTAAGGAGCCAGCCATGAAGAAATGCCTACCCTCCATCGTCTCAGCAACTCTTTGCCCCTCCCTTGTCATGACACCATTTGTACCCGTTGCGGCAGCCCATGCCGACGAGGGATCTCCCGCCGAGAGCAGCGATATCTACGTCGGAGTCAATTACGACGAAAATTACGATATATCCCTTTTTTGATCGCGGGCGCTGCGCGGATTCATATTCCAAGGCGTGGTGCGATTCTCACGGATCTGCAAATAACCGCCCCGTCCCTCACAAGGTCAAGCCGAACGCGAAGGAGGAGGTTTGCCTGCGCGATCTCTAGCTTGTTGGCACCGCTGAAGTTATCGCCGGTCTCGTGACAACCGGTCCTAGCGGCGGCTTTTTTGCAACCGCAATGACATCGTACCGACTTTTCATTTGCATGTTCTGAAAGGAAGTTGCCATGTTGTCGCAAAATCATTCGAGATACTTGAACACAATCGGCTTTGCCCTGCTTGCATTACTCTTTGCTAGCGACCTTTTGCTGAAACCGCCCAAGGAACTCGTTTCGCTTGCCATAGCCTGCATTTCCGCCCTTTACTTTACGGCAACCCTGTTCGTCGGACTAAAGGAGAGGAAAAAAGGCGTAGTCGTTGCATCTGCCGTAGGCGTGATCATAGCCATTGCCTCATTCTTTATCTGACACATTGGTGATCTAGGGGCGATATCATAGGAATACGACCGGAAGAGCCGGGACCAGATTGCCCGGGTTGCCCGGTCGGCTCGCGCGACGGCGCGGCGGTTCCACAGAAAGATCTCCGGACTTCACGCCGTTTCTGATCGCATTGTAGACAGCCATCTCGTCTTCGCAGTCGGCGAGCACGCGGTGTGCGTCGTCGTTTTGGATGTCCAGCAAATCTCGAAGGTCCTCCATGCACCAGCGTCCGAGATCTGGCCATGCGCGTTGCGCGAGCTGATAAGTGTCGATTGCGATGTTGTGGTTAAAGTCCAGGCCAAAGCCGTCCCAGGCAGAACGGCTTTGTTTCCTTGATTATCAACTTCATCCGGGCATTTCCCGCATTCATCCGTGTGTATACGGATGAATGCGGGGTTCGATACCCTGGCGGCCTGATCGGCAGACCGCCGGGAATTCTCACTCCTCGATAAAAGCCGGCACTCGGTTAGTCCTGCGCATCTTGAAATCGCCATTTTCGTGGGAGACGTAGAGAATGCCGTCCATCCCGTCTCGCGATGCATATGAAAGGTGAACAGAACCGCAATCCGCTCCATCATTGTCGAGAAGATCGAACGAATTCGGATCGCTCGTTGCGGCCAAACGACCATTCATGCAAGAGCCATCGGCATTACAGATTTGCCATTCCATATCTTCGCCCGCAAGAATCGCCATAGACGGCCTGGTCGCGCCATCGCTGACATACATCCCGTCTATGCCAAACCCGTTTTCAGCGCCATCGATAAACGATTGCTCGGACCTATACCTCGCAAATGATGCACATAGCACCATTGCAAGACAAAGTGCAAAGCCAGCAATCGCTATCTTTGCATAGCTCTTGCCCGTCATGTCATCCTACTTTTCGCTTGCCTAAGGAAAGACGGAAGAAGTTATTCGTCGCTGCTTTTTTGTACACCTTCTTGACGCCGTTGACGGTCTCGTAAACAACAAACGGCTGAACCTTGTGCTCGACGTTCGCCGTCGCTTTCCAAAAGCCGGCACCGTCGATGTGAATGGAATACCCAGTCGCCGACAGATTGCGCTTTGCCAGCGGTATCGATACGCCTATGCTTCCGAGACCATTCGGGAGCGGCACCGATACACTCACCGAACCGCCGCCAGACGGCTGGACGTTTATGGAACCGCCCCCGTCGATGTGAACGCCTCCCGGGGGCTGCCCAGCAACGTCGTGCCATCCGCTGGCTTTCGTTTGCACGCTCCCGTATACGGTGCTGTAGCTTGGGCGCCCGCGTGTCGCATAGGGCTCAACATCATCAGATGACAGCGCCTCTTCTATGATAAGGGCCGCTTCTTGCTCTGCACGTTGACGCACAATCGCCTCGACATCAGATTCACTCAGATCCGGGAAAGCTAGGAATTCTACGGTTTCAGAATCGTAACCATCAGCAAATGCACCATTTGGGGTGATTAGCGACAGTCCGCCCAATGCGGCTGCCGTCAGGATTGACCTGCGAGTAATAAACAGGTTTTCCATTGTACTCATCTTCGCCTCCAAACTTCTCACCGGGGTCCTTCTTGCCAATTTTTGCCCCGGCTCGGTTACTTCGGTTACTTGAGAGCTCCCATATACGCTTGTTACCCATGCGCGTAATATTAATTTCGGACATATCGAAATTAATCAATGGTTGCGGGAGTTTCCGACTTCAGTGAAATGCCACCCTATACCCACAGAATTAGTCTGGCTTGACATGTGCTTTGTGCATGAAAAAGGGTCGAACCGAAGTGTCTGGCCGAACGCCAATTGTCCGGGAACTGCTTCTGGTTCGACCCTCTTTTACTTTAGCCCACTCGGTGGACTTCGGGTTTGATGCTTAGGGGTCGACGTTTTACCAAGGTGACAATTTAATGAAAAGAAACCTGGCTGCAACAGTTGCCATGGTGAGGGCCAAATTGGCCATATAGATCTAGAATAGTCACAATATAAAAATGTCGAGAGACGTTGGGGATAGAGATGAATAGATCTAAGGGTTTTCTTCTATTGGCAATGATGTTGCTCGGACTGTTCTGCCTGAGTGGTCCTTCTTGGGCCGAGGCTGCCTGTCCTGAAGGTGAACTTCAGCAGTCTTATACGGGCAGCCTGCTCATAAGCGCTAAGGAGGGCGATGCCGACTCTCAGTCTGGAGTAAATCCCCTTGCCACTTTTGAGGGGGACGGCGGAACGGTCAAGCTTGACCATATTGGTAGCGGGATTTTGAGGTGGCAAGTTCTTCCGGACAAAATTGCGAACGATCCCTTCTCTTTTGCTGGAACGATATATCTATACAAGGTTGTGAGCGGAAAACAAAAATACGTCGATTGCTACCCGACAAACGGGTCTGGAATTGCATTCACCGGCATTTTGGGGCAGATTGATACACATGTACGAAAGGGAACCTATGTGGTGCGTTGGGTTGGAGCTGCTGCAGGCCCGATATGGATTGCGGTCTTGCGCCCCGATGTCCAAATAGGCTTCTCTCTCTAAACGGGAAGTTGCTCATGGACGCCATATATGACGGAGATGACTGGGTCGATCATTATACTTGGCGCCTGGTCGGCTCGAACGACAATGGGGATGTGGTGTTTGATGGACTATGTCCAAAGCATCTCCACCCTTTTGTCTCGTCGTTAATTGAGAGTTCCGCTCGTGTTGCCCCCTACAGCTCGGCATCGCTTCATGATACGGACGTTTTGAAGATCATAAGGGAATCAATTGACGAGGGCACGATGAGCGGCTCGCTGTTTTCTCGGCTTGTGGGGCTAGATGAGATTGGCTCGAAACGACTGCTTGCGGGCGAAAAAGTGGAACTCACTTATCGGTCGATGATTTCAATCCTGCGGCTAGCCGATGTTCTTCGCAAATAAATGAGGCTTATAGGACAAAATGTGTGTCTACTTTAGGGGCATCGGCGCAGGTCGATGCCCCTTTTTCAGCCGTTTAAATTCCGTGCCCGCTTTTAACGACTCGGACAGAATGTGTGTCCGGTTGCCTATCGTTCCCTCGGGTGCTTTACCTAATATATCGCCCCGTGCGGACACGATTCTCGCTCACGACACGGCGGCAGCAAATATCACAAAGTCGCAGGTAGACGGTTCAACAGGATTCGATTTACGGGGCGATTGAACCTGGGATGGTTTGGATGTTCGTGACACCCCTTTTCCGTGTCTTAAAACGCATCTGGTGAGGTTGATTTTTCGGCCTTGACCTGCGTGGCGGCACTTTTGGGTGCTTTGGATGTGCCCTTAAGCAGTGCTTGCATCTACCAGCGCGTGAAACATTTCGACGGTAATTCGTGAAACAAATTGCGGAACTATCGCTCCAACGGGTGTTGCCGCCGCTCAACGCGAGCGGTCAGCTTGGCCCCGCAAACGGCTACTCGCCCTCCATGGCCATACAGATGGCCACCTCCTGCTGGATGCGATCGAGATCGAGCGACAGCGCAACCGGATAATGCGTCAGACGATGGGATTTCGACATGCAGTTGTTGATGCGCACAACGGAGATCTTGTTGCCGTGATGCGCAGTCCCGATGATGCCTATGACTACTGCGACTATTTTGCCACGGTTCGTCGGGACGCTACTGTTCTCGATTTGTGGGCTGAGATTTAAAACATCTCGCCTGTTTCAATGCGTTTTTTGGGTTTATAACTGTTCGCTTTTTCGGTTGTGTCGCAGTTCACTAGTTCATTCATTACGTTCTTCGTATCGTCTGTAAATCAGTTATGCCGCGGTTACACGGCTCTGTTGTTGCGTTTTGTCGTAATTCAGCAATGGCATAGCCGGAGCTCGCCCGCAAGTGTCACACGCTGCCGTACAAAACTGCGTTTCGGCCGTCCGCGTACTGCCAAGGCTCTGCCCTAGTACCCGGCGCCTGCGGCGGTTGTTCATATCTGAACTGCGACACAACCGAACAAAGCAATTACGACACTACGCAACTGTGTAATTACCGAACTACGTGATAACGACAAAACTGAAAAACGTAACCGTTGAATTGCAGAACAATGAGCTAACGTCGCGAGTGCCGGGTACTAGGGCAGAGCCCTAGCGTGCGCCGCTTGCGGCGGTACGCTGCCAGGCATTTTGTACGGCAGCGTACGACTCTTGCGGACAGATTTCAGGACCGAATAGTCCGATGTTCAATAGTTCTGTTATTACGTAGTTACATAGTGCGGCTATTCCGCTTTGTCGTTATCACGTAGTTCGGTTTTTCACTTTTTACGCCGTTCACTCATTCATTTGTTACATAGTGCCGCTATTCCGTGGCGTCACTTTTATGCCCACCGCGTGCGTATTCGACGGTGTGGGCGGCGTCTCCGAACACCTCGACTGCTGCCGCCACGAATTGCGGTGTGGTGCGCCTCGGGATATAGAAAGTTTTGTTGCCGAACACGATTGCGATCCAGGCGTTACGGTAGATGAATTGATATGCCGCCTCTCTTGAGCGCTTACCGCAGTATTCCTCTGCAATCTCGTCGATCTGCCAGAGATGGCCGAAGCCGACGATATATTCGGCGATGTACGCGCTCGTCTTGATTCGCACGCGCCGCGGGCGGCGGTACGGAGCATAGCTGCTTTTCCCGGGGTCCGCTTTAACGGGCACGGAATAGACCTCGGCCCGAGCCTTTTCAGCGACCACGCGCCGTGCATCATCGAGGCTATAACGCTTGCACAGGCGCTCGCCGTCGTCGGTCGAGCACTTCACGGTGATTGACTTGATATGCGGCGCCAGATACTTGTACGTCCATGCTCGCGACGCGCCGAACTTCCACCGCAGGTCTTCAATGCTCAAGAACTCATACATCTTTTGACCTCGATTTTCTGCCGATAAACGAGAAATCCCGCAAGAGACGCATACTTGTACCCCCCCATCGTAAATGTGTGTACAAGTCTGCCGCCGACCCGGGCGGTTCGGCGCTTGCCAGGGCTCCGCCCTTGGACCGGGGGAAGACACTCGCGCGCCTTGTTATTACGATAACGGACAAGGAGGAAAAGGCGCCAGATTTCGAATTATTACGATAGAAGACACGGGCACGGCGGCGCGCGCGGTGGTGCCTGTGGGAGATTATTACGATAACGGACGCAGCGGCAAATCCTGAATCGTGCCCCTGAGACGGTGCAAAATGGCCTTGTGAGGCCATTTTGCACGCCAGCTTCGTTCAACGTCAGACATTCAAGATGTCAGACGTCGAACCTGCGCCAAAGACGCAGCTGGGGCTACTAGTTGCCTACGATCGCTCGCGAAGCTCGCCTGTTCGTGCGTGAATGTCTGACAGCTCCGTCAGACATTGTCGGACATTTGATTGTTCGACAAATAAGCACGTGGTCGCGTTCGCAAAGCTTACCGAACGGTCGATGGGTGCGTTGAGGCCGGAGCAAACGGCGGATGCCAGAAAAATGGCCTCACAGAATCGCGCCCATGCTTGATAAAATTGACCGCCCGGGCGCAAATGCCCGGGCGGTCAATTCATCCCCTCGTTCGCGATCCTGTTGGGTTTTGGGGCTTTGACATGTTGTTGACGGATGGATCAGCCGTACAGCTTGATCTCCCGGGGCTCCATGTGGTCGTCCCCCAATAAGACGTCCCTGATGTAGCTCTGCAGCAGGACCTCGACGGGCAGCACTGAGTCGTCGACGTAGCCGGGCACTGGGAGTAGGCGTGGCCTTTGGATATAGCGTGGCCGCCTGCCGGCGGTCGGACTGCCACTTCAGCCAAAAGCTCAGGCGCGCGCATTAAAATAATGGATATATCGCTTGATGGGCTTTTGACCAAGCATGAACATCGCAGGTAAATCCGTGTACCAATTTTTGGTATACGGATTTACCTGCGGTTTGTTGAAAGCTCTGACATGCGCTGTCGACTTCATTAAAATCGATTGCCGATCAAGTCTTCCTATATATGCGAGCCCTGAGAAACTGCGCTGTGAACCTGAGTACGCTATCGATCGGCCCGGTGCACCGGGCCGCTGTCCTCGAGCCGGCAACAGCTTGCCAGTCTCAAAACGTATGCCTCTGGGCACTCGAAAATCGAACCCTCGATGCCGTGAACGTCGAGTGCCAAAACCCAGTGTCAAAACCTCCACGTCAATTCCCATGGGAAAATCAAATACGAGGCAGGAGGCTGAAATGACACGTTACGGATATGCTCGCGTGAGCACGAAAGACCAGAGGTTGGACCGCCAGATCGAGGCTCTGGTGAACGCTGGCGTGGCCCATGGCCATATCTACAAGGACAAGGTCACGGGTGCCCAGGACGGCGACCGGACGCAGCAGAAGCGCCTGTTCAAGAAGATGCGGGCGGGCGACGAGGTGGTGGTCGAATCCTGGGAGCGCTTGACCAGATCGACCAGGCAGCTGCTCAACTATGACCTTATGTTTCGAAACCTCGGCGTGAAGCTCACGTCCCTGAAACAGCCCGTGGATCTAGATACCGCATTCGGGCGCTTCGTGCTTGGCACCCATGCTTGCACCGCGGAACTTGAGCGAGATCTGATCAGGCAACGCCAGGCCGAGGGTATCGCCGTCAAACGGAGCCACGGCGGCAACGTGGGTGGCAGGCCTCGCACTGCCGGCGTCAAAGCCGATGCCGCAGTAAGGCTCTATCTTGGAGGAGAGACTCCTATTCCCGATATTTGCGCTGCGACTGGCGTCTCCAAATCAACGCTGTACCGCATCCTTCGTGAACGCGGATTGGTGGGCGTCAGGAAATAAGTCCGTCTGTCGTTTCGCGATTTGCCTAATAGGCCCGAGTGCGGCGGCGTTACTATATAAGGGTGCGGTATTTCTCTAACCGAAAACCTGCGTGAACGCATGACTTGAGACGCCTTTTAGAACTCACCGATCGCAGGAAAAAGACAACTCAACAGCGGCCGTGCATTGTTCCCAGCCATATGGCATGGCGGAGCCATGCCCGTTGTTGATTGGAGTGCCGCATCATGGCCGAAAACCAAGTCCAGTCCGAAAAGAAAATGACCAGTCTGAATGTCTCATCGGAGACCCGTGACGCCATAAAGGACATCGGCACGAGCCTTGGTCTCTCGCAGGCCGATACCGTCGCCCGCTTGGTCGACGGCTACCACCCTAACGCCACTCCCGGCGTGAAGGCTGCGCTCGACGCATCGGCCGTCCTCGATGAGGCGGTCGAGCGGGTCAAGCGCATCATCGAGGGCGCTGCCGAAGCTGGCGCGATGGAGGCTCGTGCTGCCCGCGAGGACGCCGACGCTGCCAAGAAAAGTGCAATGGAACAGATTCAGAGCATCAAATCTAATTGCGTCGAGCAGGTCGCCGCCATCAAAGAGAAATTCGAGCTGGATACTGCGAGCTTGGAGATTGAGAACGATGAGCTCCACGCCACCGTCGCCGATTACCTCTCGCAGCTCAAGAAGCTCGATTCCGAGAACAATCAGCTCTTGGCAGAATCAGCCGCAAAAGACGATCGAATTGAAAGCATGAGGGGCGCGGTCGACGCCGCGGCCAAGGCTCAGGCCGATCTCAACGTCTCCCTCCTCGCCCAGCGTGACCTGATGGCCGAGGTCGACGCCCTCAAGGACCGCCTCGCCGCCTCCGAGCAGCGGGCGGCCGTGGCCGAGGCCAAGGTCGAGGTCATGGCCCAGGCGAGGGGCGAGTAGATATGTCCGACAAGCTAAGGCCGTCTCGCCGTGAGTTGATAACGGCAGGGCTAGTCGTCTTTTTGGTCACGGCACTTGTCTGGACTGTCATTGATGGTGCCGGCGCAAATGCGCTCACCATCAGCGGTGTCATCACCCGTCAAAATGCCGTCTGAGCTTCGCTTGCAGCAGTTTCAGTGGTCATGCTCATTGGGGCTTGGCTGTTTGGATGATGGCATTCAAAAACAATTAAGTTTGGAGTAGTCGATGGAACATCTCTCTGTTAAAAAGGCAATCAACCTAGCTCGGAACTTTGGGGCTGCTGGTGTTCTGGCAGCCGCCCTAGTTATGACCTCTGGGTGCAGCCAGGCAGACGATCGTCAGACGGCAGTTCAGGTCGCTGATTCTGATAACGCGCAGGAAGACGGGGTTTACGGCAAGATGGAGTATTCAGTCACCGGCGTCGAGGTGCATGATTCCTCGGCTGGCGATGGCGGGAAGGTTGCCGTTGTTCGCTGGCACGCCATTAACAACCGATCGGCAGATTCATGCGCTGTTGGTAGCTACATCACGGCTTATCAAAATAAGCAGATGCTATCTCGCGGGTTTGCCGCCGATTTGCAGGAAGACCGCTTCTCTTCGCAAGGGCTTGCGCCGGGAGGCGAATGCGACGGTGTGTCGATTTTTGACCTCAACGACATGTCTCCCATCGAAGTGAAAGTCGACGGGATGGGCGCCGGGTCAAACTCCCTCGACCAGACCTTTGAATTGGAGTAGGCCGCAAAGCGTCTAATTTCTAGAAACCTTCTAGAGCATTTCTAGAGGGTTTCTAGAGCCGGGCGCAGCATTTTCGATCGGCACGATGTCTCGGTAGATAAGGCGGTGCCTGTCGTCGCGCCATTCGTCGCCGTGGTAGTGGCCGAAGAACCAGGCGCGGTAGCCGAGCTGCCCGTCGAGCTCGGCAAGGAATCGTTGCAGCTGGTCGTCCAGATACTCGCGTTCGCGCTCCCGGCACAGCTTCTCTGCCAGGTCGGCAGGAGCCTCGTGAGTCACCACGTAGTCGACCTTCCAGCCCACGCGGTCGAGCGAGGTGCGGCATTGCCACATCTCTTCCTCGCTCGGCATCTCCTCGGGCCACCAGCTCCTCCCCTCCTTGCGATACTGCCTGTCGTTGCTCGTGGCGCCGCCCATGGCAAGGACTATGAGCCCGTCGATATCGAACACCTCTCCGCGCATCAGGTGCAGCACGTGCGGTCGCGCCTCATGGACGAGCCCGCCGTTCCACTCCCGCACCGGCAGCTCAGCCAGGGCGTGGTGGTTCTCATGATTGCCGTCCACGAAACACGTGGTCCACGGCTTCGACTCGATCCAGTCAAGCCAGTATTTCTCGGCGTTGGATCCATCCCAGACAAAGCCGAAGTCGCCGGCCACGATCACCACGTCATCGCGCATCAGAGTCCGGCCCAGCGGCCAATTCTTGAAGGCAAACCGGCTGGACCCGTGCTCGGCCCTGCCGTGCACGTCGCCCGTCACATAGATAGCCATCAGTACGCACCCCACGGCAGGAGTTTGTCCCCGAGCCTCACGATCCGGTCATACAGCACCGTGTGCCGTTCGTCCGGATTGCCGTCTCGGTGAAAATGTCCGTAATACCAGCGCTTGTAGTCCAGACGATCCTCGAGCTCGTCGAGGAATCCGGTCAGCCGGTCCACATCCGGGCGTTCCCAGCCTGGGTCCGGGTAGAGCGTCGGCGAGAGCATGCGCGTCGAGCAGGTATGGGTGATGACGCAGTCGACCTTCCAGGCGACCTCGTCGAGCCTTGCCCGTGCGTCATCGAAATCGCGCTCGTCCGGCAGCTCCTGCGGCCACCACGAGCTGTACGGGATGCGGTACGCCCTGTCGACGCTCGTCGCCCCGCCCATGGTGAAGACCGTCTTCCCGTCGAGCTCGAAGACCTCCCCGCGCA
This sequence comes from uncultured Collinsella sp., assembly GCA_900543515.1. Taxonomy (GTDB): domain Bacteria; phylum Actinomycetota; class Coriobacteriia; order Coriobacteriales; family Coriobacteriaceae; genus Collinsella. Next base: position 11,119 of record UQRW01000041.1, read on the forward strand.
TGAGGCGGCGGATGGACGAAGTATCCGACAGGCGCTGCGTCAGCCCGCCGTGCCACGGCTCCATGGGGCGCTCCGCCCAGTGGTCGAAGCGCTCGTGGTTGCCGTCGACGAAGAGAACCGTGTAGGGGCGCGACTCCATCCAGGCGATATCGGCGCATTCCTCGGCAGAGAAGTCCCACGGAAAGCCAAAGTCGCCGGCGATGATCAGATAGTCGTCGCTGCCAAGGCTATCCCCAAGCTCCCAGTCGCGGAGCTTTTGCATGTCGAGCCCACCGTGGATGTCGCCTGTCACATAGACCGTCATCGGATCGCCTCTTTCCGCTTGTAAGCCGCCAGCTCGCGTTCGACCTGCCTGTCACCGGTCTCGTTGACCCACCAGGGCCATTTCACCCGGCCGCACGGCTCGTCGACCCCGGCGAACCATTTCCTCAGCCCGTCGAGGCTCACCGGGGAGTGCCCGTTGGCGTCGCAGCCCACGTCGTAGCGCAGGAGCCCCTGCTTGCGGTTGAACTCGTTGTACGCGCCGCCGCTGCTGTGGATGTGCCCGTGGAGGTGCCACGATCCATGGCTCATGCCCTGCCAGTCGGCCATGGGGTAATGGCACAGGACGATCTTCTGCCCGTCGATCTTGAGCACGCAGATCGGCGGTTCCACGGTGAACGCGCCCGCGACCGCCGGCTGGGTCCAGTCCTTGTCATGGTTTCCCGGGACGAGGTGGATGCGCTTGCAGGCGATCCGCTTACGCAGCCCGTATGCGTCCTGGGCGGTCATCTTGAATGAGAAATCCCCCAGGATGTAGAGCTCATCATCCACGGCGACCCTGCCGTTGATGTTGTCGACGATGGCATCGTTCATCTGCCAAATCGTCTCCCACGGCCGGTCCGTGAACTTCAGGACGTTCTCGTGCCCGAAGTGTGTGTCACTGGTGAACCAAATCATTCCATTGTCTCCTTGTCGCTAAATACCGTTCTCCTTTGCGCAATTGAGGAGACGTATTTTGAGCGACATGAGGTGTTCGAACCTCATGTTCTGTGCTCCAATCTGCCGGATTGTTCCAGCTAAACTTTAAAACCTCGTGCGGGCAGAAAACCGTGTCCCGTTTGTGGGGTCATAGTATAGGCACTGTTAGAACTAATAGCCCAAATCCGTTGCCAACTAGCCACTATTGGCAACTATTAGGCCTTTTGACAGCCGAACTGACTAATAGCCGCTATTTGTTAGGCCGTTTTGCAACCACGAGCGCTGCCGTGGATTCTTGATACGGCGCATCGACAGCAGCAATGTCAAGCGGGTAGAATGGTGCCGACGGCAGCCCAAGTTGTAGTGAGCTGGGCAGAGCCGTTGCTTAATGAAGTTGGGTCATCGTCTTAGCGACGGTGGCCTTTCTTAATATGAGAAAGCCATTGTCAATAGGCATGTTCGTTCGAGCCCGGTTTGAAACCGGGCTTTTTCGTTTCCCGTCGGGAAAGCCCGCGCACGCTGCATGGCTTAGTCGACGCTTGCCTGGCAAGCTAATATCCGCGGGCTCTTGCGGGTGCGCTTCCGGCGGTCAGCCCGGTATGTCCGCGCACCCCACCGCATTTCGATTCTCCGTCCGGCGCTATCGTACGAATCCAGTCTTTTGTCGGGCGCGGCCCGGGGGCTGCCCATCAAAAAGGTCGTGAACTCGCGCCGGCGATGCGTCGAGGCGCGGGCCCTCCCGGCGGGAGTCGGTTGTAGCCGGCCGCTAGAGGACGGTCCCCTCAGACCTGCACCCGATCTCCCAGACCCAGCAGGCGAGCTCGCGCGCCACGGCGGCGTTGGCCTTGCACGCGCTCTTGCCCGCCGCGGCCAGCGCCTCGCGGCGGCGGTGGAGCCTGGCGGTGCAGTCGTCCGCCCTCGAGCGTATCGCCGGGGGCACGTCGGTGCCGGGGGCTGGGGCCTTTGGCCTCGGGGAGCACGTGGAGTAGTGCCATGCGGACTCTATGAGCGCCGTGCGCGCGAGCGCGTTGCCGGCCTTGGTTATCCCGCCGCGCCGCTCGGACTCGCCGCTCGAGTGCTCCGACGGGGTCAGTCCGCACCAGCTCGCGAAGGCCGGCGCCGAGCGGAACCTGCTGAAGGACCCGGCCTCCGCCGCGAGCCTGAAGGCCGTCAGGGTGTCGACCCCCTTGATGCAGGACAGCGCCTCCACCGTCGCCCGCCAGCGGTCGGTGCCCGCCAGCGCGACGACCCTCCTCTCGAGCTGCCTCCTGTCCGACTCCGCGCAGCGGGCGGCCGTGACGTAGTACTCCAGCGCGTCGCGCTGCGGCCCCTCGAGCCTGATCTCCGAGACCCACCTCCAGTGGGCCCTCGTCCAGGCCTTCTTCCTCGCCCCGTCGGCGTTGCGCTCGTCCCAGACGTGGCCCAGCCTGATCAGGAACATGTTGAGGCGCTGCCTCGAGCGGCGGAGCTCGCGGGTCGCGTCGTCGAGGGCGCGGTCGAGGTCCCGGGCGGCCTCGACCGCCATGTCGGGCAGCGGGACCTCGACGATGTTGTGGGTGGCGAGCATGCGGGCGATGAACTCGGCGTCGCGCCGGTCGTTCTTGCGCCGGGCGTCCGCCGCCGGCCTCTGCATCTTGGAGACGGCGGCCACGGCGCAGTCGAGGCCGAGCGCGCGCAGCTCGCGCGCCATGTGGAACCCGGTGGGGCCGCTCTCGTAGCACGCCCTCGGGTCCTCGAAGCCGAGGGCCCACTCCGCGATCTCGGAGGCGTCGGTGCCGAAGCTGCGGCGCACCACCTCGCCGGTGAAGGGGTTGAACGCCGCGGCGGCGACCGATCGCGCGTGGACGTCCAGGCCGATGGAGGTAACATGGGGCATGGGAAGCCTCCTCCCCGCAGGTGCGGTAAGGGCTACCGCACGGGCCGATACTCAAAGCCCATTGTGGCACCCCGAGCCCGCGGAAAGAAGCTGCGCCGCGGGGGAGGCGGCCCCAATGGCTTTCTCATATCGTCTTTTGGGCTTCGAACCCTGCTTGAGTGCCTTGGAAAGGCCGACAAGGGCCGTGAGGAGCGAGGCCATAGCAGTCAGGAGCTTCACGGACTCAGTGAAATCGGTCATGGGCATCACCTCCCATCGGATGGAGGGCTCTGCCCGGCACAAGGGCTGCCGACAGCGCTGCTGATTCTAGCAGAGCGTCATTCCTCTTCGATCAATCCGTGCTCCACTCCCTCGCCGGAATCCAGTCCGTAATCCGTGGGTCATTTTCCTTTGTTTTGCGAGACTGGTTGATAACAAGCAGGTGGAATAAACATGGAGCCCGACATCTCTCGCGCAATCGGCGCGCGGCAAGGGTCTGGCCCATCTCATATGTTGCCAACGCTAACGGTGAACCTGAGCGCCCGGGCACATTCTTTGTTGGCTGAAACCGGCATAGCAACTAGCGGAAGGCATCATCGAAGGAGTGTACTGGAAAGCACCCGTCTCCTTAACTGTTAGAAATGCAAGTTAAAAATCTATGTGGTCAATATGATACCGTTGAACCCGCATATCGATACCGCTCAGCCATTCGCCTCGCCCCCGTCGCACGTATCTTCATCCGGTCTGTTACTTTTAATCTAACGATTCTTTGAGGAACGTAGGTGCTTCCAGATGTACTGTCGACTTCTTCTCAAACTGATCCTAAGAGACAAGGCCGCATGGATTTGTACGCTCGTTCTCGCTGCAGCCTTTTCCGTCCCCATTGCGTTCAATTCGCCCATCTACGGGCCCTTCTTTATGAAGCAGGGCATGCAGGGCTTTGTCGACGCATTCAATACGCGCGCACCCCAGGCCAGCGGCACAGACCTATCGCCAGAGCAGCAAGCTGACGCGGAGCTTGCAAGATACGCGAACGCCGCCCTCGCCGCTCAAACCGACGCCGCCTTTCTCGATTCTGCCGAGAGCTACTACGCGCTCATGGACGAAGGCTTCCAATCCGGGTCCATCGTGGGAGACCGAGAGACCAATGACGCGGCGCTCGCATATTGCCGCGCCCTGAGCAGCTCCGGCATCACGGATATCCCGGCCTCCGCAAACGACCTGCCATTCCTTTCCTTCCTGCCTTACGCCATTGCCACGGCGCCGTCCTTCCTTCCCTTCATCCCCTTCCTCCTCTCGTCGATACTCGTGCTCGGCGCCACAAGGCCCGGGACCCTGGCGGCAAAGGCGCCCGCACCCAAATTCCGGCGCCTTATCCAGATCGTGTTTTCGATAATCGTCGCGGGGACCGCGATACTCCTCGTCGGCCTCGCACCCGGGGGCATTTACGCCTTGGTCCTAAACGGCTTCGGGCAAATCGGGTACCCGATCGCCTTCTTCCATGACGGCGCGCTTGCCACCACGACCGCGGGAGACGTCTTCACGACCCTGCTTCTCGCGCTGCTTGCGGGCGGAACCTTGATATCCGTTTGCTCCGCCGTCCTATCGACCGCAACGAGGCGCGTCTTCGCGGGCCCCCTTGCCTCAGCGCTGCTTGTCGCGGCCCCGGCATTCCCGTTGCTGTCCGATTCGGCGCTGGGGCATAACGCCGCGCTCGGGCTCCTGCCGCTGGCCGTGTTCTCGCCTATCGAGGCAACGGGCTACGTAGGATGCTTCCCGACAGAATTCATTGGCTCCGGTTCAGGCAGCGCATCGATGCTTGCCGTGGCCCTGGCATACGTCGCGGTCCTTTTTGCGGTCGGCGCCGTTGCGGCACGTTCGCCCAAACAGTCTGGACCCGCTAAAAAGCACCATGGGCTCGAGCTTCTGGACGCGAGCGTGGGATACGGGAGCACGACGATACTTTCAATCGGGTCGCTTTTCCTGAGCCCGGGAACGGCGGCGGGCCTCGTCGCCCCCAACGGCTCGGGGAAAACCACCCTTCTAGAGGCGCTGTCGGGCCAATTTCCCACCCGCATCCGCTCGGGAAGCCTGTTGGCAGACGGAATCTGCCAGCGTCGATCAGCCGAATTTGCAGAACTCGTCTACCTGAGCTCTTCGGGCGGCACGGATCTTTACCCCACGCTATCGGCCCTCGAGCACCTTGCTTTCGTTAGGGAGGCGTGGAAATCGGCCGCCGACATCGACTCGCTCTGCGACTCCCTCGGAATCTCCCCATATCTCGACAAGCCGACCCGTAAACTCTCGACGGGAATGAAGCAGCAGGTAAAGCTTGCCATGGCGATAGCGACCGGTTGCCCGTACCTCATCCTCGATGAACCGCTGAACGGCCTCGATCCGGGAAAGCGGAAAACCTCCTGCGACGCGATGCGCAGCGAGGTGGCGCGGGGACGCAGCGTGCTCATTTCAAGCCATCTGCTCGACGACCTGGCAGACCTCACCAACTCGTTCTACTTCATCGAGGCCGGCACGCTCGTGGAAAAGATCGAGTCGTCCTCGCAGACGCTCAAGCAGGAATACCTCGATACATACGAGGGAGGTGAATGACATGAAACTGTTTGAACAGCTGAAGTCCAATGCGTCGCGCATGGCTGTCTACGCCATCCTCGTGGCAACGGCTTTATGCGGAATCGCGGCACCCGTCTATGCGCTCAACGGAGAGAAAGGCGATGTCGAACCCGCGTACATGGCTTCGACGGTTAAAGACCGGTACAAAGCCTTCTCTGGAGACACGTTTTACGTAGCAGAGTACGACACGACCTACCGTCAGCTTCGCTACAACAAGAGATACGAATATCTAGGCCCAGAAGTAATCAGCTATACGTCGGGTTGGTACCGCTCCAGCTATGGACACATAACCCAGTTCAAGTGTAACTACCGCGTGTACAACTAAAGCAACCGGCTGGGATGAGGGCGCTCGCGCGCGAGGCGCGCAAGGCACGCAACCACGCGCTCATGGTCGCCGGCGGGCTCATCGTGAACCACGCGCCGTGCGGCAACTGGAAACGCATCGACTGGGACAGGCTTGCGGCGTGAATCGACCGCCACGGATACAAGATCACCGGCTCCACGCAGCACGGAATCTGGACCCGTAACCTTTCGTAGCCCAGATCAAAATACCGGTTGTTTCCAGAAATCCTCTAGGAGGCGTCTAGATAGAGGATTTCTGGAAATGCAAATAGCTTTAGATTCCGAGCGTATCGACCGGAGCAACAACGATGCCTTCGCTAGTTACGTGAGCCGGCATACCAAACCCGATGACGATGAGT
>UQRW01000042.1 GCA_900543515.1 uncultured Collinsella sp.
GGCTCCGTTGCAGCGGAGCCGGGCCTTGTTGCATTTGCCCAGATAAAACCTGCCAAAATAAACCTGTCCCTTTTTGGCAGGTTAGCGGAGCTTGCTGGTCTCGAAGTACTCGGGGAACTGGTCCAGAACCTCGGTTTGGTTGCGGAACATCATGTGCAGGTGCTTGCTGACCAAAAAGCTCGCTTCGATGGGGTCGCGACCGGCGATAGCGCGGCGAATCTGCTTGTGCTCGTTCACGATGTCCTGATTGTCGAGAACCTGCGTGGCAGCGCGCAGCCAGCGGAAGCGCTCAAGGTCGGCATTGGTCTCTTCGAGCCACGACCACACGGTGCTGCGACATGCGATGCTAAAAATCATGTGATGCATGAGGTTGTCGCTCAAAAAGAAGCCGATGCGATCCTCTTCGGCCATGGCCTTTTCCTGCAGCACGATGGCGCGGTCGAGCTGCTCGATGCCAGCCGACGTGGCGCGCGCGCAGCACTCCACGATCACCTGCTTTTCCAGATGCTCGCGGATGTAACAGGCACTCTCGGCAAGGGTGAGGTTGATGGGCGAGACGTAGGTACCGCTCTGGGGCACGGTGCGCACCAGGCCTTCCTGCGCCAAACGAACCAAAGCCTCGCGCACAGGGGTGCGCCCCATATCTAGGTCGTCGCAAAGTTGCTTGACGCCCAGCTTTTCGCCCGGCTTGTAATCCAGGTAGACGATTTTGCGTCGAATGGTGTGGTAGGACTGGTCCTGTAGGCTCGTTTCCTGCTCGCCGACGTGCATCGATTCTTCCATAGCGCCTCGCAACTGTTCTATCAAACTCATATGTCAGTTGTTAATTATGCCGCGAGTCAGCTCTCCGCGGTGGGTAATTCGGCTGTTGCCTGAGAACTATTGCGGCATCTTAGTCTGTGTTTGCGCAAGGCTGCGCTCAATGTTGCCGTATCATAAGCCGTCGCAAACGTGAAATAGAAAGAAGGAGTCCCATATGCAACTGGCAAATATCGTACGCGAGCGCTGGAAAGGCGTCTTGTTCTGCCTAATCATCGCCATTCCCGCGACGTTGCTCGGCAAACAAATTGAGGTGGTCGGCGGGCCGGTATTTGCCATCCTCTTTGGCATGGTCCTGGCGCTCGTCTTTCCCAAGAATCGTCGCGAACAGCTCGCCGCTGGCGTCACCTATACGTCCAAAAAAGTCTTGCAGTACGCGGTTATCCTGCTTGGCTTTGGCATGAACCTCTCCCAGATTCTGTCCAAGGGCGCCCAGTCGCTGCCGATTATCGTGGCGACAATCTCGACCTCGCTTGTCATCGCCTTTGTGCTCTGCCACGTTATGAACGTGCCGGGTAAGATCGCGACGCTTGTGGGCGTGGGTTCGTCGATTTGCGGCGGTTCTGCCATCGCCGCGACCGCACCTGTCATCGATGCCAACGATCGCGAGATTGCCCAGGCTATTTCGGTCATCTTCCTGTTTAACGTTATCGCGGCGCTCGTGTTTCCGACGCTCGGCGGCATGCTCGGGCTGACCAACGAGGGCTTTGGCCTGTTTGCCGGTACCGCCATCAACGACACCTCGTCGGTAACGGCTGCGGCGAGCGCCTGGGACAGCATGCATCCCGGCGCCAATGTGCTCGAGAGCGCCACGGTGGTCAAGCTCACCAGAACGCTGGCCATTATCCCCATCACGTTGGTCCTCGCATGCTGGCAGATGCATCTGGCGCGCAAGGCCGGCGGCGACGCCAAAAGCACGTTCTCGCTTAAGCGCGCGTTTCCCATGTTTGTGCTGTTCTTTGTGCTGGCGAGCGTAATCACCACGGTGCTTCAGCTTCCCGCGTCTTTTACGGCGCCCATCAAGGAGCTGTCGAAGCTCTTTATCGTGATGGCCATGGCGGCTATTGGTTTTAATACCGATATCGTCGAGCTGGTCAAAAAGGGCGGCAAGCCCATCGCGCTGGGCTTTTGCTGCTGGATTGGCATTGCGTGCATGAGTTTGGGAATGCAACACGTACTGGGAATCTGGTAGAGAAGTAGCTTGTTTGCGTGCTGCGTGCTGGCGAGCGCATTCTCACGGTGGAGCGATAGGAGCTCTTGCGGGTATGGCTTGTCCGCAGGTTTATAAGTCCCGAAGAGCTCTTATCGCCCCGCCAGGATGGCGATGCGGGGCAACACCTATACTCGCAGGACGGCGCTTTCTGCCCTATAGTGTTTGATGAGCAATATCGTTCAATTTTGAAACACTCGGTCGTGCGACCGTCGGCGGCTGCATGTCGCCGCGGACAGGGGCAAATCATGGATAGCGATGCCAAACTGAACATCTTGACCGATGCCCTAGCTGCCGCCGGGGCCTCGGCATTGGCAATCGATGCGCGTGGGGACGTCGCGATCTCGACCATGAATGACGCGGCGCTCGAGCGGGATGTGGCGGCTTTTGTCGCTGAGCGCCTCGATCGTATAGGAGACGGCGCGCGTCTGGTTATGGGGCGTGCGGGTACGCGCCTGAGCCTGACCGTTCGCTCCGCCGACAAAGAGGGCGGGGGCCTTTGGGTCGTCGTGGTCCGCGAGGTGCGCGGCGCCGCGGCGCATGCGGGCATCGAGTGGCTCAACGCCGACGAAGTTGAGGCCCGCTACGAATCGAGCGCGTACGGCATCGTTGAGGGTGCCGCTGCGGTGGCCGCGCCGGTCGCCGAGAGTTACGCGCGCGGTGTGCCCCTTATGCTCGAGGGCGAGCTGGGAGCGGGTCAGGTCGAGATCGCCAAGCGCCTCTATCTGGACGGTCCTTTTGCCGATCAGCCCTTTGTTTCCGTCGCGCTCGATGAACTCACCGATCGCGGTTGGCGCCACGTGCTCAAAAGCGCCGAATCGCCGTTGTTCCAAACGGGGCTGACCCTTTGCATTGAGGGCTGGAATGCGGTTGGCCCTCAGCGCCTCCGCGAGCTCGTTTCCACGATGACCGACACCGCGTTGGCGACGCGCTGCCATGTGGTGCTGACAGCGAATGACATGCCGGGCGGCGGCGAAAGTGATCAAGCCGCCTTTGTGACCGAGCGTTTCGCCTGTGCGGTGAGTGTGGCGCCGGCAATCGCCGAGCAGGGAGCCGCGTCGACGAAGGTTGCGCGCTATTTGGAATATCTCGCTGATGCATTTGGGACGGCAGCGCCCACGCTGTCTGCCGCGGCGACGAAGACGCTCGATGCTTACCGCTGGCCGCGCAATTATCTGCAGCTCCGCGAGGTCTCGGAACGACTGTATATATTGGTGGGGGCGGGCACGGTGGACCGCGCTGTGGCGGAGGAAGTACTCGCCCAAGAGGACGTGATTAAGACCGCAACCTTTGGCGCCCCGACGCTCGAAAGTGACCTGTATATCCTGCGACCGCTGGCCGATACCGAGCGAGATATCGCGCATTTGGTTGTAGACCATCTCCACGGCAACCGAACCCGTGCGGCGGAGGTGCTGGGCATAAGCCGTACAACGCTGTGGCGCTTGCTGAAGGACGATGACCGTTGAGCGAGGCGCCCGTGACCGCACGCGACGCGTGTGCTACAGTCCAAAGCGTTATTGTTTCGATTTGGTTACGGCGTGCGAGGGCATATGGCTGAGACTTCAAAACCGAGCCGCAGAAGGCGGAGCGCCGCGCCGGTTAACCGACGCACGACATCGGTGACGTGGGGCAAACACGCCTCGGGGTTTGATGGCTCGTTCAAGCGCACTAAATATGGCTATCCTTCGGCAAGCGCTCGCTTGGCAATGCAGGCAGAGTCCTCGCTGTGGGGCCGCAAGCGCGTGGTGGGCTCAAAGCTCAAGCACGACGGCACGCTCGGTTACATCAGCCGCGGGGCGGCTCGCCGCAGCGGGCTCAATCCCGCTGGTTGGCATCGTTATGTGCCGATCGTGGCCGTCGTTGCAGTGATTGTCATCGCGCTCGCAGCGCTTGGCTACGCCGGCGGCGGCGCCAACTTGGACGCAGTGTTTAAATCGCCCGAGCTCGCGCATGCAGGCACAGAAGTTGTCGAGGGCGCGCAGACTCAGACGGGCGTGGCGCCCCAGCGCGGCATTGTTGCGGCAGCCACCACCATCGCCGATGCTCAAAAGGACGAGAGCGAACATGGCAACGATACCGAAGCGACTCAGGAGAACGAAGCCGCATCGAACCAGACATAAAGATAAGTTGCGGTGGAATACGGACTAAATGGGCTCATATAGAGCCAAAACAGTCCGTATTTCACCGCAACTGCATAGGGCCGGCAGAAGGGGACGTTCCTGGGTTACCTTACATAGACCACATTGTTGCGGCGGGGTTTTGCTCCGGGGAGCGTGTCCTCGGCGTAGCCAAGAATGCAGTTACCGACACCGCGCAGGCTGCCGTCGGCGGGCAGGCCCCAGCTGGCCAACAGCTCCAGGCCCTCGGGCGAGTCAAAGACCTCATGCGCGCGGTGAATCCAGCACGAATCGACACCCAGTGCATAGGCGGCGTTGAGCAGGTTGCCCATGGCGAGCGAGCCGTCTTCCAGATGTGTGGGCACGCTGCGGTCAACCAGCACCACCACAACGGTCTTGGCGCCATAGAAGGGGTCGCTGTTGCTGCCCATGACCTGGGCGTTGAGCTGTGAGAGACGCTCGACGGTCGCGGGGTCGGTGACGGCGACAAACGTCACCGGCTGGCGGCCCATGCCGCTCGGTGCATATTGGCCGGCTTCGATAATACGTGCAAGCTTTTCGGCCTCGACGGGACGATCGCTGTAGTTGCGGCAGCTGCGGCGGTGAATGAGTGCTTCGATAGTCTCCATGGTGTCTCCTTGCGGTGGCGTTGCAGATGCCCCGTTCATACCCGCCAGGCTTAAACGATAGACGGTCAATTGCCCGGCCAAAAGGATAGATTCCAATTGGGAAAGTAGGTTTGCATAAAAGTACCTTCAGAATGTGACAAACAAATGGGATGGTTAAACGTTTTATCCCGTCTACCCTGCGGTTTTTTACCACTTGCCTAAATGACGAACGCATAACCTCTGATAAAGGTTTTACTAAAGGAGTACCAACGTTTATCAATGCGCCGTGGTGGCGCCGGGCCAGGAGGTAACATCATGTTCCAGGCTGGAGATGTCGTCGAGACCGATTTCGAAGGATTTCTGAAGCTGCTGCGTTCCAAGACGCGCGCTTTCGTGTCGATCAACGATCACGAGTACTACATCACGCACACCGATGGCTATTGGCGTGTTCAGGATTGCGAGGCCCTCAACGACAAGGGCCACTTTACTGACTGCTCCGAGCTGGTCAACACGGTCTGCGAGGTCGTCGAGCTGCCGTGGATTGCCGGCAAGAGCCTGCATGACAGCTTCTCGGGCGCTACGGTCTATGAGGCCGTCGCCGCTTAACAGGCAATAAAACTCGATTTTCACGTGACCGCTGGCGCCGCCCCCGCGCCGGCGGTCTTTTTCTGCCGATAGGCCATAAAAATGTACGCATTTGCGGAGAGGCTGTTGACGATAGTCAAAACTCGGACTAATCTAGAGACACAAAATTGGTCAAAAATCGGACAATCGAATGGTGGGATAGATGAATAGTGCGGTTGCACTGGTCGACTTCGACCGGTTGCTCAATGGACTCGACCATATCTATTCGGAGTTCTCGCGCGCCTGCGGCCTTTCGGACTGCGCTTACTGGATGCTCGTCGATACCAGCACGGCGGGCGGCAGTATTGCCGTAAGCCGTCTGACAAGCGAATGGTTCTACAGCAAGCAGACCATCAACTCGGCAATTAAAACCTTGACGGCGCGGGGCTTCGCAACGTTAGAGTTTGCCGAAGGCAGCCGTAAGAACAAGGTTGTGAGCCTGACCGAAGAGGGCAGGCGATTTGCCGAGCGTTATGCGCTGCCGGCACTCAAGGCCGAGCAGCGAGCCTTTGGCGCGCTTGAGCCGTGTGAGCAGCGCGAGATTATGCGCTTGATCGGCAAATTCTCTCAGGTGCTCGGCGACGAGTGCGAGACATTTAAACAGCAGGTGGCAGCCGCAAGCCAGATGCAAGATCGACGTGAGGGGGAGTCGTGCGACTGTTAATGAGGTTTCTAAAGCCATATCGAGGGCTTGTCGCAGTGACACTGCTGGTGCTGCTGGTGGATAACGTCGGTACGCTGTTGGTTCCCACGATGCTGGCGAACATGGTCAACACCGGTATTACCACGGGCGATGTCGACTACATTTTACGCAACGGCCTATACATGTTTATCGCGACCAGCATGGCTAGCGGCGGCACGGTGCTGGGCTGCTATCTTTCGGCGCGCCTGGCCGCCAACGTGGCTTGCGATATCCGCAATGCCGTGTACGACAAATCGCTCGAGCTCGCGGCCAGCGATTTTGAGCGCTTTGGCACTGGATCGATGATCACGCGCTCGCTCAACGACATCAACGTGATTCAGCAGGCGATTCTGCAGACGATTCAGCTGGTGCTGCCCGTGCCGTTTTTGGCTGTGGCGGGCATCATATTCGCCTGGTTTATCGATCCCGCCATGGGCACGCTTCTGGGCGTAGTCGTTGCGATTGTGCTGGTGGCGGCGGTCTTTACGGTTGCCAACGCGGCTCCGATCTTTATGCGCCTACAGGGCTTTATCGACCGCATGAACGTGGTGCTGCGCGAGAATATTGTGGGCGTGCGCGTCATCCGTGCGTTTAACAAGGAGCGCCACGAGGAACGGCGTCTGGACGAGGTGTTTAGCGAATACGCCGCCAACGCCATCAAAGTCAACCACCTGTTTGTGGGCCTCGACAGCTCAAGCTTCTTTTTGATGAACATCGCCGAGGTGGCGGTGCTGTGGGTGGGCGGCAACCGCGTAGGCGCCCACGCCATGCAGATTGCGAGTATCTCGGCGGTGCTGGAGTATGCAATTCTGATCCTGTTCTTTGTGATGATGGCCCAGATGGTGGTGCTGACGCTTCCGCGTGCTGCCGCGTGCCTGAACCGTGCGCAGCAGGTGTTGGAGATTGAGCCGAGCATCGTCGATGGCGAGCGCACGCTGGATGACGGGGCGCGCGAGCCCCAAGACGAAGCCGATGCGGTGGCCATGTTCGACCACATGTCGTTTCGCTTTGACGATGCCGACGAGGACACCCTGTGCGACCTGAGCTTTGCCTGTCGTCGCGGTCAGACGACCGCAATCGTCGGCTCGACGGGTTCGGGCAAGTCGACGGTGGCCAAGCTCTTGCTGCGCTTCCACGATGCCACCAAGGGCGCCATTCGCCTGGACGGTGTCGATCTGCGCGAGCTTTCGCAAGATGAGATCCGTGGACACATCGCCTATGTGCCGCAGAAGGCGTGGCTGTTCTCGGGCACCGTGGCAAGTAATCTGCGCTTTGGCAACGAGGACGCGACCGAGACCGACATGCTTCACGCGCTTGAGGTTGCCCAGAGCACCTTTGTACTCGATCAGCCGCAGGGGCTCGATACCCCGGTGGCGCAGGGCGGCACGAACTTTTCAGGCGGCCAGCGCCAGCGCCTGGCCATTGCTCGCGCGCTCATGAAGCATGCCGATCTATATATCTTCGATGACAGTTTTTCGGCCCTGGACTTTAAGACCGATGCCGCCCTGCGTCATGCGTTGCAAGACGAGACGCGTGACGCTGCGGTGCTCATCATCGCGCAGCGCATCTCGACGATCTTGCACGCCGACCAGATCGTCGTGCTCAAGGATGGCGAGGTTGTGGGCTTGGGCACGCATGGCGAGCTTATGGAAACCTGCGAGGTGTACCGCGCCATCGCGGAATCGCAGATGAAGGGAGGTGAGTAGCATGACCGAGGAGCTCAAGAAGCAGGGCGGCGTTGATGACGCCGCTGCCGCGGTACTGGTCGAGGAAACGGCTGCCGTGGCACCCGAGCTGGATGACGCCGCCAAGGCTGCAGCCGAGCGCGAGGCTCGCCGCCAAGCGCTCTACGAGGAAAACGAACGTGCCGAGGACGAGCGCGCCCGCGCCGAGGCAGAGCGTATGCGCGACGTGGACGATGAAGACGAGGACGAGACGCCTCGAGATACCTGGGCGACGGTGCGCCGCCTGTGGAGCGAGGCTGCCGGCGACCATTGGCGCTTCTATATCGTGTTCGCGAGCATTGTGTTCTATGCCATCTTTAACACTGCTGCGCCGGCATATAGCGCCCGCGTGATCGATGAGCTGTGGAGCCACATTCAGGTGGCGTTTGCCAACGACACCACCTTCAGCATCACCTGGGAGAACTGCGGCAGAACTATCTTCATCTACTTTTTGATTTGGACGGCCGCCGCTTCGTTCTACGCGCTCCAGAGCTTTTTGATGTCGAGCGTGGCCGAACGCCTCAATCTGCGCCTGCGCAACCGCATCGCGCAAAAGCTCAACCGTCTGCCGCTCGCCTATTTTGACGCGCATCGTCCCGGCGAGGTCGTCAGCCGCGCGACCAACGACCTGGACAAGATGTCCGAGAGTATGCAGCGCGGATTGTTGCAGCTGCTGGTATCGATCGGCACGGTTGTTGGTGCTGTGAGCGTGATGTTCGTGTTCAGCGTGCAGCTTACGCTCGTCTTTCTGTTCTTTACGGCACTGTCGCTGCTGGTGACGAAGGTCGTCTCGCGCCGCACACACGATGTGACGGGCGAGCGCCAGGAGTGGGTGTCCAAGATTACGAGTGCGGTCGAGGAAGGCTATTCGGGCCGTCTGGTGATCCGCGCGTTTAACCGCGAACGTCAGAGCTCCGCTGAGGTGCACGAGGCTTCGAAGGAACTGGCTCGTGTGAGCACCAAGGCCGACTTTATGATCAATGCCGTCGGCCCTGCGGTGCGCTTTATCGGCCGTTTGGCGCAGATTGTGATCGCGCTGGTGGGCTGCAGCATGCTGGTTGCCGGTCACATGACCGTCGGCGTGTTCCAGGCGTTCTTCCAGTTTATCTACGAGGCGTCCGAACCCATGACGCAGCTGTCGTTTACCTTCAACTCGCTGCAGAGCGCGCTGGCGAGTGCAGAGCGCGTGTTCGACCTGCTCGATGAGCCCGAGATGGAGGCCGATCCGCTGCCGGACAAGGCCGCCAAGCTGCCGGGTCGCGTGGAGGGCCGCGTCTCCTTTGAGCATGTGCGCTTTGGTTATTCGCCCGACAAGCCGCTTATGCGCGACGTGTCGTTTACCGCCGAGCCGGGCCAGAAGATTGCCGTGGTGGGAACCACGGGCGCAGGCAAGACGACGCTCATCAACCTGCTCATGCGCTTCTATGAGATTGACGGCGGGCGTATTACCCTCGACGGCGTGGATACGAGCCGCATGGACCGCGGCGAGCTACGGCAGCAGTTTGGCATGGTGCTGCAGGACGCCTGGCTGTTCGACGGCACGATTGCCGAGAATATCGCCTACGGCTGCCCCGAGGCGACGCGCGACGAAATTGTGGCCGCCGCTCGTGCCGCGCAGGTCGACTTCTTTGTGCGCACCATGCCGCAGGGCTACGACACGCGCGTGGCCAACGATGCCGAAAGCATCAGCCAGGGCCAGCGCCAGTTGCTGACCATTGCGCGCGTGCTGCTCAACAACCCGGCGATTCTCATCCTGGACGAGGCGACCTCAAGCGTGGACACGCGCACCGAGCTTGCTATCGGCCGTGCCATGGATGCGCTTATGCGCGGGCGCACGAGCTTTGTGATCGCACACCGCCTGTCGACGATTGTGGATGCCGACCTGATCTTGGTCATGGATCACGGCAACATTATCGAGCAGGGCACGCATAAGGAGCTGCTGGCTGCCGAGGGCGCTTACGCCGACCTCTATCTGAGTCAGTTCGCATAATGTGACAAAGGGACAGTCCCACATGTCACATCAAAAAGAAAGACGCGCCGGGGATGAATTCCCTGGCGCGCCTTCTTGCGTTGATGCCGATGTCGTTTTGTGCCGCTTGCGTTCCTAGCGTTCGTCCACGAGCTTGGCGACGAGGGCCTTGAGCTCGGCCACCTCTCGCTCGAGTTCTTTGACGCGGCGGGCGTTCTCGGTGATGCCTTGGCGGTTGAGCGCGGACTGCTCGGCGGCGTCGTCGGGCATGTACTCGCGATGCTGCTTGGCGTCGAAACTCTCCTCAAACACGCGGCAGCCGTTGCGCTTGATGATGCGTCCCGGCACGCCCACGACGGTGCAGTTGTCGGGCACGTCCTTGACGACGACCGAGTTGCCGCCGATTTTGACGTTGTTGCCGATGCGGATGTTGCCGAGCACCTTGGCGCCCGTGCCCACGGTGACGTTGTTGCCTAGGGTGGGGTGGCGCTTGCCGGTCTCGTTGCCGGTGCCGCCGAGCGTGACGCCCTGGTAGAGCACGCAGTTGTCGCCCACGATGGTGGTCTCGCCGATGACGACGCCCATGGCATGGTCGATAAAGAAATGCTTGCCGATCTGTGCCGCGGGATGAATCTCGACGCCGGTGATGTGGCGGGTGATTTGCGAGAGCACGCGGGCGAGCGAGCGATGACCGTGCTCCCAGAGCCAGTGCTCGGGCACGTGGTTCCACTTGGCGTGCAGGCCAGGATAGGAAAGGAAGATGACCAGACCGTTTTGTGCAGCGGGGTCTTGCGCCTGGACGGTCTTGATATCCTCGCGAATGGTATTGATAAAGCTCACCGGCCGCCCTCCCTTAGCGCCATGGCAACGCGATTCAATAAAGTATAGCGATTTGCTAGGGATTAGGAAGGACAATCTTGGCGCCATTGCGCTACAGATGTCAGTTATGCAAACTTGCTGGTAATGGAGTCATGCTTTTGTGGGGTTGCGCACGAGGGGGCACCGCAACCGTATACTGGTCAACTTGGACGTATCCGCGCCCACAACTGAGAGGTTTTACTTCATGGGTTTCATTAATTTTATTGCCGAGCTGCTTAAGGACCCGCGCACCGCGATCGCCAGCTGGATCGCCGCCGGCCCGCTTATGGCCTACGGCTGCGTGTTCCTGATCATCTTTATCGAGACGGGCGTGGTGTTCTTCCCGTTCCTTCCCGGTGATTCGCTGCTGTTCGCCTCGGGTTTCTTTGCCCACAACGGCGGCTTTAACATCGTGGCGCTTCTGGCCACCGCATGGGCCGCTGCCATTTTGGGCGATCAGTGCAACTTTATGATCGGTCACTTCTTTGGCCGCAAGATCATCGCTTCGGGCAAGGTCAAGGCCATGACGCCCGAGCGCATCAAAAAGTCCGAGGACTTCTTGGACAAGTGGGGTCACCTGGCCATCTTCCTGGGTCGCTTCTTCCCGTTTATCCGCACCTTTGTGCCCTTTATCGCTGGCATGGGCGGCATGCACTGGCGCAACTTTGTCGTCTTTAACGTGCTGGGCGGCATTACCTGGTCGACGGTCTTTACGCTGCTGGGCTACTTCTTTGGCGGCATTCCCTTTGTGCAGGAGCACTTTGAGCTGCTGATTATCGGCATCGTTGCCGTGTCGATCATCCCGACCGTGGTCGGTCTGGTTAAGGCCAAGCTGGGCAAATAGAACGCCTAGCTCGAGCCAGCGCGCAGACCGTACAGTTGAGGCCCGTCACCGCTTACGGTGGCGGGCCTCTTTAGTTTCGGTCAAATGAAAATACTTTACTTAGTTAAAGAAAAGCGTTTTATCAGACGCGTACGGGGAGTACAATCTCGTGCATGCGAATCGACGTGCCATCGGCTTTGATGCTGTTCGCGTGTCCCGTCCGGCTCTACGCTCCGGGCGTGCGACGTTGCGACGCGGTCGGCCTCGGTCCTTGCGTGCGGGTTCGCGAGTTTGCAACTGTGTATGTAAGGAGCGACATATGACTGTCGAGAAGAAGGATATCGATTGGGGTAGCCTCGGCTTTGGCTACATGAAGACCGATTACAGCTACGAGGCTCATTGGAAGGATGGCGAGTGGGACGAGGGCGGCCTGACCACCGACCACACCCTGCATGTCTCCGAGTGCGGCGGCATCTTCCATTACTGTCAGGAGGTCTTTGAGGGCCTGAAGGCCTACACCGCCGAGGACGGCAGCATCGTCTGCTTCCGTCCCGACATGAACGCTGAGCGTATGTACAACTCTGCCCAGCGCCTCGAGATGCCCCCGTTCCCCAAGGACAAGTTCGTTGAGGCCGTCAAGCAGGTCGTCTCTGCCAACGCCGCCTGGGTTCCGCCCTTCGGCTCCGGCGCGACCCTGTACGTGCGTCCGTTTATGATCGGCTCCGGTGACGTGATCGGCGTGGCTCCCGCTCCTGAGTACACGTTTCGCATTCTCGTGACCCCGGTCGGTCCGTACTTTAAGGGTGGCCTCAAGCCTGTCAAGCTGCGCGTTTCCGAGTACGACCGCGCCGCACCGCGCGGTACCGGCAACATCAAGGCCGGCCTGAACTACGCCATGTCCCTTAAGCCCACGATGGAGGCCCATCGCGAGGGCTATGCCGAGAACCTGTATCTCGACTCCGAGTCCCGCACCTATGTCGAGGAGACCGGTGGCGCCAACGTCCTGTTCGTGAAAGAGGATGGCACGCTCGTCGTTCCGCAGTCGCACACCGACTCCATCCTGCCCTCCATCACCCGTCGTTCGCTCGTTCAGGTCGCTCAGGACCTGGGCATGACCGTCGACCAGCGTCCCGTCGAGTGGGCCGAGGTCAAGGCCGGTACCTTTGTCGAGTGCGGCCTGTGCGGCACCGCTGCCGTCATCTCCCCGGTTGGCGAGATCGACAACAAGGTTTACGGCGCCGACGAGACCGTGACCTTCCCGGCTGGCTACACCGAGATCGGCCCTGTGATGAAGAAGCTCCGCGAGACCCTGACCGGCATCCAGTCTGGTGCTGTCGAGGACAAGCACAACTGGGTTTACACTGTCGCGTAATTAGCCTTTCCTGTCCGGGCAGAGAGTAAGCTCCCTCCCGGCGCGTCCTCGGACATGCAAGAAGCCCTCGCTGCGCACTTCGTGCGGCGAGGGCTTCTTGCGTCCTGCGGAGTGCGCCGGGAAGGAAGGCCGCGCTTTTGTTTTGGTTCGCGCCATGTGGGGGTGGCGGCGACGTGCATTTTTGCGAGTATTCTGCAATCGAAGGCCCCTGCATACCGACCTCGGGCAAAAAATCGGGATTTCTCGATGTTTTCTACGAATGATGGGCGGGGTTATGGGCTGGCAGCGTTTGAATTGCAGGGATATTCGCGGTCTTTGGCATTTATCGTGGCGCCCGAAGCTCTTGGTTATGTTGAATACTCCTAAAAATGCACGGCGCTTAGAGGGGGACCTTCGCGAAAAAGGAAACCGCCCCGTCGAAGTATGCATTCGACGGGGCGGTTTATGCATTTGGCCGATTAAGGATGCGCTGCCAAACTACTAGAACTTGACGGTCGGGGCCTGGCGGGCTGCTTCGGCGGCCTCGAAGCCCTGGCGCTCCTTAAACTGAAAGATGCCGGCAAAGATGACAGCCGGGAACGTCTGAATGGCGTTGTTGTAGCTGAGCACGCAATCGTTGTAGCTCTGGCGTGCATAGCTAATCTTGTTCTCGGTATCCTCGAGCGATGCCTGCAGCTGCGTAAAGTTGGTGTTTGCCTTAAGATCGGGATAGGCCTCGGCCACGGCGAAGAGCTGACGCAGCGCACCGGTCAGCACGTTGTCGGCTTCCATCTTGGCCTCGGGCGTGGTGGCCTTGACGGCGGTGTTACGCGCGCTGATCACGGCGGAGAGCGTCTCCTGCTCGTGCTTGGCGTAGCCCTTGACGGTCTCGACCAGGTTGGGGATCAGGTCGTTGCGGCGCTGCAACTGCGTATCGATGTTCTGCCAGGCGTTATCGATGCGGTTACGCTTGGTGACCATGTTGTTGTAGATGCCGGCGATGGCGCAGACAATCACAATGACAACAACGATGCCGATGATGACGGTAATCATGATGTCTCCGTTTCGAATGGCCGCGGCGGCATGCGCCAGCTGCCGTTGGTATAACGCTACTAGTATACCCGCAACGTTTTACCGTGCCGAACTTTCCGGTAAGCGTTGTGTTTTCGGCGGGGTTGGCACCGGGACAAAGCACGCGAGGTACAGGTGTAAGATATGCGACAGATTGACGAGTGTTGTCTTTGCCCCGAGGATGGCGATACCAGTGGACCTTCGCATTAAGAAAACCTACCGCGCCCTGTTCGATGCCTTCACCGAGCTTCTCGAGGAGCATTGTTTTGAGGACCTGACGGTTGCCATGCTGTGCGACCGCGCCATGATTCGCCGCACGACGTTCTACAAGCACTTTCGCGACAAGAACGATTACTTTGCCTTTTATATCGATGAACTCATGTCGGGCTTGCCGCAAAAACAGCCCGATGAGGCCGGCGCAGTGTCTGCCGAGGACGTGCGCGCGCTTCGGCACGCGATTTTGGACGATGCCATGGATTTAATTCTGGCGCACGAGCAGCTCATGGATAACATTTTGGCAAGCAGCATGTCGGGCATGTTGACCAACGTTATTTGCGACCGTATTGCCCGCTCCATCCGCGAGCGTGTGATGAACGTGCTTGCCGAGGATGCCCTGGCCCCCGTGTCACTCGAGACGACGTCTGAGTTTGTCGCCGGCGGTATTATTCGACTTTTCACGATATGGTGGGAATCGGGCCACGATCTTGAGCGTCGACCTGAGATAGCCGACGTGGTCGATGCACTGTTTGAGCGGACCATGACACCGGTGAATCACTAAAGTGGCGGAGAGAGGGGGATTCGAACCCCCGGAACGCTCTCGCGCTCAACGGTTTTCAAGACCGCCGCATTCAACCGCTCTGCCATCTCTCCGTGAGTCGTAATGATAGCATCGTTTTGAATTTGCAACAGGGAAGGCGAACGATGACGATCACCGAAATCGACGAGAAGTTCATGCGCGAGGCGCTGGCGGAGGCGCGAGCCGCCGCGGCGGTGGGCGAGGTGCCCATCGGAGCCGTAGTGGTGCGCGACGGTGAGATCGCCGCGAGGGCGCACAATCGGCGCGAACTCGACCAGGACCCTTCGGCTCATGCCGAGTTTGCGGCCGTGTGCGCCGCTGCCCAGGCGCTCGGTCGCTGGCGCCTTTCCGACTGTACGGTCTATGTGACGTTGGAACCCTGCTGCATGTGCGCAGGCCTTATGGTTAACGCGCGCGTGGGGCGCTGCGTGTATGGCGCGAGCGACGCCAAGGCGGGCGCGTTGGGATCCCTATACGATTTGAATGCCGACTCGCGCCTGAATCATCGGTTTAACGTGACGGCTGGGGCCTTGGCGGATGAATGCCGTGAGCTGCTGAGTAGCTATTTTGACGGTCTGCGCGGAGCGGGCGGCGCTGATTGCGGCTGTGGGGCCGATCTTGAAGCACACGCCGCTCACGCCGCAGCGCTCGCGGGTGCCGAAGAGGATGCTGGCGCGGCGGTTGATTTTGGCCCCGTGCAGCGCCGGCCCCGCCGTGTGCTGTTGGCGATCGACTCCTTTAAGGGCAGCGTTTCGAGTGCGCAGGCGGAGGCGGCGGTTGCCGAAGGCGTGCGCCGCGTTTGGCCCGATGCCGAGGTGTGCACATTGCCGCTGGCGGATGGCGGTGAGGGGACGCTCGATGCCGTTGCCGCGTGCGGCGGTGAGATTGTGACCTGCGAGGTGGCAGGTCCCTTGGGCGACCGCGTGTCTGCCCGGATGCTGGTTGATGTCGAGCGCGAGTCCTCGGTCATCGAGATGGCCGAGGCGGCCGGCATTGGGTATTCGCCTTGCACGGAGTCGTCGGCGCTGGCTGCTACAACCTATGGCGTGGGCGAGCTCATGCTTCGCGCGGTTCGCATGGGCGCAAAGACTATCTATATTGGCTTGGGCGGCAGTGCCACCAACGACGGTGGCGCCGGCATGCTGCAGGCGCTGGGCGCGCGTGTGGTCGATGATCAGGGCTGCGATGTCGCCCCCGGTCTTGCCGGACTTGAGCGGGCGGCGAGCGTTGATTTGGCGCCAGCGCTTCGGGCTTTGGATGGCACTCGTATTGTTGTGCTTTCGGATGTCGATAATCCGCTCGTAGGGCGTCGCGGCGCGCTTGCGGTGTTCGGCGGACAGAAGGGTCTGCCGGCGGGCGACATCGAGACGCTGCGCAGGTGCGACAGCTGGATGGTCGGCTACGGTCGCTTGCTCGACGCCGCGATTGCCGGAGCTCGAGCCCAGGGGTTGTTGCGCACACCCGAGGGCGCGCGGACATTTGGCTCGGTGCTCGGCGTGCCCGGCGCGGGCGCTGCCGGTGGCTTGGGCGCGGCGTTGCTGGCGCTCGGCGCGGAGCTACGCTCGGGTGTGGAGACGGTGCTCGATCTCGTGGGGTTTGACGAGCGTGTACGCGATGTCGACCTGGTCATAACGGGCGAGGGCAATATGGATGAGCAGTCCGCCGCCGGTAAGGCACCGGTGGGCGTGGCCCGCCGCGCGAAGCGATATGGCAAGCCGGTGGTCGCCGTCGTGGGCGGTCGTGCCGACAACCTGGATGCGGTGTACGAGCAGGGCATCGACTTGGTGCTTCCGATCTGCCGCAAGCCCATGCCCCTCGACCAGGCGCTCAACCCTCAGGAAGCCACAACCAACCTCATCTGCGCCGGCGAAGCAGCCGCCCAATCCTACGACCTCGCTCGCCTCTAGAACTTATTTCCCCGGGAGTCCGGTTTGGCCGAGTAGTCAAAATAGCCCCACCCCAAATTAGCTACTTTGTGGGTTGTGGGGGATAAAGATTGCCGGTCGAGTTGTCCTACTGGGGTATGTCGATGGCGCGAATGGTTCGATTTTGAGCCTGAGTGGCAACCCGAGGCGAAATTTCAGGTCACCCAAATTGCTACAATTTTAAGCATATAGCGATGTCCTGCCTTGCGTTTCTGCGCGGGGGGTGTTCCTATAGTTTTGTCAACTGAGCAATGCTGTTTTCGAGATTGAATCGCGA
>UQRW01000043.1 GCA_900543515.1 uncultured Collinsella sp.
AACTGGCGCTCGGCCGTCAGCGTGCCGGAGTACCTGCGTGCCCACGGCATCGTCGCTATCGAGGGCGTCGACACCCGCGCTCTGGTGCGCCACCTGCGCGACAACGGCTCCAAGATGGGCATTATCTCGACCGAGATCTTCGACGTCGACGAGCTTGCCGAGCGTCTGGCCGCAGCGCCCGCGCTGGTAGGCGAGAACCTGGTCAAGACCGTAAGTTGCCCCGCGCCTCATGAGTTTGTGGCCGCCGACCTGCCTGCCACGCATGGCTTTGCGCTTTCGGCTGCCGCTCCTGCCCGTCACAAAGTGGTCGCCTACGACTGCGGTGTGAAGCGCGGCATTCTGGAAGGGCTGGTCCGCGCCGGCTGCGACCTTACCGTCGTGCCGTGGAATACGCCCGCGAGCGAGGTGCTCGACATGAATCCCGACGGCGTCTTTTTGTCCAATGGCCCCGGCGACCCCGACGCCGTGGTGGAGACCTACGAGCAGGTGCAGCAGCTGATCGGCAAGGTGCCGGTCTTTGGTATTTGCCTTGGTCACCAGATGATCAGCCTGGCCTGCGGCGCCCAGATGGAAAAGCTTAAGTTCGGTCACCGCGGTGGCAACCAGCCGGTCATGAACCTGGTAAGCCGTCGCGTGGAGATCACCGCACAAAACCATGGCTTTGGCCTGCTGTTCCCCAGCTTGGGCAAGCTTGTCCCCGAGCTTTCCGGCGGCGAGACCGAGCATGCGGCCGATGGAGATCTGCGCGTCTGGGTGCGCCGCGGAATCGCGCCGGTCGTGATGAACGAGCGCTTTGGCCGCATTCGCCTGACGCACGTGAACCTCAACGACGGCACCGCCGAGGGCATCCAGCTGCTCGACGCCCCGTGCTTCTCGGTCCAGTACCACCCCGAGGCCTCGCCTGGCCCCACCGATGCTCACTATCTCTTTACCGCCTTTACGCGACTCATGGACGGCGAGGAGAACTACCTGGACATCGACACCGCGAAGGACCGCCTGGCTGGCTGGAATTTCGCCGAGACTGAGACCGAGGAGAACTGACATGCCTAAACGTACTGACATCAAGCGCATCCTCGTCATTGGTTCGGGTCCCATCGTTATTGGCCAGGCCTGTGAGTTCGACTACTCCGGCGCCCAGGCCTGCAAGGTGCTCAAGGAGGATGGCTTTGAGGTCATCCTGGTCAACTCCAACCCGGCGACCATCATGACCGACCCGGGTCTTGCCGACCGCACCTATGTCGAGCCCATCACCGCCGAGTTTATCGAGCGCGTAATCAAGAAAGAGCGCCCGGACGCGCTGCTGCCCACGCTGGGCGGCCAGACCGGTCTGAACGCCGCCGTCGAGCTGGCAAAGGACGGTACGCTCGACAAGTACGGCGTCGAAATGATCGGCTGCGACCTGGCCGCTATCGAGCGCGGCGAGGACCGCAAGCTCTTTAACGAGGCCATGGCCGAGATTGGCCTGGAGGTCGCGCGCTCGGGCTATGCCTACAGCGTGGCCGACGCCGAGGCCATCGCCGAGCGCGTGGGTTATCCCTGCGTACTGCGCCCGAGCTTTACCCTCGGTGGCGCCGGCGGCGGCATCGCGCATACCCACGAGGAGCTCGTCTCCATCGTGAGCCAGGGCCTGGAGCTCTCGCCCGCCCACGAGGTGCTGGTCGAGGAGTCCATCGAGGGCTGGAAAGAGTACGAGATGGAGGTCATGCGCGACCACGCCGGCAACGGCATCATCGTGTGCTCCATCGAGAATCTCGACCCCATGGGCGTGCACACCGGCGACTCCATCACCGTGGCGCCGGCGCAGACGCTCTCCGACCTTGAGTATCAGCGCATGCGCGTGGCCTCGCTCGCCATTCTGGAGAAAATCGGCGTCGAGACCGGTGGCTCCAACGTGCAGTTTGCCGTGAACCCCAACACCGGCCGCCTGATCGTCATCGAGATGAACCCGCGCGTGAGCCGTTCGTCCGCGCTGGCCTCCAAGGCCACGGGTTTCCCCATCGCTAAGGCCGCCGCACGCCTGGCCGTGGGCTACACGCTCGACGAGATCGTCAACGACATCACCAAGGCCACGTCCGCCTGCTTTGAGCCCACGATCGACTACTGCGTCGTTAAGGTGCCGCGCTTTGCCTTCGAGAAGTTCAAGGGTACCGACCCCACGCTCACCACGCGCATGAAGGCCGTGGGCGAGATTATGGCGATTGGCCGCACCTTTGAGGAGGCCTTCGGCAAAGCCATGCGTTCGCTGGAGGACGGTCACCAGGGTATCTGCGCCGGTGGCAAGGAGGGTGCCGATAAGCTGAGCGACGATGAGCTCGCTCAGGCCGTGGCCACGCCGACCGAGCACCGCATCTTCTTTGTGGTCGAGGCCCTGCGCCGTGGCTGGGACATCGCTCGCATTCATGCCACCTGCGGCATCGACCCGTGGTACCTCAACCGCATCAACGATATGGTGCAGGTTCAGGAGAGCATCCGCGGCCTGCGTGTGGAGGATATTGACGCCGACGCGATGCGCCTACTCAAGCAGTACGGCACGAGCGACGCCGAGATTGCCGCGCTGACCGGCTCGGATGAGCGCTTTGTGCGCGCCTATCGCAAGGGTCTGGGCGTGGTTCCCAGCATGAAGACGGTCGATACCTGCGCTGCGGAGTTCTCGAGCGCCACGGAGTACCACTACAAGACGTACGAGAACATCTACCGCACGAGCCCGGATGCCAAGAAGTGCGTGGCTCCCGACGAGACCACGCCGGCGGACAAGCCCAAGGCGATGATCCTGGGCGCCGGCCCCAACCGCATTGGTCAGGGTATCGAGTTCGATTACTGCTGCGTGCACGCGAGCTACGCGCTGGCGGCCCGCGGCTTTGAGACCATCATGGTCAACTGCAACCCCGAGACCGTCTCGACTGACTACGATACCTCGGACCGCCTGTACTTTGAGCCGCTCACCTACGAGGACGTTATGGACGTCATCGATGTTGAGCGTCCCGACGGCGTCGTGGTGACGCTCGGCGGCCAGACCCCGCTTAAGCTGGCGCGCATGCTCGAGGAGAGTGGCGTGAACATTATGGGCACCAAGCCCGACGCCATCGACTTTGCCGAGGACCGCGAGCGCTTCGCCGCCCTGCTCGACAAGCTGGGCATCATGTACCCGCCGGCGGGCCAGGCCACCTCGTTTGAGGAGGCCGAGGCCGTGGCCGCGCACATCGGCTACCCGCTGCTGGTGCGTCCGAGCTACGTGCTGGGCGGCCGCGGCATGATGATCGCCTACGATGCCGAGCATCTGCGCGATTACATGGCCGAGGCTGCGCGCATTAGCCCCGACTACCCGGTGTATCTGGACCGCTTCTTGGAGGGTGCGATCGAGTCCGACGTCGACGCCCTGTGCGACGGCGAAGAGGTCTACATCGGCGGTATCTTGGAGCATATCGAGGAGGCCGGTATTCACTCCGGCGACTCTGCGACCTGCATCCCGCCGTTCAGCTTTAGCGAGAGCCTGCAGGCAAAGCTTCGCGAGACCACGCGCCGCATCGCGATGGCGCTGGGCGTACGCGGCTTGGTCAACGTGCAGTATGCCATCAAGGGCGAGACCGTCTACGTGATCGAGGCAAACCCGCGCGCGAGCCGCACCGTGCCGTTTATCTCCAAGGCCACCGGCGTGCCGTTGGCCAAGTGCGCGGCGCGTATCATGGCGGGCGATTCCATCGCAAGCCTGGGCCTGCCGAGCGATGAGCGTCAGCTGGACTGGTTCTGCATGAAGGAAGCCGTTATGCCCTGGGGCCGTTTCCCGGGAGCCGACGTTATCCTGGGGCCCGAGATGAAGTCGACGGGCGAGGTCATGGGTATCGCCAAGAGCTATCCCGAGGCATATGCCAAGACGCAGCTGGCGATCGACTACAAGCTGCCCGATCCGAGCTGCGGCAAGGTGTTCATCAGCGTGTGCGACCGCGACAAGCGCCATATCCTTTCGGTCGCGCGTATCCTGCGCTACCTGGGCTTTGACATCTGCTCTACCGAGGGTACGGCGCGCGTCCTGCGCGGCGGCAACGTGACGTGCGAAGTCGTGGAGAAGATCAGCGGCCCGCACGACGGCGAGCGTCCCAACATCGGCGACCTCATCGCCGATGGCAAGATTGCGGTAATCATCAACACGCCGTACGGCCCGGGCTCGCGTGGTGATGGCTACCTGCTACGTACCGAGGCCGTGCGTCGCGGCGTGACTTGCGTGACCGCGATGTCTGCGGCCAACACGTACGTGAGTGCCATCGAGGCCGTGCGCGAGGACCAGCAGGGCCACGGCAGCGCCAACGACATGGGCATGGACGTCATCGCCCTGCAGGACCTGCCGCAGTACACGGTGTAGGGTGACCTGTCCGGCCGGGGCGGGGGCCGAGTTTCCCCCTTCGCTCCGGCTGCAAGCAGAGTCGCTCAGTGGGAAACTCGGCTCCCCCGCCCCGGCCTGCGGTGACTTGGTTGTGCCGTGTGCTGCAGAAGGGGCTTTGTGCGTCCGGTGGCAATCAGGGTTCCGGCAACGGTGGGCAGACATCCGGCGGTTCGAACGATGGCGCCCAGGCGGGAAAGCCCGCTGGTGACAAGGCTCAGGGTGGCAAGTCCGCTAACTCACTTGCGAGCACCGGTGATCAAACGGTGGCGATCGTCGCCGCGATCGGCGGCCTGGGTGCCGCGATCGCCGCAATCGGAGTCTTCCTTGCTCGTTTCCGCCGCAAGGAAGACTAGCGCGAGCGATTGACAATCGCGCACGTTTCCCAAGAGGGCCGCGGTAACCGTCGCGGCCCTCACTTTACCGGAGCGGTCTGAGGACTCGCGTCTTTCGCTTCGGACTGCTGCGCAGGGTCAATCAGGCGGAGATCTCACCCGTGTCGGGTTTGCGATAGCTTGGCGAATATAATTACGCGAAATCTAGGATTTCTCAAAAACGCGAAGTAGATGATATATTGTACTTCGCGTTTTTCAGTTAATCTTAATTTTGCGAAGTGGATTGCCATGAGACTTATTAATCGACCGTTCTATATGGATAAGCTCTCCAAGGTGGCGGGTTCGCCAGACATCAAGGTGATTACCGGAATCAGGCGATGCGGAAAATCGAAATTGCTTGAGGCGTTTGCCAGCCAACTTCGTTCAAACGACCCCTCGGCCAACGTCATACACGTCAACTTCAATCTACTTGAGTTCGAGCCGTTGGCGGAATACCATGCGCTGCATACATATGTGGAAAAGCATTATATCGAGGGTTGCCGGAATATCGTCATGATCGACGAGGTCCAGATGTGTGAAGGGTTCGAGCGGGCTATCAACAGTCTTCATGCGTCAGAGAAATATGACATTTACATCACGGGGTCGAATGCCTTTCTTCTCTCAAGCGACCTCTCGACGTTGTTCACGGGAAGAACGGTGGAGATCGAGGTCTTTCCGTTTTCACTTGCGGAGTTCTCGGCGTATCACGAGATCACTTCTCCAGCCGAGGCCCTTGCTCGCTATGTCCGCGAGGGAGGAATGCCGGGTTCCTATATCTACCAGGACGAAAGGATGCGTTTCTCATACATCTCGGATGTGCTTGAAACTCTTATCCTGCGCGACATCAGACAAAAATATCGTATACGTAATGCGGAGCAGCTTAAACGTTCCTGCGAGTTCCTGATGGATAACGTCGGAAACATCTCTTCTCTCAAGGGGATGGCGGCTGAGCTGTCACGAGCGAACCTTAAGATAAGCGACAAGACGCTGGCTGTGTATATCGACTACCTGTGTGATGCGTTTGCGTTCTACCGGTTTCGTCGCTTTGACGTCTCAGGAAAGAAATACCTGTCGACGGGAGATAAATACTACCTGGCCGACCACTCGTTTCGCTACGCCGCGCTTGGTACGAAAAAGCTCGATTTTGGCCATGTTTACGAGAATATGGTGGCAATCGAGCTTATGCGCCGCGGATGGGAAGTCTACGTGGGCGTTCTCTACCAAAAGGAAGTAGACTTTGTCGCCATCAGGCGTGACCGCCGTGTCTATATCCAGGTGAGTGACGACATTTCCCAAGAAGCGACGCTTGAGCGTGAGCTTGATCCGCTGCGACGGATTCGAGACGCCTATCCCAAGTGCGTCATCGCCCGAACAGGGCACGAAACGACTGATTGGGATGGCATCAAGGTCGTCGACCTGGCACGATGGCTTATGGGTGAATCAGGCGAGCTGGCCGTCTAGCACGCGATGACGCGGGCTGGAACGAACGAGCGAGGATTCCGTCCCGCGAGGAGGCCAATACGGCCCTCTTCGAGGGACGGAATCCTCGCTCGATCTCTTGGCGGGACATTTTGCTCGGTCGATGATCAACGGTTGGTGGAAAGCGATGCCTCGTCCGTGCCACTATTCCGTGATTGCTGGTATTTTCTGCATGCTAAAATGAATGCATAAAAGACTTTATATTTGGAGGTCCCGATGCCTGCTTTAAAGATGCTCGACAATCTTGTTCCCATCAGCGATTTCAGTCACGGTAAGGGTCCCGCTGCGTTTTCGAGAGTGAGCAACGACAACCCGGTTGTAGTTTTGAAACACAACAAGCCGGCGTTCGTTATCGTGACGCCCGATGAATACCGAGAGGCTAAGCAGGCGGAGGAGGACCTCGCCTTGTTGACGTTGGCCCTTAAGAGGACGGCTGCGACAAGCGATGATGAACTCGTTTCCCTATCTGATGTTATGGCAGAGTTGGGTGTGGGCCAGGACGAACTCGATCAGATGGATGAGGTCGAGTTTGAATGAGCGGGTACGAAGTCGCTTTCTACCCGGATACTCTCAAGGATCTCAAGCGTCTCGATGGTTCCCAGCGAAAACACGTGTTTAAGGCTATAGAAAGAATCAGAACGAACCCATTGCCGCAGAACGAAGGCGGATTCGGCAAGCCTCTTGGAAACAAGGCAGGCACGGATTTGACGGGCTTCATGAAAATCAAGCTCAGGGGAAGTGGCATTCGGATTGTGTACCGCCTCATTAAAATCAAAGGAAAAATGGCCATCGTAGTGGTAGGCGCTCGTGAAGACATGGAAGCGTACCGAACCGCCCAAAGGCGTGCGATTGATTTCGAGAAGTGGGCGGAAGAGGCTCTCTAACTTCATGGGCGAAAACAGGAATGCAGCGATGTGCTTCAGGTGTGCGAGTTTTGAAAGGCTCTGGTGATTCGGAGGTCCGCCAGAGCCTTTTTCTATCTGTGGACATTCCTCTTGGACAGTTAGTTCAGATACGTATTTTTCAGAGGACGTGTGGAGGCCAATTTGGGCACAATTGAGCTATTTTTGATAGTCTGGACCGACAAGGCCGCGCGGGCAATAGCGAGAAAGACCTATTATTAGATCTAAAGCGACTTAAAACCAGTTTGTTAGCGCCAATTAGCACCGCCAAAATATACGTATCTGAACTAACTGTCCACCACCCTCCAACAACCTCCTATTTCAAATCAAATCAGCCACCGTGCGTCATGGATATTCCCGGTGGGTCGCGGGGTGGCGGCTACGACTTTCCCTCAGGATAATGCGCGAAGCCCGTTTTCCGAGGAAAGGTATTGGTTATGTAATACCAGTTAAACAGTAAAACTATGCTTAAGTGGTATCTGGCTGGAGAACCAATTGGTATGGTTGATTAGACCCACTTCGCCATCTACGTTCATTTTTATACCGCTGGGAGAATTCCAAACTTAATTTGCGCAACTGCTCACGTATGCTGGTTCAACCTTATAGGTGGCTATCTGGTTACTACCAGTTGACCCCTTGGTAACGGGTGGGCCAATTGTACGGAATGTACCGAACACCCCCCCCGTTTGATGCGTTCGCCCATGCTGCGGGGCGCGCGTCCGCGACACTTCCGCATGTCGGAGGGAAGGAGTCCAGGTGCGTAGGAATTCCATTTTTACGAAACGATGGGTGAAGGGAAGCGCAGTCCTCGTTGCCACGGCAGCGACGCTCGTGTTCGCCAGTCCCCAGCAGGCGGTTGCCACGCCACTCAAGGGCGTCGAATCGGCGACCGTGTCTCAGTCTGCCTCGAACGTCGTTGACATCGATTTCGCCGGCGGCATCAAGGGCCGCATTACGTTCCTCGAGGACGGTATTTTCCGTTACAACGTTGATCCCAAGGGTGAGTTTTCCGAGTACGCAACGCCGCGCAGTAAGTCCCACACGGCTAAGATCCAGGCCCAGCCCGATGCCTCGGACACCTACAGCAAGCCGAGTGCGACGGTTGCCGACAAGGGCAACACTATCGAGATCAGCGGTGGAAAGGCGACCGTGATCCTGGACAAGGCGACTGGCAAGATGAGCATCAAGTCGGGCGACCGTGTCGTGGTCTCCGAGTCCGCGTCCCTCGACCTTGATAAGAAGGGCACCGTACAGACGCTCGCCAAGGAGAAGTCCGAGAACTTCTTTGGTGGCGGTACTCAGAACGGCCGCTTCCTGCACACCAACCAGACTATCGCCATCTCCAACACCAACAACTGGACCGATGGCGGCGTTGCTTCGCCCAACCCGTTCTACTGGACGAGTGACGGTTACGGCGTGCTCCGAAACACGTTTGCAGAGGGTTCCTACGACTTCGGTTCCACGGACGCATCAACAGTCACGACTTCGCACAGCGAGAATGAGTTCGACGCCTACTACTTCGTGGCGACCAATGAGGGCGCCTCGAACGTGGCGACCGAGATGCTGCAGGACTACTACAAGGTGACCGGTAATCCGGTACTGCTGCCCGAGTACGGTTTCTACCTGGGTCATCTGAATGCCTATAACCGTGATGGCTGGTCAACGACCTCGGGTCAGAAGAAGTGGGAGACCAAGGGCAGCAAGTCCTCGAGCAAGGAGGGCGACGTTAAGTACGAGTCTGGCATGGCGACGGGCTACAAGCTCGACGGCACGCTTGCGGCCGAGACGCTCAACGGTGAGGGCCCCACGGTCGATACCGAGAACATGAAGGCGACCGATTTCGACCGCCAATTCTCCGCCCAGCGGGTTATCGATGACTACGAGGACAACGACATGCCGCTCGGCTGGTTCCTGCCGAACGACGGATACGGTGCCGGCTATGGCCAGAACGGTTATTACAAGACCGGCGGCGTCAACTCCGACGGAACGAGTTCAGCCGAGCGCCTCAACGCCGTGCGTGCCAACGTCGACAACCTTAAGAAGTTTACCGAGTATGCTAACTCCAAGGGTGTGAGCACGGGTCTGTGGACCCAGTCTAACCTGGAGCCTGACAGCAACTCCGAGACCCCGTGGCATTTGCTTCGCGATTTCGACGCCGAGGTCAAGACGGGCGGCATTACCACCCTCAAGACCGACGTCGCTTGGGTGGGCTCTGGCTACTCCTTTGGCCTCAACGGCATCAAGACGGCCTACGATACGGTGACGACCGGCGCCAACAAGCGCCCCAACATCATCACGCTTGACGGTTGGGCCGGCACGCAGCGCTTTGGCGGCATCTGGACCGGCGATCAGTACGGCGGCAACTGGGAGTACATCCGCTTCCACATCCCCACGTATATCGGTCAGAGCCTCTCGGGCAACCCCAACATCGGCTCCGATATGGACGGCATCTTTGGTGGCAGCCCCATCATCTCCGCGCGCGACTACCAGTGGAAGACGTTCACGCCCTCTATGCTCGACATGGACGGCTGGGGCACCTACCGCAAGTCGCCCATGACGCACGGCGATCCCTACACGGGCATTTCGCGCTTTTACCTCAAGCTCAAGGCGCAACTCATGCCCTATATCTACACGAGCGCGGCCTCGGCGGCCAACATCGACACGGGCAACGGCGATACCGGCCTGCCCATGATCCGCGCCATGCTGCTCTCCGACAACTCCGAGTACGCCGCAAGCACCTCGACGCAGTATCAGTACATGTTCGGTGAGAACTTCCTGGTGGCACCGGTGTATCAGGATACCCAGGCAGATGAGAACGGCAACGACGTTCGCAATGGTATCTACCTTCCCAACTACGGCACCGACGAGAATCCCACCATCTGGATTGACTACTTCTCGGGTAAGCAGTACCGCGGCGGCCAGGTCCTCAACAACTACGATGCTCCGCTTTGGAAGTTGCCGCTCTTTGTAAAGGCCAACGCCATCGTGCCGATGTATGCCGAGAACAACAACCCCGAGGCCGTGACCGAGACTAACACCAAGGGCACCGATCGCAGCCAGCGTATCGTCGAGTTCTTCGCCACCGAGGGTGACGGCACCTTTACGCAGTACGAGGACGACGGCTCCTCCATCCAGAACAACACGACCGAGGACGATGCCTACGGCACGATCGACAACATCTCCTACGGCGAGCACGTGAGCACCGTCTACAGCTCCAAGGCCACGGGCGGCACCGCCACCTTTACCGCCGAGGCTTCGCAGGGTGGCTACAACGGCTACGACTCCAACCGCACCACGACCTTCGTGGCCAACGTGTCCGCCAAGCCTGCGAGCGTCATCGCCAAGAATGGCGGCACTGCGCTCAACGTGACCGAGGTCGACTCACAGGAGGCTTTCGACGCCGCGACCCCCGAGGCTGGCCAAGCGGTCTACTTCTACAACGAAAGCCCCAACCTCAACCACTACGGCAGCGATGCGGACAGCACCGAGGCCGAGAAGGGCGAGAGCTTCAACGACACTAAGATCACCACGAACTCCAAGGTCTACGTCAAGTTTGCGAAGACCGATGTCGCTGCAGCGGAGCAGACGCTCGAGCTGGGCGGTTTCGTGAACGCCGACGCCACGCTCGCGGCCGACCGCCTCAACGAGAACCTCTCCGCACCAGCGAACCTTGCTGCCCCCGAGGACGCCACGACTCCCACGAGCATTAAGCTCACCTGGGGAAAGGTCGATGGTGCTACCTCCTACGACCTTAAGGTCGATGGCACCGTGTTCGCCGTGGGCGATGCAGCGGAATTCACGCATACCGATCTTGCCTACAATAGCAAGCACACCTACCAGATCCGTTCGCGCAACGCCGAGGGCTACTCCCGTTGGAGCGATGTGCTCGCGGCGAACTCCGCCCTCGACCCATGGCGGAACGTGCCCGAGGCCGAGAAGATCACCTGGGAGGGCTCGATCTACGGCAGCCATAAGGCCGATCTCGCCTTCGACCATGAGTTCCAGACGAGCGACGGCGGCTTCCACTCCGGCGGCAACGACCTGGGCAAGGCGCTCACCGTCGACTACGGCCGCGCCTACAAGCTCGACAAGCTCGAGTACTATCCGCGTACCGACGCCGGCAACGGCACTGTGACCAAGATGCGCATCGAGACGAGTCTCGACGGTGTCCATTGGACGAGCCAGGAGGTCGATTGGGAGCGCTCCGCCGCCTGCAAAACGGTGACGTTCGACGGCGCCGTGGCCGCACGCTACGTGCGTATGACGCCGCTCGCTTCGGTTGGTAACTTCTTCTCCGCGTCCGAGATCGCCATCTACAAGGCCGATGGTACGGACGGCTTTGCTGTGGGTTCCAACCTCAACAAGGCAACGATCTCCGATGGCGACTTTTCCAACATGAAGAATTATCTGGGTCTCGAGAACCGCGAGCCCGATACCTCGACGTTCGACTCGCAGATTCGCGACCACTTTGCCGATCTCAACGGCAACGGGGTCTATGATGTCTACGATTACTCGTTTACCATGGCGGGGCTTGATGGCGGCACCAAGCAGAAAGGCAAGGTCGCCGGCAAGCTCGCGGTGATTCCGAGCAAGACCGAGGTCGATGCCGGCGATGAGATCACCGTCGATGTCTATGCGGCCGACGCCAAGAACGTCAACGCCCTGGGCGCGCTCGTCAACTTTAAGAGTGACCAGTTTGAGTTTGTGTCCGAGAGCATCTCGCAGGATGGTTCGACCGCCGGCATGGAGAACCTGTCGCGCGAGAAGGTCCAGTTCGCGGACGGCACACAGACCATCAACCTCGCCTTTGCCAACCGCGGCGACGGCAAGCTCTACAACGGCACTGGCGCGGTGGCGAGCTTCAAACTCAAGGCCAAGACGGCCGGCAAGGTTGAACTGCCCTCGACGTCTTGGCTCATCGGTCCGGCGTGCGATGCGCTCGAGTTTACGAGTGACGGTACCGTGACGATGCCGGACGTTCCGCAGCCCACGGTTGCCGAGTACGGTCAGGATGCCTTCAACATCACGATGACCAACGACGAGCTCACGACCGACGACGGTTCCAACGTCGAGAAGCTTATTCAGCAGAAGAGCTATAACGCGCTGTTCGATAACGATGAGGGCGACAACGGCTTTGAGTTCCTGTGGAACTGGAGCGGCAACTGGGACAGCGAGGGCAAGCTTCCGAGTTACGTGAAGCTTCCCACCACGATGACATTTGCCTTTAAGACACCATCGAAGCTCGATGCCGTTGAGGTCGTCAACCGCGACGGCGGTAACGGCACCGTGCAGAAGATCAAGGCCGTCGTGACGTTCGAGGATGGCTCGACCCAGGAGTTCGCGGGTGGGGAGTACGATTCCTTCCAGGCTCGCTACGCCTTTGGCCTCTCTGCCGAGAACAAGGGCAAGAAGGCGACTAAGGTCGAGATCACGCCGCTTGAGGCATCGGGTGACCAGATGCTCACACTGCGCGAGATCAACTTCAACTACACGCAGGGTGTCGAGGCCATCGAGGGTATCGAGCTGGGCAAGAACCAGACCGAGTTCTTTGAGGGCGACGTTACGCTCGTCGACGCTAAGGCCACGCCCGAGAGCGCCGGCTACCCCTATGTGACGGTCGAGAGCTCCGACTCCTCTGTGGTGAGCGTCTCCGCTGTTCAGGCCGGCGATAGCGTGAACTACTACTTGCGTGCCAACAAGGCCGGCAAGGCAACGATCACGGTGGCGTCAGTGCTCGACCCCTCCAAGACCGCATCCTATGAGGTCGAGGTCAAGGCTGGTGTCGACACCTCTGCGCTCATGGCGGCGCTTTCCAAGGCCGCGGGCTACAGCGAGTCCGTCTACACCAAGGATTCTTATGCAGCTCTCACCGCTGCGGTCGAGGCGGCTCAGAAGCTTCTCGACGGCGGCCAGGGCAGCTATAGCAAGAAGGATGTCGCAGACGCTACGACCAAGATCGAAAAGGCAATCGACGGCCTCAAGATGCGCCCCGTTGATGAGAAGAAGCTCATCAACACGCCCGAGAACCGCGAGAACGTCAAGGTGACCGGCTTCTCGAGCGAGGCCGACTATGAGGGCAGCAACGCCGTCAACGCTCTTGACGGCGATGAGCAGACGCTCTGGCACAGCGACTATGCTTATAATACCGGTATGCCCCAGCACCTGACCGTCGACCTGGGCCGCGACTACGATCTCACCGACGTCACGTTCCTGCCGCGCCAGGACGGCGGCACGAACGGCGATATCTTTGAGGCCGAGGTGCTGGTCTCCGACACCGCCGACGGTTATGAGATGGGCACCGCCGCGTCGATGGGTACGTTTACCTTCGACAACGACGGCCGCGTGCTCACCGACCGTGGCGACTGGAAGCAGATGAGCTTTGGTGCCGCGCGCGGTCGCTACGTGACCGTCAAAGTGCTCCACGCCGGCGGTGGCAGCGTTGACGCCTACTGCAGCATGGCGGAACTCAAGTTCTACGGTGCGGCCGTTCCCGATCCGGTGGCGAAGGACGACCTCACTGCCGCGATTGAAAAGGTTGATGCCGAGGTTGCAGCCGGCGACCTTAAGGCCAGTGACTACACCGAGGCTTCCTGGACCGCGTTCCAGAACGCCTTGGCGAGCGCCCGCGCCATCCTGAGCGACGAGAACGCCACGCAGGACGAGGTCGACCAGGCACTCAAGGCGCTCGAGGATGCCCGTGACGCGCTCGAGAAGACCCCGGTGACCCCAGTTGAGAACCCGACCAAGAAACAGCTCAAGGCCCTGGTCAAGCAGGCGAAGGAGACTGACACCAAGGGAAAGACGGCCGAGTCCGTCAAGGCCCTGACGGATGCCATTACCTACGCCGAGGATGTCTTGGGTGATGAGAATGCTTCCGACACCCAGCTCCAGGCGGCTTATGACCAGCTCAAGCTGGCCATCGAGGGCCTTAAGGATGCCGACTCCGGCAACCAGGGCGGTTCGGGCAACCAGGGTTCCGGCAATGGCTCGAACGGCGGCAGCCAGGCGGGCAAGCCCGCAGGCGACAAGGCCCAGGGCGGCAAGAAGAACGGTTCGGCGATCCCCGTTACTGGCGATCAAACGGCGGCAACTGTCGCGACTGTCGGTGGCCTTGGAGCCATCATCGCTGCGATCGGTGCCTTCTTCCACCGTCGCAATAAGGCTGAGTAGTCCCAGCGACAACTAAGCAAACGTGCCCGCCGTCCCACCCAAGGACGGTGGGCACGCTTTTTTATTTCAGCTAATGTACGTCATGGCAATCCCCGGTAGGTCGAGGGGTGCTTTGCGGGCGGGCCAGGCTTTATCTGAACGACTTTGCGAAGCAACCGGAGTGAAGATAAAGCCTGGCCCGCCCGCAAAGCACCACGCAGACCGCAGGGACGGGAGCGGCTATACTACTCTCAGTAGTTAAGGGTCGCGGATTCGCCGCGTCACCGCTCTCAACAGGAGGTCTTTGTTTATGGCAGATCAGAAGCCGGTTGTCGGGATCATCATGGGCTCCAAGTCCGATCTGGGCGTTATGGAAGGTTGCACCGCCGAGCTCGAGGCGCTGGGCGTGCCCTATGAGCTCGTCATTGCAAGCGCGCACCGCACGCCGGCGAAGGTCCACGAGTGGGCTTCGACTGCTGCCGATCGCGGTATCAAAGTGATTATCGCCGCCGCCGGCAAGGCCGCTCACCTGGGTGGTGTCGTGGCTGCCTTTACGCCGCTGCCGGTCATCGGCGTGCCTATGAAGACGAGTGACCTGGGCGGTATGGATTCGCTGCTGTCGATGGTGCAGATGCCTTCGGGCGTGCCCGTGGCCTGCGTTGCCATCAACGGCGCCAAGAACGCCGCCATCTACGCCACGCAGATTCTAGGCGCTTGCGACCCCGAGTACCGCAAGGTTATCGAGAAGATGAAGCAGGAGATGGCCGACGCCTAGGCGTTCTGCCGTTTCACCGCAGTATAAGGAGAGCCATGTCCGACTATCAGGGAAAACGATTCAAGGCTTCTCAGATTCCCGATCCATCGAAGCCGGGTGCTGCCCATGCGGCGCAGCAGGGTCGGGCATCCTCTCCTCAGCAGCCGCGCGCGCCGCGCCCCGTGACACCGGCGACGCATCGTCGACAGGACGCGCCAGCCGCATATCGACCTTCATCTTATAGCAACGCTAAGAAGCCGCCCCGGTCTTCATCGCATGCCGCGCCGTCGGATTACACCGAGCCGCCGCGCAAAAAGCGCCGCTCCATTATTCCCATTCTGCTCATCATCATCGGCATCGGTCTGATTGTCGCCGCCGCCGCTATCTTTATTAATGCTCAGATTGGCTATAAGCAGGCGAGCGAGTCGTATCAGAAAATCGAGAAGCAATATGTAAGCGATAAGGACGCCAGCGGCGTGCCGATTATCGACTTCGATGCGCTTGCTCAGACAAACCCCGAGATTGTGGGTTGGATTTACGCGCCGGGAACCAACATCAACTATCCCGTGGTGCAGTCCAATAACAACTCCAAATACCTCAACACGCTGTTTGACGGTACGTCCAATGCATCGGGTGCGATTTTCTTGGACAGTGACGATACCGCGCCGGGAATGGTTGACCAGCAGACCACGATCTACGGCCACCACATGAACGACGGATCGATGTTCAATGTGATCTCGGATACGACCGATCAGGCGACGTTCGACAGCATAGAGTACGTGTATTACATCACGCGCGACGCCACCTATAAACTGCGACCACTGGCGACCAAAGTTGTCGAGGACACGTATGCCAAGGCGCGCACGCCCAATTTTGAGGGCGACGACGGGCTCAAGAACTACCTGTCCGAGATGCTCGACGGTGCCTCTGCCGTGGCGAGCGATGCCATCGATCGTGCCGCTTCGGCAACCAAGGTGGCAACGCTTGTGACCTGTCGTTCGTTATCGCTGAGCAACACGCGTGCCGTCATGGTGCTCACGCCGGTCGAGGAATAAGT
>UQRW01000044.1 GCA_900543515.1 uncultured Collinsella sp.
GTTTCGACACGTCCGCCCCCGCTCATTTATCAAGCGCTATTTCTACCATTTCTACCCCGTCCCCAAATGGCAGACGGCATGGCTACTCGTCCTGAGGTTCCTCGTCGGAGCTTGGCTCGGACGCCGACTCAGGTGCAGGTGCCGGCTCAGGTGCAGGTGCCGGCTCAGGCTCAGGCGCAGGCTCAGGCGCAGGCTCGGGCTCAGATGCCGTCTCAGACTCGGGCGCCGGCTCAGACTCGGTCGCGGGAGCGGGTGCAGGCGCCGGCGAAGCATCCGGAGCGCTGTAACCCGAGGGAGCGGACTTCTTCTCGAAGGGCAATACAAAAGTCAGGACGTCGTCCTTGTCCTCGTCGGCCCACTCGCTTGCATAACGTGCAACCCAATAGCCAACGGCACGGTGCTTGAGCATCTTGCCAAAGACCGTAAGAAATACGGTGACAAAAGCGACCAGCACCAAGAACAGCGCGAGCGTGACGCCACCGCCGGTAACAATTGCCTCAATACCCGTAGGACGATAGTAGTAGCTATACATACCGACAGAGGCAATGGCGCCAAAGACGACCGTCAAGATCCATGTGACAACGTTGGCGACCAGGCCCGTCAAAAACTCGGGAAGGAACGAAGCACAGAACAGCTTGGTCTTGTTGTGCTTAAACGCCGCCCAGACCTTATCGAGCGAAAACGCGCTCTCGACACGCCCGGTCACCGCAAAGTGCATCACGGCGATGTCGGCGAACATCTTAAAGAAGACACCCAGAATCGCCGAGGCAATTAGCGCCAGGACAAGCAGGCCAAGCGAGCCAAGCAGCGCAGCCTCGAGCGCATAAGAACCGTAATAAGAATACGAGCCCGCAGCGCCAATTACCACGCCCTCCACCAGCGAAAGCACTACACCGATAACGGGAATGGCAGCGATAACCTCGAGCACGACCGAAATAACGCTCGAAAAGACTCCGAGACCAAACGACGTGGAACGCATCAGCGGACGATCCATGCCGTCATCGATCTTAAGCGACAGATCGCGACCCCACTCGATGCCAAAGCCGGAACCGCACACGCTCGCAATGCAAGCTGCCAAAAAGCCGATGGCAGCCGCAATGCCGCCAATAACGGGAATAAACAACACGAGCACTGACACAACGCAAATCAGCGCCGGCAAAAACGCGATTTGGCATACACGCTGAAGCACGCCCGGAGTCTTGGTCATATCTTGGAACGCCTGAGCCACACAGCCCTTTGGCGCATTCGCCACGGGCGGTTGCGGAACAAACTGCTGGGGCTGAGGCTGTCCCTGGGGAGCGGGGCCAGCGGCACCGGCATTAGGAGCACCGCACACGCCGCAGAACTTGTCGTTATCGCCCATGGGGGCGCCACACTGCGAGCAGAACATAGAATCATCCCTTCATATTTTGAACGAATCACTTGGATCGCAAACGATGTCTTTAGCATCATTATTGCCCAATGTAGGGTCAAATACTCAAAGATGACCGATTTGCAAGGTACACGGCGCCAGCAGGCGGTTCGTTGAATACGTCTGTGCTAGTTCGTTCCGCGGAAGCCCTTGCCGACGATCTCGGAGCTGTCGACGATCGTGATAAAGGCACCTGGATCGACTTCGCGCGCATAGCGGCGCAGCTGCACGGCCTCGCGACGGCTCAGCACGCTCATGATCACCGTCACGCACTTGCCCGAGAAGGCACCGTAGCCGCGGCTGATGGTCGCCGTGCGGTTGAGATGCTTGACGATAAACTCCTCGACCTTAAGGGGCTCGGAACAAATGACCGTGCAGACTTTGCGCAGATGAATGCTCTCAATGGCTTTGTCGACCACAAGCGTCTTGGCAAACA
Organism: uncultured Collinsella sp.; assembly: GCA_900543515.1. GTDB lineage: Bacteria > Actinomycetota > Coriobacteriia > Coriobacteriales > Coriobacteriaceae > Collinsella. The sequence continues at coordinate 1,848 of UQRW01000044.1, forward strand.
GGCCGAGCACGCAATACAGACCGACACGCGGGCCATACAAAAAGGCCGCGATGGTCACGATGCCGATATCGACCAGCAGCAGGGCGCGACCAATCTCGAGCGTGGTGCGGCGCTTGAGAATCATGGCAAGAATGTCCGTGCCACCCGTCGAGGCGCCGATGTCAAAGACAATAGCGCTGCCGAGCGCCGGCAAGATGACGGCAAAGCACAGGTCGAGCCACATATCACCCGTCAGAGAGACATCGGTCGGAATGAAGAGCTCAAACAGCGAAACATAGGCCGAAAGCGCAAACGAGGCGAAGACGCTCCACAGGATTGCCTTGCGCTCCAAAAAGATAAAGCCCAAGACGACGAGAACCGCGTTGATAATCCACATAAAAACGCCGACGGGCAGGGTCGGGAACAGCGTGGACAGAATGACCGACACGCCCGAGGTGCCGCCAAAAGCAAAGTGATTAGGGGTTTTAAACGCAACGATGGCAAAGGCCGTAAGAATCAGGCCCAGATTGAGCTCGGCAAAAAAGCGCGGGAAGCCCGGCTCCTGGCTGCGCTTTTGGCCGGCACGCTCGCCGCGCTCGATATCGGTGCGATCAACCACGCGCTCCATCGGCACCACGGGAGGACGATGCACCTCCTCGGCAGCACGCGACGCCGCCTCTGCCGCAGCGGCCTCGATTGCCCATGCCTTGCTTTCTGTTTCGTGCTCGTCGGCCATTACGGCAACTCCTCGTTAACAATTTGGAAACAATGCGCTCATTAGGGTAACGCGGAACGCGGGGATTGCAACCCTTAGTTAGACGAGCGGTATGACTATATCGGGAGCGTACAAAAACGGCCGGCCACGCTTTTGCTTGCGCGGTCGGCCGTTTAACGTTTTCGCAGATAAAACCTGCCAAAACAAACCTGTCCCTTTTTGGAAGGTTATTCGTGCTGGCTGGTGCGGTGCTCGTACTCCTCGGGGGTGATGACGTCCTCGATGCGCAGGTTGACACCCGCCACCTCAAGGCCGGTCATCGCGGCAAGGCGCTCAGTGACACGTGCCTTGACATCGTCGAAGATCGCGGGCGCATAGGCTCCGTACTCGATAATGACGGAGATGTTGACGACCACGCGATTGTCATCGGTGACCTCGACCGTCACGCCCTTGGTCAGATTCTCGGCACCAAACTGCTCCTGCACAAAGTGCATGAGGTTACCCTTCATGCCCAAAACGTGCGGAACCTCGCGGGTGGCCATGGCGACGATCTTCTCGATCACACCGTTGGAATAGGTCAGCGAGTCCTCGGACTCGTCCGCTTCCTCGTCCGCCCCCTCGTCGTCCTCATCAGCATCGGACTCGGCCTCGACGAGTGCCTCGTCCTCGAGCGTCACATCCTCGGCCTCGGCAGCGACGGTCTCGTCTGCCTCGAGCTCGGTATCGGCTACATCGACCTTCGTATTAAAAGCCATGGTTCCTCCTTATGCCTGCCGCGGATGCGACAGTCGAATACATATTAGCGGCCGCTAAACAGACGGCCGAAGAAGTTGACGATCCCGTTCTCGCCGTCGCGAATTTGGCCGATCACGGCGCCGATCAGCACGAAGAATGCAATGACGAGCGTGTCCCACAGGCCGAGCGTGAGCACCAACACGGCGAGGATAAAGCCAGCGACGGCACCGAGCGTGGTGTTGGGATGACGCACAGCATAGCTCCAGATGGCAGCGCCCGTACCCTTGATGAGACCCATAGCCTCGTCAAAATCCACGGCTGCCGCGTCTTGTAACTCGGTTGCCTCTGCTTTGGAATCAAAAGGTTCGCTCGCCGGTGTGGCGCTCTGGTCAATCGTCAGGCGCGGCGTACGAGCGGTCTTATCTTGATTGGTATCACTCACCGGAAACCTCCACGGTCTGGACGGTAGTCTTGGACGGCAAAAAACGGACGCGCGCGGTCGTACCCGGCGTGCCGAGCATGGTGTCGCAAGCTTCCTCGATGCGCTGCTGCATCGCGGTAGCCAGAGATGCCACGTCCTTATCGTCAAGCGCGATAGCCTCGACCTTAAATCGGACGTGCGAATCGTCGGAGCCTTGGACGCGGGCCTCGACATGCTCGACCATCACGCGGTCGTCGCGCTCGGCAGCAGCCCTAGCACACGAAGAAAGCGCCGCAAGGGTGACCTCGATATTGCGCTCCCCCGCCGGATGCACACAGGACGGCTCGCGACGAGCAAACATCAGGCGGAAGAAGCTTACCAGCACGCCGATCGCCACAACTCCGCCGCATGCCGTCACGACAATGCGCGGCATGGGGTCGCGCATCAGCAGCATAAAGCGATACGTATACGGCCCCCAAAACTGGCAGACAAGCGTACCCAGCGCCACGATGGCGGCGGCAAGATACACAATCGCTAGGGCTCGTTTGAGTACGCGCACGTGGCGCTCCCTTCAAATCTCGGCACTCGAAATACAAAACGGTTCGCATCATTATAAAAGAGCCGGGTCCGGTGCTCTACGCACGCGGATCCGGCTCATCTATTCCACGAGGCTTGCATGCTCGCTTCATTATGCCCAGATATGCACGGCTTAACCCGTGCGGGCGCTACTCCTCCTCGAGGGCAGCGATGACCTCGTCGGTCATGTCCATGGTGCTGTAAACATCCTGGACGTCGTCGAGCTCCTCAAGACGGTCGATGAGGCGCTGAACCTTCTTGGCGTCGGCGCCAGAAACCTCGGTCGGGGTGGTCGGGACCATGGTGGTCTCGGAGCCCTTGACCTGGACGCCCTGCTCCTCGAGCGCCTTGGAGACAGCCATGACCTCGTTAGCAGTAGTCCAGACGATCCACTCCTCGCCGGCATCCTCGTAGTCCTCGCCACCGGCCTCGGCGATGGCCATCATGAACTCATCCTCGTCACCGGCAGCACCGTTGGCGATCATGGTCTCCTTCTTGGCGTTCTCGTCCAGGATCTCCTTGGCGACGACGATCTGGCCCTTGCGCTCAAACTGGAAGGCAACGGAGCCGGAGGTGCCCAGGTTGCCACCAGCGTGGGAGAAGGCGGAACGGACATCAGCGGCGGTACGGTTGCGGTTGTCGGTCAGGCAGTCGACGTAGACGGCGACACCGGCGGGACCGTAGCCCTCGTACACGATGTTCTCGTAGACGGCGGCATCGGCACCCGAACCAAAAGCCTTGTCGATAGCGGACTTGATCTTGTCCTTAGGCATGGACTGAGCCTTGGCCTTGGCAACGGCAGCGGCGAGGCTGGCGTTGTTCTCGGGCAGCGGGTCACCGCCGAGACGGGCAGCAACGGTGATGTTGCGGCTGAGCTTGGAGAAGAGGGCGGAACGCTTGGCGTCCTGCGCGCCCTTACGATGCTTGGTTGTGGCCCACTTAGAGTGTCCGGACATACGTGTCTCCTATCGGTTTCGACCTAAAGCCCAGCGCAGATGCTCGGGCAATATAAACAAACGTCGTTATGATATACCTACTGGCCTGCGAGATAAACCCCAAAATGAAGGCGTCGTGATGATGTCCCCTTTGGTGCAAAGAAACCTGGCCCTCAATGCACCAAGTTAGAACCAGAAGAAGTCGCTGCGGGTGACGGTGGCGCCGATGGCGAAGGGCATGCAGGCGATGACCGGATACAGGTAGCGCATGTAAGTCGAGCCGTTGCACGGGCCAATCAGGCACACAGCGAGCACGCCCAACAGCGGCACCCAGATCGCCAGCGCACGCCATGAATGACGACGCAGCAAGTAGACCACCACGGCGATCATGATCCACACATAGGTGGCCGAGCTCATGGTGAGCGAGATAAAGGGAACACGCTGCACCGCCACACGGTACAAATTGATCAGGTGGTCGCACCAGCGCACCACGTTGCTGTCAACCGGATGGAAGTCGAAGTACTTGAGGTTGTCGGGACGCGCCATGATCTCGGCACTACGCGCCGTGCTGTAGACCCAGGCATCGCGCGCGCTCGGATAAAAATAACCATAGTAGTTATTGATAAGCGCCGAAATATAGCACTCGGGATCCTTCTTAAACATCTGGGCCCATACCGCAAAATAGGCATCGATGTCCTCCTGCGAGGCGTACTCGTTAAAGCAGTTCTTGACGGCATCGGACTTGTCGGGGTTGTAGCGGCGGCCCAGGTTCTCGTACTTGAGCACCCGATCGATCGCAGCGCGCTCCTCATCGGTTACCAAACCGTCGCAGGGCGCCTCCACGATGGTGCCGTCCTCCTTAACCGTAGGGTTGACGCCCGAGTTGAGGCCGTCGTGCTTTTGGACGAAACGAGCCGTCTGCTGGAACGGAATCGAGAGGATTTCGCGCTTGGAACCGGGCGTAATGTCGTGCGCCGGCATAAAGACCTTGGTGAAGTACATATTAGAGGCAAGGCAGAGCGCGAGCACCGCGAGAACGCCAACCCAGCGGAAACGCGGGATGGCGCCCGAAGGCGCAGCACCAGTCTGCTTGGCTGCACGACGAGCCACATGCACGTCCCATACGCAAAACGCCGCCGCGATTACGCATGCCGCCAGGGGAAACACCAGGCCGCCGTTGCGCAGAAATGTGGAACCCATGGCGCCCAGAGTGAGCAGCAGCCAGTCATGTCGCGCAAAGAGCACGGGCCTCTGTTCGCCCGCACGCTCGGCATTGGCATCACGACGGGGCAAGCCACATGCCACGAGCTTGACGGTCTGTACCAGCAGCACCAAGAACGCGTCGGCAAAGAGCACGTCTTTGGTGAGCAACGCCGCGTAGTTAGAGAACATCGGCATAAACGCAAAGAACAGCAGGATCGCACCGCGAACCGGCAGACTCACGCCCAGTTTGCGCAGCGACGAAATGGAATAGGCCATGCAGGCAGCCGTGATGACGAACTGAGCACAGGTATAGATGGCAAGACCTGCGTTGGCACTGTTGAACAGTGAAAGCCCCAGCTGGACGCACGAGCCGATAATGGCCGTGTGCACTACGGGATGATGCCCGTTGAGCAGCACGTTGGGGTTGAGTAGGCGCAGGTAGTCGCTCGTGCCGTTGGGATAGTTGAACCACTGGCGAATCTGCGCGCCCGTATCTCCCATAAAAAGGCCGGGCAGTGAAGCGATGAGCGTGGGCGTCCAGGCGATCATAAGCACCAGGAAGGGCCCGGCAAAGGGATGGACCGAGAGCACGGCGTGAGTCACACGCCATACGCGGCCAAAGTGCGCTTCGGAAAACGGGATGCGTCGGGAGCTCAGCCAATCTAGACACTCAAAGGCAAGGTAGAAGGCAACGATCGCCAGGAGCATCCAGCCCGCGCCGCCAATCCAGGCGCAGATGATGCGAGCTTTGTCGCCAAGGACAATCTCGGCCGAGTCGGTGAGGTCGTAGCTGCGGCCGAACACCATGCAGATGGCGAAGAACAGCGACGGCAGAATGATCGATGGACGCCAGGTGTCGCCACGACCAAAGAACACGTAGCGAAACGGCAGAGTGAGCAAGCAGGCAAGCGCAAGCAGCATGACCGCGTCGGTATGGCCGGCAAACGAGAGGAGCACCTCGTAGCACACGTACAGCATGCCCGAGGCTTTGGGGTCAATCGCCAAGACTGCGTTGCTCGACACCGGGGCGGGATCGATGGAAAACGCCGTGGTCGCCAACAGCGCGAGCAAAAATGCGATGAGCGTCTGCTTGGCGGGGTAGCGCTTAAACCAGACGATGCGGGCAGCGTCGCGCGCAGCCGTTGTGGAGAGGTCGGAATCCTTCACAGTCCGAAAGCCTTTCTAGAAACCTGCCAAAAAGGGACAGGTTTATTTTGGCAGGTTTTATCTGGGGAAACGTTACGGTTCTGTCATCGTCGCCCAGCGAACCACCACAAAGGTTCCTGTCCCCTTTGTGGTGGTTTTGGTGGTTAGGCGTCCAGGTAGACGCGCTGGGGCTGGTTGCGGCGACGGGCAAAGATGATGAGCGCCAGGCCCGCGATTACGAGCGGCAGGCTCAGCAACTGGCCCATGGTGATAACGCCACCCAGTAGATAGCCCAGCTGCGCATCGGGCACGCGCACAAACTCAATGAGGAAGCGGACGATGCCGTAACCCATCACAAACACGCCCATAAACGTGCCTTGGGGCAGTAGCGGCTTTTTGCGGCTGAGCACCTGCAGAATGCAAAAGAGCACGATGCCCTCAAGAAATGCCTCGTAGAGCTGGGAGGGGTGACGCGGCATATCGCCCGCGGTGCCACCGAAGACCACGCCCCAGGGCAGATCGGTCGGCTTGCCCCACAGCTCACCGTTGACAAAGTTGGCACAACGGCCCAGGCACAAGGCCAGCGGGGCACCGATCACAGCAAGGTCGGCGATGGTCCAGGCGTCGAGCTTATACATGCGGCACACAATGATGCCGCCGATAATGCCGCCCACCAGGCCGCCGTGGAAGCTCATGCCGCCCTCGTTGGTGGCAAAGATCTCGAGCGGGTGGGTCCAATAGTAGCCATCGCCGTAAAAGACGACGTAGAACAGGCGCGCGCCGATGATGAGGCCAAAGACCGCGCCGACCACGACGCTCGTCAGGTCATCGATCGTGATGTCGAAGCCCCAACGACGCTGCGTGCGGTACATAACGACCGCCGTGAGCAGAGCGCCGACCACATAGGCCAGACCGTACCAGTAGATCGTGATGGGGCCCGCCGAGATCGCAACGGGGTCAAGCATATGGTAGAGGTCGTTGAGCATATCGATCCCCTGCTCCCTACATACAAATGCGGCCGCGGGCCTTGTGCTCGCAGCCGCATATCTGGGCGTAACGTCTATGCGGAGCGTACCGTCCGCAGCTTTCGCATCTTAGAACGGCGCGTACTCGTCGTACAGGTCCTCGGCCTCGCCGGAAACATTGACCTGCTCAACGCGGGTAACGCCGGGCACGTGCTCCTTCAGGATGCGCTCGATACCCATGGAAAGGGTCAGCGAGCTCATGGGACAGCCGGCGCAAGCGCCCTGCAGTTCCAGCTTGACGACACCCTCGTCGTCGACGCCCACATACTCCATATCGCCGCCGTCGGCCTGCAGGTTGGGGCGAATCTCTTCAAGAACCTTCTTAAGCAGCTCTTCGTTAACAGCCACAGGGGCTCCTTTCTCACAATAACGCGGGCATGCCCGCGGACAGAAGCTATGTTACTACAGCCATGTACCCGCTCACGAGCCGTCCATGCGCGCAGACGCGACTTTCACGAGTAGTCAATTTGGGACGGGGCTCTTTGAGCTGCGTTCGTCGTCAGATAGCGACAACGCATATTACTGCCGAGCCTGTCCCCCGGTACCAATCTGGACATCGACGATGACCTGGCGGTAGCTGATGCCGCAGGAGTCGAGAATGCGGCGGCTGATACGGCCGTCATCGGTGTCGGCATACTTATTGTCCAGGTAGACGACCTCGCCCACGCCCACCTGTGCCAAGATCTTGGCGCAGTCGTGGCACGGGAACAGCGTGACGTAGACCGTGGAACCCTCGAGGTCTTTGAGCGAGCCGCGGTAGTTGAGCACGGCGTTTGCCTCGGCATGCACCACGTAGTTGTGCTTATCCTGCAACGGGTCGTCGCTCGTGCCCCACGGGAAAAAGTCGTCGTTGAGCGCCGAGGGCGTACCGTTGTAGCCCACCGAAAGGATGCGGTGGTTGGTGTTGGCGATGCACGCACCCACCTGCGTGTTGGGGTCCTTGCTGCGGCGCTGCGCGGCGATGGCCACGCTCATAAAGAACTCGTCCCAGCTAATGACGTCCAGGCGCTTGCCTGACGAAGTTTGATGAAGATCGTCCGACATGGCAGACACCTCCGTAATCGCAATAGTTTGACCCATTGTAGCAGGTGAAAGGTGGGGGCGTTTGTCCCACCGGCGCCCTCACTTTTACACGCGGCGGGGCTTTTGGTTGATGCGGTAGAGCTCGGCGAGACCCCGCAGCGTCAGTGCGTCATCTACCGTCAGGCTGTGACCGACCAGCGACGCGAGTGCCTCGGCATCGTCGCCGGTAATGACGATGGGCACGTCGCCCTCCCCCGCGGCCTTGGTCGCGCGCATCTCGGCGAGCACCATGTCGAGCATACCGTCGATGCGGGCTACCTCGCCCAAGACCACGCCCGAGCGCATCGCCTCGCGCGTGTTACGGCCGATGACATGCGTGGGTGCCGAAGGCTCGACCTGAGGCAAACGCGCCGCAGCGGCCGAAAGCGACCGGGCACCGAGCGCCAGACCCGGCGCGATGACGCCGCCCACAAAGGTTCCGCACGCGTCGATGACCTCAATATTGGTCGTCGTGCCCAGGTCGATCACGATGCACGGAGAGCCGTAGACGGCACGGGCCGCCACGGCGTCGGCAATGCGGTCGGGGCCGATCTCGGCCGGGTCGTCGTAGTGCACGGGCATGCCGGTCTTAAGTCCCGGTCCCACCGTGAGCACGCGTCCCGTGCAGGTACGGGAAAGCGCCGCCTTCCACGGGCGCTCGAGCGCCGGCACCACGCAGCTCAGCACTGCGGCCGCGGGAACGAGTGCACCCGGCATGCCCGCATCGGCTGACAGCGCGCCCATGACCTGCGCGAGCCTCATGCGAGCCTCATCGGCCGTGATGCTCGACGGCGTCGTGATCTCGCACGTCGCAAGCGGACATTCCTGCGCCGCAGCCGAATCCTCGGCAAACAGACCAAAGCGAATGAACGTGTTACCCACGTCGACCGTCAATATATATGCGCACCCATTAAGCATCGTCGGCGCTCCTTTCGTCTGCCCAGCAGTATATCGCCTACCTAAACCAGTCATCCCAAAATGACTAGCTTGCGGTTATACTGGTGCGCGGTCGCGCGCGAGCTCACGCGGCGGCCCTTGGTAACCCGACTTCCCGCGCCGTATCCGTAGCGGCGCTCCCGGGGGAAGCGGATATACGCAAAGGAGTTTTATATGAGCAATCCCTCGAACCGTGCTTCGATGCGCGGGCAACTCACGCTGCGTGGCGTCGTCATCGGCGTCCTTGGCTGCGTGATCATCACGGCAAGCTCGGCCTACACCGCCCTCAAGATGGGCGCACTCCCCTGGCCGATCGTCTTCGCTGCCGTCATCTCGCTGTTCTTCCTTAAGCTCATGGGCAACGCCAGTCTCAACGAGGCAAACGTCACCCACACCATCATGTCCGCAGGCGCCATGGTCGCCGGCGGCCTAGCGTTTACCATCCCGGGCGCCTGGATGCTGGGCTATGCCGACCAGATCAGCTGGCTTGACATGTTTATCGTGGCGCTCGCCGGCACCATCCTGGGCCTGCTGGCCACCGCGCTCATCCACCGTCACTTTATCGTAGACGCCGCGCTTGAGTTCCCCACCGGCAACGCCGCAGCTCAGACCCTGCGCGCGACCGAGGCTGGCGGCAAAACCGGCAAGCAGCTCTTTGGTTCCATGGCCATCGCCGGCATCTATAGCGTGCTGCGCGACGCCCTGGGCGTGGTGCCCAGCATGCTATGCACGCTCAACATCCCCGGCGTGACCTTTGGCATCTACAACTCGCCCATGCTGCTCTCCGTCGGCTTCCTCGTGGGCTTCGCCCCGGTCGCTTTCTGGTTTGCCGGCGCCCTGTTGGGCAACTTTGGCATCATTGTCGGCGGCACCGCTGCCGGCCTGTTCGACGTTGTGACTGCACAGGGCATCGTCAAGTCCCTGGGCATGGGCCTCATGATGGGCTTTGGCGTCGCCGTCGTCCTCAAGGACATCCTGCCGCAGGTCGCCGGTATCGTCCGCGGTCTTGCCGCCGACAGCTCCACCGACACCGACGAGCAGTCGCTCATCTCGGGCTCCCTTAAGCTCGACGCCGGCATCATCGGCCTGGGCGCCGCCGCCATCGCCGTGATCGTCGCCATCGTGCTCGACCTTGGTCCCGTCCCGGCCGTCATCGTGACGCTGTTCACCTTTGTCACCACCATCATGAGCGCACAGAGCTGCGGCCAGACGGGCATCGACCCCATGGAGATCTTTGGCCTCATCGTCATGCTCATCGTGGCAGCCTGCGCCCAGATCGCTCAGGTCAAGCTGTTCTTTATCGCCGGCATCGTTGCCGTGGCGTGCGGCCTTGCGGGCGACGTCATGAACGACTTTAAGGCCGGCGCCGTGCTGGGCACCAACCCGCGTGCGCAGTGGATCGGCCAGGCCATCGGCGGCATCGTGGGCGCCCTGGTCGCCGCAGCCGTCATGGTCGCGCTCGTCACCGCCTATGGCCCGGACGCCTTTGGCCCCGACAAGAGCTTTGTTGCCGCGCAGGCAAGCGTCGTCGCCACCATGGTCTCGGGCATCCCGAGCGTGCCGTGGTTCGTTGGCGGCTTTATCGCCGGCATCGTCATGTACTGGCTCGGCATTCCGGCCATGATGATCGGCCTGGGCGTGTACCTGCCGTTCTACATGTCACTCACGGCATTCCTGGGCTCCTGCGTCAAGCTCGCCTACGACAAGTGGTCCGCCCACCGCGACGCCACCGCTGGTCTTTCTGACGAGGAGAGGGCTGCCAAGGACGCCGCCTTCCAGGAACAGGGCCTGGTTGTCGCCAGCGGCCTGCTCGGCGGCGAGTCCATCGTCGGCGTTATCCTGGCGTTTGTCTCCGTGGGCTTAAGCCTGCTGGGCTAAGCTGAGCAGCTGCTCGACAGCAACCATATTGCCTACGGCTTGCCCGGCCGGTAGCTTTCACGACTGCTGACCGGGCTTTTTGATATCGAAACAAAGAAAGGCCGGCGCGCTGCGTTTAACAGCGCGCCGGCCTTATCGGTTGAGTTATCGAGTCGGCCTCGCGACATACCGCAATTCGTCGCGAGGCCAGCGCTCAATACGCTACATCTGCTTGCGACGACGATCGCTCAGCGTCACGCCCGCGGCAACGAGCGTAATGCCGCCGATGACGAACACCTCGCCCGCAAGCGCGGAGTTGTCGCCGGTCTGGGCAAGCGCGCCCGACGCCGCCTTCTTCTTAGCGGCAGGGGCCTTTGCAGCAGCCTGCGTAACCTGAGGCTTAGCCTGAGGCTTAGCCTGCGGCTCGGCCTTGGGATGATACTTGTCGTACTCGGCCTGCGCGGCAGCCAGGGCATCCTTGGCATCGTCAAACTCGGCAAGCGCGGCGGCATAGGCGTCGTTGGCATCGGACAGCTTGGCATCGGCATCGCTCAGAGCAGCCTTGAGACCAGCGGCGGCATCGACGGCAGCCTTATAGCGAGCGTAGGCAGCGTTCAGCTTGACCAGCTTCTCGTTACCCGTCGTGCCCGCGGCAAGAGAGGCCTTGTGGTCGACAACCTCAAGATCGGCCTTGAGTGCCTCGTCGCTGGCAAGCTCGGCCTTGGCCTTGACGATCTCGAAGTTCGCATCGACGACGGCTTCGTTGGCGGCCTCGAGCTGCTTCTGGGCATCGGCGACGCCGGCGACGGCGGCGTCATAGGCGACCTTGGCGTCGTCGACCGCTTTTTGGGCTCCAGCGAAGCGCTCGAAGGCCTTGTTCGCGGTAGCCAGCTCACCCTCGGCAGCCTTGACCTTGGCCTGCGCATCGGACACAGCCTGCGCCTTGGCGGCAACCGCCTGCTTGGCGTCCGAAAGAGCAGTCGCGGCCTGGACATCTGCGGCCTGGGCCTTGTCTACACCGGCCTGGGCGGCATCGTCGGCCTTCTTTGCCTCGTCAAGCGAGCCCTGCTTATTCGCAAGGTCCGCCTGGGCGGCATCGCGCTTGGCGGCAAGGTCCTTGACCGAAGCGGTAGCGTTGTCATACGCCTCGTTGGCCTGTTCGGACTTTGCCTTGGCGGCATCACGGGCGCTGCGAGCCTTCGCCTTGTGAGCAGCGGCCTCGGCTGCCTTCGTCTTGCTGTCAGCAAGCGTGGCGTTTGCCTTATCGAAAGCTGCCTGGGCAGTAGCGGCCTCGCCCTTGGCGGCGTCGAGGTTCTGCTTGAGGGACTCGATGTCGATTCCGCCGAGTGCGTCCTTCGCGGCGTCGTATGCCGTCTTCGCGGCGGCGGTGTCGGACTTAGCCTTCTCGTACTCACCCTTGGCGGTGTTCATGTTCACATCTGCTGCGGTGAAAGCGTCCTGGGCGGTATCCTGCCCGTTTACAGCTGCGAAGTAAGCTTCCCTAGTAGTTCCAAAGTTCTTCTGCGCCTCGGCGAGCTTGCCCTGAAGCTCCTTGAGCTGCGCCTTCTGCGCCTGCGTGCCGCCAGCGTTATAGGCAGAATCGATGTAGTCGTTGACGAGCTTCTTGAACTCAGAGACCGTGAAATCGGCCTGAGTGTCATCATCGCTGTAATCGAATGCGGTTACCTCGGAATCGGTGTTCTTTCCGCTACCGGTTGCGATACCGATAGCCGCCGTAGCGGAATCGATAATGTTGAGATAGTGCCCGCAGCCGTCTCCTCTTTCCTTACCGTTCTCATCTTTTGTACCGGAATACACATCGTTATAGTTTTGGTAGATATAGTACGAATCATAGCGATGAGCTATGAGATCTTTGCCAGCCTCGCTATCCGCACCGTACTTTTTAATCCAATTCTCGTAATTAACCTTCTCCTGAGTGTAGAGACCAGTGTAGGGCCAGCCGAGGGTATCCTCAGTCTCGCCGCCGGTATATGCACCGCCACCGCCAGCAAGATTTTCACCGTTATCCCAGTAGCAGCCCGAGTGTCTCCAGATGTTCGATGAATATGACACATTAAGGGCGGCTGCCGCAGTCATGCGGAGGCTGACGCTGAGCGCCGACTGACCGTTCGCCTTGCGGAGGTTGTTCTGGGTGTCGAGATATGTCAAGGCGTTGCGCATCTGCTCCAAGGAAAGCGGGTTGGTGTCGTGCGACATGTCCTGATCGACGTACTGGTCATACCATTCGGCCTTGTCAGCGGCACCGGTCAGCATCGATACGGCATCCTGGGCGTTCTTTTTCTGCGTGGCTGTGAACTGGCTGCCGCCGATGATGTAGTTCATGAAGCCGAACATACCCTGACTGATGACTTCCTGGTCAACGGTCATGTTGGACTTTAGGTCTGCAATCTGCTGCTCAAGAGCCTCAACCTGGGCATTAGCAGCGTCATAAGCCTTTTCCGCGGCGTTCGAAGCGGCGCAGGCTGCCTCCCACTCGCTGCGCTTCTGCTTGCGAACTTCGACAAGCTTATCGTACGCGGTCTTCTTGTCTGCTTCGGTCTGCTGCGCCTTCTCGTATGCGGCCTTGGCGGCGTCACGCTTACTGGCCGCGTCCTCGTACTCCTTGTTTACCGCATCGTATGCAGACTGGGCAGATGCCACGGCAGCGTTGGCGGCGTTGGCCTTCTCCTGCGCGGCGGTGGCGGTATTCTGGGCCGCCTGCAGGTTCGCCTGGGCGGTAGCGTCGGCATCCGTCGCGGCATTGAGCTCCGCCTGCGCGGTCTTGAGCTCACCAGCAGCAGCGTTCATGGCGGCCTCAAGCGCACTCAGGTCAACACCCGTACCCGAGACGGCAGCATCGAGCGCGGCCTGCGCCTGGTTGAACTTCTGCTGGGCGTTATCGCGCGCGGTGGTTGCGGCTGCGAGAGCAGCGGCAGTCTCCTGCTTCTTGGCCTGGGCAGTCGTCAAAGCTGCCTCGGTATTCTGCTTTTCCTGCTGGGCGCTGGCCTCGTCAGCCTTGGCCTGGTCCAGATTGGCCTGTGCAGTAGCAACGGCCTTATTGGCGTCATCGAGCTTTGCCTGTGCGTCCTCGACAGCCTTCTTGGCGGCCTCGTACTCGTCCATACCCATGGCCTCGAGCTTGGCCTGGGCATCATCGAGGGCCTTCTTGGCCTCATCCTGCTTTGCCTTGGCGTCCTTGAGCGCCTGGGTCTTATCCTCGACACTCTTGTTGACCTGTTCGAGCTGATCGTTCAGGTCGCCCAGCTTCTTCTGCTGCAGCTCGGTCTTTTCGACGGCGGCTTTGAGCTCGTCAATCTTCTCCTGGAGCGCGGCGACTTCTGCTGCGTTCTGCTCGATTTCGTTGTCGCTCACAGCCTGCGAGGCCTGATTCTTTTGCTGCTGTGCCTGCTTTTGAGACTGGCCCGCCGCGTCGGCCTTCTTCTGGGCGGCATCGTAGGCGGCCTGAGCGTCCTTGAGCTGCTTTGCCGACTCCTCGGCCAGCTGGGCAGCCGTCTTTACGACCGCTTGGTTACCGGCGGCAACGGTGTTCTCTACAGAACTACCCCATTACAGTCTGAAATAGGCCATCGATAAATTTCGATGGCGAGCATTCGGCGCATTGCCTACGATACGGGCAAGCCCC
>UQRW01000045.1 GCA_900543515.1 uncultured Collinsella sp.
AGGGGTGGGGAAAGGTGTTGAAAAATGGGGCGGTTCCCCATATTATTGATGACGTCGACAGGCGGGGTGGTTCCCCGCGTACGTGCCATCTGAGTAACCGAGGGGAGGGCGCACATGGGAATGACTGGTGCATACGAGCGCAATCTCGATGCAAAAGGTCGTCTGTCCCTGCCTGCACCCCTTCGCGAGGAGCTTGGAGAGCACGTTCGCGTGTTCAAAGCCCTGGATGTCGATGCTCTGTACGTGTTCTCTGCCGAGGCCTTCGATAAGTGGGTCGAAGGACTCTTCGCGGGTCGTGAGGGCCACGAGGGTTTTAACCCGCGTGACATTAATGACCAGAAGCTCATGAGGGCGATCAACAAGCGCACCACGTCGATGGACGTGGACAGCGCCGGTCGTATCGGTCTTTCCGAGTCTCTCCGCAAGCAGGCGAACCTCGACCGCGAGGTCACGGTTGTGGGCAACTACGACCACCTTGAGGTTTGGGATCGCGCCGCGGCCGATGAGGACGATGACGATGAGGCCCTGCTGGACCTCTTCTTCTCGTAAGGGCAAGGCACGGGTAACGGATGGAGCGTGGGATCTTGACACAAGAATATCGGCATGAACCTGTCATGCTCGGCGAAGTGCTTGAGTCGCTGCGGCTAAAGAGCGGCTCCGTTGTCTGCGATTGCACCCTTGGCGGTGCCGGCCATTCGGTAAAGATGGCCGCGCAGGTGGGGGAGACGGGCCTTTTGCTCGGCGTCGATCAGGACGACATGGCCCTCGAGGCCGCTGGCGCCCGTCTGGACCGCGAGGTTCCCGGCGTTCCGCACCAGCTGCTGAAGGGCAACTTCGGCGACTTGGACGAGCTGCTTTGCTCGGCCGAGGTGCCCGGGGTCGATGGCTTCCTGTTCGATTTGGGCGTTTCGTCACCGCAACTCGATATCCCTGGCAGGGGCTTTTCGTATAACGAGGACGCCCCATTGGACATGCGGATGGATCCGGGTAATAACACCTTAAACGCAGCTGAGGTCATCAACACCTATAACGAACACGACCTCGCCCGGATTCTACGCGTCTACGGCGAAGAGAAGTTCGCCTCGCAGATTGCGCGCGAGATCGTGCGCCGCCGCGAGCAAGAACCGATCGAAACCACCGGCCAATTTGTTGAGATCATCAGGGCGGGTATCCCGGCTGCCGCTCGTCGGCATGGCGGACACCCGGCCAAGAAAAGTTTCCAGGCCATTCGCATCGAGGTCAATCACGAGCTCGATGTGCTCGAACGAGGGCTTGATGCCGCCACCAGGTGGCTCAACCCGGGCGGACGTATCTGCGTCATCTCGTATCACTCGCTCGAGGACCGTATCGTAAAGAACCACTTTAAGGAGATGAGCCAGGGGTGCACGTGCCCGCCGGAGATTCCGGTGTGCGTGTGCGGCAACGTGCCGATACTCAAGGTCATCACCCGCAAACCCTTGGTTGCCCAGCCTGATGAGGTTGAGCGCAACCCTCGGGCGAGATCAGCCAAAATCCGCGTGGCGCAGCGTCTGTAGGCGCGACCGCGCGATATTGGACCTCCCGCTCGCACCATAAACGAAGCTTAAACACACTACCAACGTACTCGGGATGGGAGGCGGCATATCATGGGCTACAACACTTCAAGCGCAGCACTCGCCTATGATATGAACGCCATGCCCGCCTATCGTGAGACGCCGCAGGCCCCCGTTGCTCCCCGTGAGCAGCGCACGCCGCGCTTTGATGTCTACACGGGCGCGGGCCGTCAGGCAAACCAGGCGGTAAGCCCGGTTTTCATGAGCGTTCTTAAAACGTTTTGCATCATTGCGGCTATCTTCATGACGATTGGTGTCGCCCGCGTGGCGCTTGCCGGCGTCACGGCCCAGGTGCTCAACAGCAACGCCGAGCTTACCAACACGCTCGAAAAGGCGACCGATGAGAGCTCCGATCTGGAGGTCATGCATTCGGTCTATGGCGCCGACACGCGCATTCGCGACCTTGCGGGCGCTTATGGCATGGTGGAGCCCAGCGAGAGCGTTACACTTGACTTTTCGCAGGATGCAGCCGCGGGCGCCAACGCGACCGCGACCGCTCAGTAGCAAGACGGTAGCTGAGTATGACAAATGACTATCGCCTCGGTTCCGATGGGGGCCGCGGTTCTGGACGTCCCTCGTCGCGGGGACGTTCTGGTTATCAAGGAACGGGTCGGCAATCTTACAACGCCGGGCAGTCCCGTGGCAACGACCCGGCGTCGCGACTTCGCGGCTCGGGCGGCCCTCAAGTGCATAACACCAGGTCGCGCAAGAGTTCGTCGACCGAATGGCTCACAGGCGCGCCTCTGCCTCGCCGCAAAGCCGTCATGGGCTTCATCGGGCTTGGCTTGGGCTTGGGCGTCTTTCGCCTTGCCGACTATCAAATTGCCGAAGCCGATAAACTGCGGGAGCGTGCCGATGCGCGCCGCCTGCTTGCGCAGACCCTCTATGCCAAACGCGGCACCATCTACGACCGCAACGGCAACGTGTTGGCATCGTCGGTCGAATGTCGCAACATCGCCGTGAACCCGCAGCTTGTCGAGGATGTTGACAAGACGGTGTCAGCGCTGGTCAAGGCAACTGGAATCGATAAAAAGACCTGCCGCAAGCTCGTTGAGTCCGATGGAACCTGGGTGTATATCAAGCGCCAGGTGGACGAAGACGATGTTGCGGCGCTGGAGAAGAAGAACCTGCCCGGCGTGCTTTTTGAGCAGGCCATGAAGCGCGTGTACCCCTACGGCAACCTGGCATCGCAGGTGCTGGGTGTAGTGAATGTGGACAACGACGGCTTGACGGGTCTCGAAAAGCAATACAACAAGCTTCTGACTGGCACGAACGGTTCTCTCGTACGCGAGCGCGCGAGGGACGGCAGCTATATCGCGGGCGGTGCCTATAAAAAGGTGGCCGCGGTCGACGGCGTTGATATCGTGACGACGCTCGACGTCAATATCCAGCGTGCGGCCGAGGATGCCCTGGCAGAGGCTGTCGAGAAGACAAAGGCCAAGAACGGCTCGGCGCTGGTCACCGATCCTACGACAGGCGAGATCTTGGCAGCCTGCTCGTATCCGACTTACGACCAGACCGATCTGGAAAACGCCAAAACCGAGGATATGAACTTGCGCCTGGTCACCGACGCCTACGAGCCCGGCTCGGTCTTTAAGACGCTCGTGGCGGGCGCCGGCTTCGACTTGGGTGTCGTGCGATCGAGTACGTCGTTTGAGGTGCCGGCGAGCATCAAGGTGGGCGACGATACCGTCACCGATGCCGACAAGCGCGACTACGCCATGACCATGGATGTGCGCGAGATGATGCGCCGTTCGTCCAACGTGGGCTTTGTCCTGGTGGGGCGCAAGATCGGTGCCGACGACTTTGCCGCCTATGTGGACAAGTGGGGCATCGGTCACAGCTCTGGTGTAGATTTTCCGGGCGAGAGCCTGGGTATCGTCAAGGAGCGTGACCAGTATGACGGCGCCACGCTGGGCTCGATGAGCTTTGGACAGGCACTGTCCGTCTCGCCGATTGAGATCGCACGTGCCGTGGGCGGCATCGCCAACGGCGGCGTGATGATGACACCGCACTTCTATAAGTCCAGCAAAGGCGACGAGAAGGACTGGGGCGAAGGCGAGCGCGCGATTTCTGAGGATGCTGCATCCCAGGTGACATCGTGCATGCAGACGGTCGTGTCCGAGGGAACGGGCGTTGGCGGCGCGGTTGACGGCTATGACGTGGCGGGTAAGACCGGTACGGCCGAACGTGCCGACGAGAACGGCGGCTACCTCAAGGAGAACTACATGTCGTCCTTTATGGGCTTTGCACCGGCACAATCGCCCAAGGTGCTGTGCTATATCACGCTCGACGGAACGCCGAGCGGCTCAGATGCCGCTGCGGTGCCGTTCCAGTCCATTATGGCCAACGCGCTCGACGTGCTGGGTATCCCGCACACGAAGTAGGGGGTTACAATCTTTGGGGCGTGGTTTGTTGTCCCATATGAGGGTGTTCACATGCCCTGCACCACGCATGTGCGGCGCTGGGATACAATACGCCGATAGCATTATTAGGTTTACAGGGGAGCTGCAATGATAGAGATCGCCGTCAACAACCTCGCGGCCGCAACAGGGGCCCGAACCGTGACGGGAGAAGCCGATCGGGTATGCCGCGGGTGCGTTATCGACTCGCGCCAGGTCGAGGAAGGGACGATTTTCGTCGCCTTTCCCGGTGAAAACGTCGACGGCAATGATTTTGCTTCCCGTGCCGTCCAGTCGGGTGCCGGCGCCGTCGTGATGACGCGTGAGCCCGAGGCCGAGCTGGTCTCGCTGGCGCAGGACAAGGGCTGTGCCATCTTGCTGACCGATGATCCCGAGGAGTTTCTGCTGCGTTTGGCGCACGCGTATCGCCTGGAGCTTGGCTGCCTGGTCGTTGGTATTACCGGTTCCATCGGCAAGACGACGACCAAGGACGTGCTCGCCGCCGTGCTCGCCAAGCGCTATCGTGTCTGGGCCACCAAGGGCAATTTCAATAACCTGATCGGCATGCCGCTCACGGTGCTTTCCGCTCCGGCCGATACCGAGGTCCTGGTGCTCGAGATGGGCATGAACCATTTCCACGAGATTGAGCGCCTGTCCCAGTCCGCCAATCCCAACCTTGCCATCGTGAGCAAGATTGGTACCTCTCACATCGGCATTTTGGGCAGCCGCGAGAACATCGCCCGCGCTAAGGCCGAGATTGTCCAGGGCATGTGCGCCGCCGGCGACTTCTTGCCGCTGCTGGTTTTGGGCGGCGAGGACGACTTTACGCCGTTCATTCGCGATACGTTCGCCCAGCCTGCTGGTATCGACGTGATGCTGGCCGGCGTCTCGGACGACGATGAGGTCCGTGCCCGCGACATTCGTGTTGATGACGAGGGCCGTCCGGTCTTTACGCTCGATTTTGGCCAGGGTGAGACGATCGATACCATGCTTGCCATCCCCGGCGTGCAGTCCGTTCCAAATGCCGTTAAGGCCGCCGCGGTTGCCTATCGCCTGGGCGTGACGCCCGAGCAGATCGATGCTGCCTTTAGGGGCCTCACGATCACCGGGCACCGCCAGGAGATCAAGCGCGCCAAGAGCGGTGCCCGCGTCATCGACGATTCCTATAACGCCAGCGCCGAATCCATGGCTGCTGGTCTCGATCTACTGTGCTCGCTTTCGTGCACGGGGTCTCGTATGGCGATCCTGGGCGAGATGGGCGAGATGGGCGATGAGGCTCCTCGCATGCATGAGCTCGTGGGCGCCTATGCCGCCGCCAAGAAGCTCGACATGCTGGCGTGCGTGGGTGGTGAGCTGGCCCAGCTTATGGCCGATGCCGCGCGCATGATGGGCATGGACGAGGACCGCATCCAGGTGTTCTCCGATTATCAGCAGGTGCTCGACCGCATGGGCGGCGCGCTTGAAAAACATGATGTTGTACTGGTCAAGGGTTCCCGCTTTGTTGAGCTCGACCGCTTTGTGGAAGGTGTGTGCTAGCCCATGTTCGGCAATCCCTCGTATCCAACGTATCAGGCTTTTTTGGGGCTTGGCATCGCCGCTGCCATTGCGCTGCTGCTCATGCCGTGGTGGATCAAGCTGCTCAAAGTCGAGGGTATCGGCCAGCAGGTTCGTGCCGACGGCCCCAAGCGTCATTTGGTTAAGCAGGGAACGCCCACCATGGGTGGCGTTGTCATCCTCGTCGCGATCTCGCTGACCTGCCTGCTGATGGGCAAGCTCACCACCGAGCTCGTGCTCGTGCTGCTCGCCACGCTGGCGACCGGCGTGCTGGGCCTGATCGACGACCTGACCTCCGTTACGCATGGGCGCTCGCTCGGTCTGACGCCCCATGCCAAGATGATCGGCCTAACCATTATCTGTGTCACCTTTACGGTACTTGCCGTCAACTGGTGCGGCGTCGCCCCCGAGATTCGTTTTCCCGGCGGCCTGACGATTGACCTCGGTGTTCTTTCGACCACCATCTGTGGCCTTTCGTTCCCGTGGCTTTACATTGTCTTTTGCTGGCTGATGATCGCCGGTCTTTCTAATGCCGTGAACCTGACCGATGGCCTTGACGGTCTTGCTGGCGGCACCTCCATGATTGCCATGCTCGCCATGGCTGCCATGGCGTTTTTGCACGGAGACGTGAACCTGTCCATCTTCTGCACCGCGTGTGCCGGTGCCTGCTTGGGCTTTCTGTGGTTCAACTGCTATCCGGCGAGCATCTTTATGGGCGATACCGGCTCGCTTGCCCTGGGCGCCGCGTTTGCCTGCACGTCCATCATGACCAACACCGAGGTCGTCTCCCTCATCATCGGCGGCCTGTTTATCGTTGAGACCCTGTCGGTCATGATTCAGGTTGTCTACTTCCACTTTACGCACAAGCGCGTCTTCCTTATGGCGCCCATCCATCATCATTTCGAAAAGAAGGGCTGGGCCGAGACCAAGGTCGTCATCCGTTTTTGGATTATCGCTGCGGCCTTTGGTGCCGTTGGCCTTGCTTTGTTCTTCCAGTTGGGATAGTGGTCTTTCATGCCTCTTGCTGATGTCTTTAGCCTGCTCGTTTTGGGTCAGGGCAAATCCGGTCTCGATGTCGCCCGCTGGGCGCTGGCACATCCCGAGCGCGTAAGCGCCGTTACCGTGTATGGCGGCGGCACCTCTGAGCCCAATGACGCCACGCGTGCGCTCGAGGCTGCTGGTGCGTCGTTTGTCTATGGGACCGAACAGGTCGAGGGCGCCTATGACGTATGCGTGACGTGCCCGGGCATCTCGGAGTTCTCGGGCTTCTTTAAGGCCGGGCGCGAGCATGCCGCCCAGATTATGGGTGAGCCCGAGTTTGCCTATCGCCTGTCGCCCGATAACTGGATTGCCATTACGGGTACCAACGGCAAGACGACCACCACGTCCCTGACTGATTATCTGCTCAAGGCTGCCGGCGAGGCCAGCGTTGCTGTCGGCAACATAGGCGAGCCACCGGTCAACGAGATTGACGGCCGAGCCCACAACGAGTGGTTTGTGGCTGAGCTCTCGAGCTATCAGATTGCTACGACAACCGAGCTTCACCCCCGCGTGGCGGTGCTGCTCAACATCACTCCCGACCACTTGGGCTGGCATAAGAGCCATAAGAACTATGCGCTTGCCAAGATCAAACTGTTTGACAATATGGTCGATGACGATCTGGTGGTTGTCGACGTCGAAGACGCCGGCATTCACGAGTTCGATGAGTACATCTACACGCCGGGTCGTCGCATCTGCAAGGTTGCCTTTGACGAGCCTGAGGGCGAGGATGCCGCCTTTGTGCGCGATGGCAAGATGATCGTGCGTCTGAAGGGCGTCGAGACCCCGCTCATCGCTACATCCGAGCTCAAGATCTCGGGCCATCACAATGTTATCAATGCCCTGTGCGCTGCTACGGCTGCCTTGGCAGTCGGTGCCGATGTCGACGGTGTCTGCCGCGGTCTGGCCTCGTTCCAGCCGCTCGAGCACCGCGTGGAGCCGTGTGGCGAGATTGACGGCGTGCGCTACGTCAACGATTCCAAGGCGACCAACACCGATGCGGTCGAGAAGGCACTGACGGCATTTCCCGATGACGACGTGATCTTGCTGCTCGGCGGCCACGATAAGGGCACGCCGCTCACGGATTTCGCGCGCGTCGTTATGGACAACGTGCGCTCGGTCGTCTGCTTTGGCGATGCGCGCGAGCGCTTCACCGCCGCTATGGACGAGGCTGATGTCGATGGCGATGTGGATATCGCCCAGGCGGATGACCTGCGCGACGCCGTGGACGTTGCCCGTTCGCTTTCGAGCCGTGGCGATGTGATCTTACTTTCTCCTGCCTGCTCTTCGTTCGATGAGTTCTCGGGCTATGAGGAGCGCGGCCGCGTGTTTAAGGACTACGTGGCTCAGCTTGCCGCTACAGCGAAATCACAAATGGAATAGGGGTTGCGGTGAGAGAGGAGAGCCCCCGACAAGGTATGAGGAGGCCCGACTCGGACCGTGCTTCCTCACGTCGCACCACACCGCGTTCCAGCCACGGTGGGCAGTCGTTTAGCGAACGCTATATTGCCGGCGTTCCCGCCCGTATCATGCGTCCCCGTTTGATATTCATGGCCTGCTTGTTTACCTTGGTATGCTTTGGCCTGCTGATGGTGTACTCGGCGTCTTCGGTCGAGGCGCTGCACGAGAATGGCTCGGCGACGTTTTTTCTGGGTCGACAGGCTGCGTTTGCCGTGGTCGGTGTTCTGGCGCTGATTGCCATCGTGCGCGTTTTGCCGGACAGCTGGTTTGGGGAGGATGTGCTCAGGATCTTCCTTATCGGCATGATAGGGCTACTGCTTCTGGTGTTCTTGGTGGGCAGCGGCAGCCGTGGCGCCACACGCTGGCTCAACATCGCCGGTATTCAGTTCCAGCCTTCCGAGTTTTTAAAGCCATTTGCCATTGCGTATTCGGCTATCATGCTCGATCGCTTCTTTTCGCCCGGTGGCAACATCAACGAATTCCTTCGCAAGATGGGCATCTACCTGGGCATTTCGCTCTTTCTGATCTTTATCCAGCCCGATTTCGGTACTGTCCTGATCATCCTGTTGACCCTCATGTGCATGGCGTTGTTTGCGGGTCTCGACCCCAGATTTATCATCGGCGTGCTAATCTTCGGCATTCTCGTGATCGTGATTGCGCTTGTCGCAGAGCCGTACCGTATGGTGCGTATTCAGGTTGCCTTGAACCCTTGGGCCGACGAGTATGGTGACGGCTATCAGGCCACGCTTGCAATCATGGCCTTTGCCTCGGGCGGTCTGTTCGGCCGCGGCATTGGCAACTCAACCATGAAGTACTCGTATCTGCCCGAAGCGCACAACGACTACATCCTGGCCATCATTGGCGAGGAAGTCGGTTTTGTCGGAACCGTGCTGTTCTTCTTGGTGTTTGCGATGCTGATTTACTCGGCGTTTCGCATTGCCGAGCAGGCGACCGATCGTCGGGGTGCGCTCATGGCGTCTGGCTCCGCGGTCATTCTCGCGGTGCAGTTTTTGATTAACGCGCTGGGCATCCTCAACGTGTTTCCCATGACGGGCAAACCACTGCCGTTTATTAGCTACGGCGGCTCTTCGATTATTGTGTCGCTTATGCTCGCCGGTCTGATCCTGCGCGTTTCGTATGAGAGCGCCCGTCGCGATGAGTACGACCGTCGCCGCGAGAGCTTTGCCGTTATGGATGAGAGTACCGCCGGCGTGCCCCACGTGCGCGGCGAGCGATCTTCGCGTAACGGTTTTACCGTCCTGGATGGCTCTGCGACCGAGCCGGCAGCTCGTCCACGCCCGCGAACGGCTCCGCAAGGTCGTCCGCAGCGCCCCAGCCCTCGCAACGCGGGCGGCGGATATAATCGAATCGATTTGAACTCGGACCCGTCGGCGCGTCTGCGTACCGACGACCAGGGACCGCGTGTACGAAGGGACTACCATGACCGATAAAATGACCGTTGCTATTGCAGCCGGCGGCACGGCAGGACACATCAACCCCGCGCTCGCCTTGGCCGAAGAACTGCGTGACCGTGGCCACCACGTTGTGTTCGTGGGCCAGTCGCGCAAGCTCGAGGGTCGTCTGGTCCCCGAGGCTGGGTTTGACTTTGTGCCCATTACGGTCACGGGCTTCGACCGCTCCCGCCCTTGGACGGCGTTGACCTCGCTGTGGCGTGTCAACAAGGCCAAACGTGCGCTCGCCAATCATTTCTCAAAGGTCGGCAAGCCCGATGCCGCCATCGGTTTTGGTGCCTATGTCGAGGTTCCGCTGCTGGGGTGGTGCAAGGGCGCAGGCGTTCCGTATCTGCTGCATGAGCAGAACTCTGTTCCGGGCCTGGCCAATAAGATGATGAACTCCCACGCCGCCCGCGTGTGCATCTCGGTGCCGGCAGCGCGCTCGGTCTTTGAGCGCGAAGGTGACCCTGACCACGTGCTCATGACCGGCAACCCCGTACGTCGCTCGGTGATCGAGGGCGATCGCGCTCGCGGCCGTAAGGCACTTGGTGTTCCCGAGGACGCTACGCTGCTGCTCGTCTTTGGCGGTTCACTTGGCGCCCAGCACCTCAACGAGCGCGTGGTTTCGCTCAAAAACGAGCTGCTTTCGCGCAAGAATCTCTATGTGTTGCATTCGACGGGTGCCGACGGCTTTGAGGAGACCGAGCGCGCTTTGGCGCTGACGCCCGAGGAGGCGAAGCGTTACCGCGTCCAGCCATACATCGACAACATGGGCGATATGCTGGCTGCTGCCGATTTGGTGCTCTCGCGTTCGGGCGCATCGAGCGTGGCCGAGATCGCTGCGCTCGCCGTGCCCTCGGTGCTCGTGCCGTATCCGCATGCGACGGCCGACCACCAAACCACCAATGCCCGTTATCTGGTCGACGCCGGGGCCGGTGTGCTCTGCGCCGATGCCGATATCGACGGTTCTGCCTTTGCCGATGAGCTGCTGCACCTGGTCGATGACGCGGCGGCACGCGACGCCATGCGTCAGGCGGCGCGTGGTCTGGCTCAGGATAGGGCCGCCGCTCTTCTGGCGGATGCGGTAGAGGGTTTGCGTTAGTTAGACGGGATATCGTCGGTCGCCCTCGCGCTGATGCGGTAGGTGCGGTACAGTTAACGGGTTACAGGCAGTGTTTACGCAAGGAGTACACGAGCACATGGCTGATTCCCAGACTGCAACCTCCGCGCCCGAGTTTAAGAGCGCCCACTTTATCGGTATCGGCGGCGCCGGCATGAGCGGCATCGCCCTCGTTCTGCACGAGCGTGGTTATGCCGTTACCGGCTCCGACCTTAAGACGTCACGTTATATCCGCCAGCTTACCCGCGCTGGTGTGAAGGTGCATGTGGGCCATGAGGCCGCCACGATCGACGAGGTCAAGCCCGATGTGGTTGTTGTCTCCACCGCTATTCCGGAGTCCAACCCTGAACTCGTGCGCGCTCGCGAGCTTGGTATTCCCGTGTGGCCCCGTGCCAAGATGCTCTCTGCTTTGGGCCACGGCTACACGACTGTCGCTGTTGCCGGCACGCATGGCAAGACCACCACGTCTTCGATGTGCGCCACCATGCTCGACCGCATGGGCCTGGATCCGAGCTTCTTGATCGGCGGCATCGTCGAGGGCTATGACACGAACGGCAAGAACGGCTCGGGCGACTACTTTGTCGCCGAGGCCGACGAGTCCGACAGCTCCTTCCTGTTTCTGAACCCCAACGTAGTCATTGTGACCAACGTCGAGGCCGACCACCTCGATCACTACTCGGGTATCGAGGAGATCGAGGCGACTTTCGCCAAATTCATGAGCCTGGTGGGCGAGGACGGCACCGTCATCGTCTGCGGTGAGGACCCGCATCTGGTCGAGCTCGCCAAGTCGACGGGCCGTCACGTGCTTTCCTACGGCTTTGCCGAGAGCAACGACATCGTCTGCATGCACCCGGATGTCAAGGGCATCCAGAGCGACTTTATCGTTCGCTTTGAGGACGGCACTGAGCACGCTGTGGAGATCAAGAGCAATCCCGGTCGCCACAACATGCTCAACGCCACGGCGGTGCTCACCGTCGCCCATGTCCTGGGCCTTGACATCGACGCCGCCGCCAAGGCGCTCTCGAGCTTTGAGGGCGTCCGCCGTCGCTTTACCCACGTGGGCGATATCGATGGCATCACCGTGGTCGATGATTACGGCCATCACCCCACCGAGATCAAGGCGACGCTTGCTGCTGCTTCGTCGCTGGGCTACAAGCACGTCGACGTCGTGTTCCAGCCGCACCGCTATTCGCGCCTGCAGGCCCTGTGCGACGACTTTGCCGATGCATTTGCCAATGCCGATAAACTGCTGCTGATTGATGTGTTCTCGGCTGGCGAGATGCCCATTCCGGGCGTCACCTCTAAGATGCTCGCCGATACCGTGCGCGCCAAGCATCCTGGCAAGGAGGTCGTGTACTGTTCCAGCCGTCTTGAGCTCAATCAGGAGCTCGAGCAGATGGTGGGCGAGGGCGACCTGCTGCTCACCATGGGTGCCGGTGACGTTACGACCGTCGGCCCCGAGTTCATTGAGTATCTGACTGCCAAGAAAGACGCTTAAGTCTAATGGGTCTGTTTAACGCCGTCATGGCGCTCTCGGGCATGATCGACACGGATGTGATCGAGGACGAGCGCCTTGCGCGTCATACGAGCTATCGTATCGGCGGCAAGGCCGACCTCTTTGTGACGTGCCATAGCTATCATGCCCTCCGCCGCGCCGTGGCGGTGCTCGATCGCGAGCAGGTGCCGTGGGTCATCATCGGCAAGGGCTCTAATCTGCTGGTTGCCGATGGCGGTTATCGTGGTGCCGTCATTTCGCTCGGACGTGAGTTTCAGCGCACGGTTGTTGCCGATGACGGTTGTACGCTGACGGTCGGTGCGGGCGTGATGTTTGCGCGCCTGGTCAACGATGCCCTGTCGCGTAGCCTCTCGGGCCTTGAGTTTGCCGTTGGCATCCCTGGTTCGGTCGGCGGTGCGATATCTATGAATGCCGGCACACGGACCGAGTGGATTGGCTCGCTGGTCGAGGATGTCGTAACGTTTGACCCGGCATCCGGTATCAAGCATTATGCGGGGTCCGAGATCACTTGGGGCTACCGCGAATGTAGCCTTCCCCGCAATGAGATCATCCTCGAGTGCGTGCTCAAACTTAAACCGGCGCCCAAGGCCGACATTCGCGAGCGCATGGAACGGTACCTGACGAGGCGCAAGCGTACGCAGCCCATGGGTCGCGCATCCTGCGGGTCGGTCTTTCGCAACCCGCCCGATGCGAGTGTGGGCAAGCTTATCGAGGATTGTGGATTAAAGGGTTTTTCGATTGGCGGCGCGGAAGTTTCGCCCGTTCACGCTAATTTTATCGTTAATAACGGAACCGCCTCGGCCGATGACGTTGCCGCGGTTATCAGACATGTGCACGGAAAGGTGAGGGAGGCGTATGGCATCGAGCTCAGACCGGAAGTTAAATTCCTCGGCTTCTAGAGCATCGAAACCCACCTTCCGCCGCGCCGGAGGGCGTTCCGGCGCGCCTGCCAAACCTCAACGTAATACCGTTGCGCACTCTAAGTCTGTCGGGCATGCTCGACAGACCAGTCGTCCGGTCGTCGGCTCGCAGCTCGGTAATCGTCCGGCCGCAAAAAAGTCCTCGCGTCCCTCGGTGACGTCAAAGCCTGTTATGGGCGCCAAGCCTGCCCGTCCCATGGCAACCCCCAAGCCCTCGACGGGAACTAAAGCGCCGCGTCCAGGTCGCACGCTGGGCGCATCGAAACCGCGCTCGCTGACATCGGTGCCGGCTACCGCCAAGAAGCCTTCGGGTAAAAAAGGCGTCAACCCGTTGTCTTCACTTGGGGCGATGGCAAATAAAACGTCAGACGCCGCTTCTCTCGTTACAGGCAAAGGCAAAATCGTGGGCGGCGTTCTGGCCGTCTTGGCCGTGCTCGTCGTCGTTGCCGTCGTGGTGATCAACTCTGGATTGTTTACCGCCACTGATATTCAGATTCAAGGCAGCGAGCATGTGACGAAGCACGATGCTATCCAGCTGATCGATTTGCCCGAGGGAACGTCGCTTTTTAACGTCGATCCCGACCAGATTACCGAGGACCTCAAGCAGAACCCGTGGGTCTCGGGCGTGGATGTCCAGCGCCAGTTCCCGCATACGCTCATCATTACGCCTATGGAGCGCAAGGTCATCGCAATTGCCTATATCAGCTCCGATGACCTTGCCTGGGCCATCGGGGATGATGACACCTGGATCGCCCCGCTGTCGACGTCGGTCGAAGTGGATGACCAGGGCAACGTCATCACGACGGGGCAGGGCTCAAATACCCTGACCGGCATTGATGCCGCGCTGGCGCTCGCTAAGCACTATGGCGCGGTGTTGTTGACTGATGTCTCGGCGGATGTCGCTCCGGTTTCCGGCCAGGCGGTGAGCTCCAAGGCCGTTAAGGCTGGCTTGGATTATGTGCGTGGTTTTTCGAGCGAGTTCTTGGGACAAGTCAAGGATATTTCCACGCCTTCGGTCGAAGCCATCTCGGCAAACCTCAATAACGGCATTGAGGTGTCGCTGGGCGATTCGAACGATATCGTCAAGAAGGAGCGCGTAGTCACCAAGCTGCTTTCGCAGGTAGAGGGCGTAACGTATATCAATGTGCGCTCTCCGGGTAACTATACATTTAGGAACGCTCCGACCTCGTAGCGCTGGTTGATGCTTTGTTGAGGGGCCATACCACGCCGTTTATCTGGTTTGTTTGGTTTTCACGGTCAATTATTTGACTGATACGTTCATAATGTGCAAACATAATACGGTTTACCTTTGCATTTACTTTCAACCTGAAGGTTAATGTGCGCAGGGGTCGACCCATGCTATGGCTATAACCTTTGTTCGGAGGACCGACATGCACGAGACAGAGATCAACAACTACCTTGCCGTCATTAAGGTGGTCGGCGTCGGCGGCGGCGGTACCAACGCGGTCAATCGAATGATCGAAGAGGGCATCCGCGGCGTCGAGTTTGTTGCCATCAACACCGATGCTCAGGCACTCGCGATCTCTGATGCCGATATCAAGGTGCACATCGGCACCGACCTTACCCGCGGCCTGGGCGCCGGCGCCAACCCCGAGGTTGGCCGCAAGGCTGCCGATGAGTCCCGCGACGACATTGCCGAGGCGCTCGCTGGTGCCGACATGGTGTTCATCACCTGCGGCGAGGGCGGTGGCACCGGTACCGGCGCTGCTCCCATCGTTGCCGATATCGCGATGAACGAGGTCGGTGCGCTGACCGTCGCCGTCGTGACCAAGCCCTTCACCTTCGAGGGCCGCAAGCGCAAGAAGAGCGCCGAGGAGGGCATTAAGACCCTCTCCGATTGCGTCGACACCATGATCGTCATCCCTAACGATAAGCTGCTCGACATCGCCGAGAAGAAGACCACCATGCTCGAGGCCTTCGCGATTGCCGATGGCGTCCTTTCCCAGGGCACCCAGGGCATCACCGACCTCATCACCGTCCCCGGTATCATCAACCTGGACTTCGCCGATGTTAAGACCATCATGAAGCAGGCCGGTACCGCCATGATGGGTATCGGTACCTCTTCTGGGGACACCCGTGCCGTCGACGCTGCCCAGCAGGCCATCTCCAGCCCGCTGCTCGAGAGTTCCATCGATGGCGCCACGCGCGTGCTGCTCTCCATCGCCGGTTCCAAGGACCTGGGCATCCAGGAGATCAGCGACGCCGCCGACGTTGTCGCCAACGCCGTCGACCCCGAGGCCAACATCATCTTCGGTACCGTTGTCGACGAGTCCCTGGGCGATCAGGTGCGTATCACCGTCATCGCTACGGGCTTCTCCGACTCCAACGTCAACCGTCAGGACGAGCTCTTTGCTGCTCAGCAGTCTCAGAGCAAGGCCGCTGCCTCCGCTGAGCCGCAGCGCACCGCTCCGGCCACGAGCCCGGCTCAGGCCGCTCCGACCCGCAACGTCGGTGGCACCGAGCTTCCTAACTTCGGCAACGATCAGTTCGAGCTTCCCGATTTCCTGAAGCGCGGTAGCTTCTAAGTCGTTCTTTGCATTGTTGTGCACAGGGGCGTGTCCGTATGGACGCGCCCTTTTTATTAGAGGCTTTAGCCTGTGCGGGGCGCGCAGCGCGCCGCATCAGAAACCACCCGC
>UQRW01000046.1 GCA_900543515.1 uncultured Collinsella sp.
ACGAGCCGGAGAGCACTTAATGTGCTCTCCGTGCGAGCAGGACTGTCCGAGCAGGCGACCAAACCCCGCGCCCCGTCCCGGCGAGCGCTTGGGGACCGGTGGCCTACAGGTGGCTGATGATCAGTTCCATCTTGCCTTCGAGGTCGATGGAGCTGACGGTGCTCGGGGCCAGCAGGTGGCTTCCCTTGTGGACGGGGTCGCCGCAGACGGTGCCTTCGCCGTCGATGACCGACAGGCACATGAAGGGCCAGCGCTGGTCGAGGGTCTTGCTGCCGTTGACGCGCACGCGATCGACGGTGTAGCAGGGGTTGGACTCGAGCTCGGTCACGCCGTCCACCTCGGGCGCGGTCACCGTGCCGTCGGTCGGAGCCTGAGCATCAAAGTCGATGCAGTCGAGGCTCTGCTCAATGTGCAGCGGGCGCAGGTTGCCGTCAGTGCCGGGACGGTCGTAGTCGTACAGACGATACGTCACGTCGCTCGACTGCTGCGTCTCCAAAATGAGCGTGCCGGTCTTGATGGCGTGCACGGTACCGGAATCAATCTGGAAAAAGTCGCCCTTGTGAATCGGCAACACGTTGAGCATGTCGTCCCAACGTCCTTCCTCGATCATTTGTGCGGCCTCGGCGCGGTCCTTGGCACGCTGGCCGACGATGATCGTGGCGTCGGGCTCGCAGTCCAGCACATACCAACACTCGGTTTTGCCCAGGCTACCGTTCTCGTGCTCGGCAGCGTACTCGTCGTTGGGATGAATCTGGATCGAAAGGTCGTCCTTGGCGTCCAGAATCTTAATGAGCAGCGGGAACTCCTTGCCCTCGCAGTTGCCAAAGAGCTCGCGATGCTCGGCCCACAGCCACGACAGCGTGTGGCCGGCATACGGGCCCTCCGCAATCTGGCAGTCGCCGTTGGGGTGGGCCGAGATGGCCCAGCACTCACCGATGGGGCCATCGGGAATGTCGTAGCCAAATACGGTTTCGAGCTGGCGACCGCCCCAGATCTTCTCGTGGAAGATCGGCGTCAGTTTAATCAAATCGGACATATTCATACCTCATTGTGTTGCGCGGGCGCTGCGTAAAACTGTTCAAAACGAGCGCCCGCATGACTGCAAAAACCTATGCCAACGTTACGTTGTGCAACTCAAAGCGGTCGCCAACGTTGCGCGAGACCGAATACTCAAAGGCGGCGCCGCTGTCCAAAAAGCCAATCTGGGTGAGCTCGAGCAGGGGAGAGCCAGGCTTGGTGTCCAGGCGCTCGGCTTCTTCCTCGGTTGCTGCCACGGCGCGAATGGTACGGTGGAAGCTCGAAATTTTCAGCCCGCATTGCTCGCGGATGAAATGGTAGACCGATCCGTACAGGTCCTTCTTTTTCAGCCCCGGAATCAGCTCGAGGGGCATGTAGGTGTACTCGATAACGATGGGCTTCCCATCGGCCTGACGCACGCGCACGACGTGATAGGCAAAGTCATCCTCGGCAATTCCCAGCTGGGCTGCGATGTCCGCTGGTGGATTAACAATCGAGAAATCGTAGACCACCGAGGTCACCTTTTCCCCGCGGTGCTCATACGAAAAGCCCTGGGCACGGTCGTTTTTGCCCTGGAAAAACGCCTGGCCGGGAAGTCCCGCCGTGTCCTTAACGTAGGTGCCCGATCCGCGCCGGCTGGTAATAAGACCTTCCTCGGTGATTTGCTCGATAGCTCGTTTGACGGTGATTTTGGAAACGCTATAGAGCTCACAGAACTCAACGACGGTGGGAAGCTTGTCGCCCGGTTTAAGAGCGCCATCCTCGATACTTCGACGAATATCTGCAGCTATCGCCTCGTATTTGGGAATCATGGAACCTCCTTTCCGACATATATCAATACGCAAGTAAGTATAACCCTTAACAAGGCACCCATATAACCTTTATCTAAGAAGCTCGAGAAAGAAAAAAGAAAAAGACGCTTTACTTTTAGAATTAGAGCGCTATAGTTTAAGCAACGAACGGAATCTTTCCGCAGAACAGGATCGACCGTTTGGGGACGGTTTTGTTTTGGCGGGTTGGATATCGGTATGACCGGTGCGCGCCCGCGCCGGATAACCTGCCAAAGCAAACCCGTCTCCAACCGGAAGCTCTAGAACACGAAAGCGAGGACTTTGATGGCACAGTATCAGCTGCCCAACGACTTCTTCTTTGGCGCTGCTATGTCCGGCCCGCAGACTGAGGGTCAGTGGAACCAGGGCGGCAAGCTCGAGAACCTGTGGGATACCTGGTCCATCCAGGATCTGGGCTCGTTCTACAACTGCGTTGGCTCTTACGCCGGCAATGACTTTATGGCCAAGTACCAGGAAGACCTTCGCATTTTGAAGGACTTGGGCCTGGATACCTATCGCACTTCCATCCAGTGGAGCCGTCTGCTCGATGCCGACGGCAACCTCAACGAGGAAGGCGCCGCGTGGTATCACGAGTTGTTCCGCGCCTCTCGCGAAGCCGGCCTGGAGCCGTTTGTCAACTTGTACCACTTTGACATGCCCACCTACCTTTTTAACCGTGGCGGCTGGGAGAGCCGTGAGGTTGTCGAGGCTTACGCACATTACGCCGACGTCGCCTTCCACGAGTTTGGCCAGGAGATCAAGTACTGGTTCACCTTTAACGAGCCCATCGTCGAGCCCGAGCAGCGCTATCAGGAGGGCGTGTGGTTCCCGCAACTCCACGACTTCAACCGTGCTCGCACCGTGCAGTATCACATCTCGCTGGCACATGCGCTGGCCGTGGCCAACTATCGTAAGGCCTATGACGAGGGCGCCGTTCGCGCTGATGCCAAGATCGGCATGATCAACTGCTTTACCCCGGTCTACACCAAGGAGAACCCCAGCGAGGCAGACCTCGAGGCTGTGCGTATGACCAGCGGCATCAACAATCGCTGGTGGCTCGACCTTATTACCAAGGGCGAGCTTCCTGCCGACGTGCTCGACAGCCTGGCCGAGGGCGGCGTTAAGCTTCCGTTCCGTGCCGGCGACCAAGAGATTCTTAAGCAGGGTGTTGTCGACTGGCTCGGTTGCAACTACTACCACCCCACGCGCGTTCAGGCGCCGGCGAGCAAGATCGACCAGTACGGTCTGCCGCACTTTGCCGACGAGTACGTGTGGCCCGACGCCGTTATGAACGAGAGCCGCGGCTGGGAGATCTACCCGCAGGGCCTCTACGACTTTGGCATGGACTGCGCTAAGAACTACCCCGATCTTGAGTGGTTCGTTTCCGAGAACGGCATCGGCATCATGGACGAATACAAGAACCGCGATGCCGAAGGAACCATCCAGGATGACTACCGCGTCGACTTTGTGCGCCAGCACCTGGAGTGGGTTGCCAAGGCAATCTCCGAGGGCGCCAAATGCCGGGGCTATCACTACTGGGCCGTCATCGATAACTGGTCTTGGGCCAATGCCTTTAAGAATCGTTACGGCTTTGTCGAGGTCGATCTGATGGATGGCTATAAGCGCCGCCTTAAGAAGTCGGCAGCCTGGCTCAAACAGGTCGCCACGACCCACGTGGTTGATTAGCGACCGGGCGAACGCCCAGACCGCGCGCCGCCGCGCGCAACACATGGCACATCTGGTGGCAGAGGGCGACAGACCACCGTGCGCATAGGAAAAGGCCGGATTTGAAAGTTAGGAGCAATCATGGCCAGTGACAACGGAAAGAGTTTCCTCGACAAGTTTGCCGAGGTCTCTGCGAAGGTGGGAAACCAGGTTCACCTGCGTTCCCTGCGTGACGCCTTCGCGACCATCACGCCGCTCTATATCCTTGCGGGTATCGCGGTTCTCATTAACAACGTCGTGTTCCCTCTGTTCCCGCTCGATGCGGCGGGCCTTGCCAACCTTCAGACGTGGGGTTCGGCAATTACGCTGGGCACCCTCAACGTCTCTGCCATTATCTTGGCCGGATTGATTGGCTACAGCCTCGCTAAGAACAAGCGTTTCGATAACCCGCTCGCTTGCGTGGTCGTCGCTATCTCTGCTTTCGTCATCATGATGCCGCAGCAGATCACCGCCTCGCTTGCCGCCACGAGCCCGCTGCTCACCGACAAGATCACCTCCGCCGAGGTCACGGGCGCCCTTTCGACTGCCAACACCGGCACCAACGGTCTGTTCTCGGCTATTATCATCGCCCTGCTTTCCGTCTCGCTCTTCATCAAGATTTCTGGCGTCGAGAAGCTCAAGGTTAAGCTGGGCGAGGGCGTGCCTCCCGCGGTCTCCAACTCCTTCAACGTCATGATCCCGATGCTGCTCAACCTCGCAATCTTCGCTCTTGCCGCAGCCCTGCTCGCCGTGTGCGCCGGCACCGATCTGTGCGCCATCATCTCCACGTGCATCTCCAACCCGCTCAAGAACATCATGAACGCCGGTCCGTGGGCTGTTATCCTCATCTACACCCTTGCTAACCTGCTGTTCTGCGTCGGTATTCACCAGTCCACCATCTCTGGCGCTACCGTCGAGCCGATCCTGACCATGCTCATCGTCGACAACATGGCTACCTTTGCCGCCGGTGGCACCATCCAGCCCGATCACTACATGAACATGCAGATCGTTAACAGCTTCGCCCTCATCGGCGGCTCGGGCTGCACCCTCATGCTTCTGCTCGACACGCTCCTGTTCTCCAAGAACAAGGCTTCCGAGACCGTTTCCAAGATGGCTATCCTGCCTGGTCTGTTCAACATCAACGAGCCGGTTATCTACGGTTACCCCATCGTGTACAACCTGCCGCTCATGATCCCGTTCGTCCTTCTTCCCGATCTGTTCATCGGCATCACCTATGGCCTTACCTGCGCAGGCATCATCAGCCCCTGCATCGCCCAGGTGCCCTGGACCATGCCTCCCGTCATCAATGCCCTGCTCGCTACGGGCTTTGACTGGCGCGCCGGCGTGTGGCAGGCTTTCGAGATTGTCATTGGCATGGCCGTCTACCTGCCCTTTATGAAGATTTCCGAGAAGGCAATCGCCAAGCAGGAGGCTCTCGCCGAGTAGAACGCCTAACGTTCGTCCCTTTCACCTTTGCGGGCGCCGGTACGCGGTGCCGGTGCCCGCGGCTCTCTCCCTTGCGTAAAGATACAGGGGAGCGGGCACAATAGCCGCAAGGAATACAACCAGTTGTCGTCTGCGCGCCGCGCAGTTATAAGGAGGAAACCATGAAGAAGATCATGCTCTGCTGCAATGCCGGCATGTCCACGAGCCTGCTGGTCCAGAAGATGCAGGCCGAGGTTGCAAACCGTGGTCTGGATATTGAGGTCGAGGCTCGTCCCATGAACGAGGCCCACGATCACCTGGACGAGTGCGACATGTTGCTGCTTGGTCCGCAGATCGGCTACACCAAGGGCGATTTTGAGAAGGAGGCCGCCGGTCGTTTTCCGGTCGAGGTCATCAACATGGTCGACTACGGCCGCATGAACGCTGCCGGCATCATCGACCACTGCGTCAGCGTGATGGGCTAGGTGCTCCGCATGGAGGATATGAACGAACTGCAGATGACCTGCTTCGAGATCATCAGCTACGTCGGTACCGCCAAGAGCATGTACATCAATGCCGTGCAAAAGGCCAAGGAGGGCGATTTTGACGCCGCCGAGGAGCTTATCAAGCAGGGCGACGAGGCCTATAACGGTGGCCACGATGTTCACATGGGGCTTCTGAAGAAGGAGGCCAACGGCGAGCGTAACGGCGAGGCCCCGTTGATTCTGCTGCATGCCGAGGACCAGATGGCCGGTACCGAGACCATGCGCGTCATGGCGACGGAGCTCATCGAGATTCACAAGCAGCTGCAGGTACTTCAGGCCTAGTCGGCGTTATCGCCGCGATGGACCGTGCGGTCCAACAGACAACACAGTCCCTTTGGCGGGCGCCGGGAGTCTCCGCCTCCCGGCGCCTTTATATTTGGGGAAGGTCTTGCGCGACCTATTAAGCGACCATTCGCGCTTCCCCAGATAAAACCTGCCAAAACAAACCTGTCCTTTTTGGTAGGTTTTTGCCTTGGGAGCGGTACCATACAGGCAATGTTTAAACGAGAAAGGCGGGCTCCCATGGAACCTAAGCAGTATTACATCGGCATCGACGTCGGCGGCACCTCGGTCAAGGAGGGTCTGTTCGATGAGGACGGAAACCTGCTTGCCAAGGCCAGC
Organism: uncultured Collinsella sp.; assembly: GCA_900543515.1. GTDB lineage: Bacteria > Actinomycetota > Coriobacteriia > Coriobacteriales > Coriobacteriaceae > Collinsella. The sequence goes on from UQRW01000046.1 coordinate 6,143, forward strand.
GTGCCCACGCCTCCCATCGTTGACGCTGCGGGCTTTGCCGCGGTGACCGAGGCTATCGACCAGGTGGTCGCCAAGGCCCAGATTCCGCGCGCCTTTGTGGCGGGTATTGGCCTGGCCGTTCCGTGCCCCATCCCGGCATCGGGCGATGCCAAGGTCAAGGCCAACATTGCCATTAACCTGCCCGAGCTGAGAGTCGCCATTCAGGAGCACTGCCCCGACGCGGTCGTTAAGTACGAGAACGATGCCAACGCCGCTGCCATGGGCGAGGCCTGGCTCGGCTCTGCCAAGGGCGTACAGAACGTGGTGATGGTCACCATTGGTACCGGCGTGGGCGGCGGTGTTATCGTTAACGGCGACGTGGTATCGGGCGTTGTGGGCGCCGGCGGCGAGATTGGCCACATGTGCCTGAATCCGGCTGAGGAGCGTACCTGCGGCTGCGGCGGCCATGGCCACCTGGAGCAGTATTCTAGCGCCACCGGTGTGGTGAGCAACTACCTTGCCGAGTGCAAGAAGGCGGGTGTCGAGCCCATCGAGCTCACCGGCCCCTCAGATTCCAAGGACGTGTTCCAGGCCTGCCGCGAGGGTGACAAGCTCGCGCTTGCCGCGGCCGATACCATGGCCGACTATCTCGGCCGCGCACTGGCGCTTATTGCCAACGTGGTTGATCCCGAGATGTTCCTCATCGGCGGCGGCGCCTCCGCCTCGGCCGATGTCTACCTCGACAAGGTTCGCGAGCACTTTAAGCAGTACGCGCTTTCCGCCTCGCGCGAGACGCCCATTAAGGTCGCTTCGCTCGGAAACGACGCCGGTATCATCGGTGCCGCCTACGTAGCCCTGCGCGCCGCCGGCAAATAGTCGGTACAGGAGGGCGGGTGGTACAAGGGGACAGACTTCGCCCCTCCCCAGGCTCACCCCAAATCGCGCCGTGCCCCTTCCGTCTTATAAGGTTCGGCGCCAGCGTGCTACCATAGCTACGTCCAAGTACACATATCAAGTGGAGGATACCCATGGCAAACGTTCTTGTCTTTGGTCACCAGAACCCCGATAACGACGCTATCATGAGCGCCGTCGTCCTGTCCCAGTTGCTCAACCAGGTTGAGTATGCCGGCAACACCTACGAGGCCTGCGCCCTTGGTCAGCTTCCGGCCGAGTCCGCCAAGCTGCTCGCCGACGCCGGCATTGCCGAGCCCCGCGTGATCGAGTCCGTCGAGGCCGGTCAGCTCGTCGTCCTCACCGACCACAACGAGTCTGCCCAGTCCGTCGCCGGCCTTAAGGACGCCACGGTCTTTGGCGTTGTCGATCATCACCGCATCGGCGACTTCGAGACCGCCGGCCCGCTGCACTACATCTGCCTGCCCTGGGGCTCCAGCTGCACCATCGTCACCAAGCTCGCCGGCGTGCTCGGCGTTGAGCTTTCCGACGTTCAGGCCAAGCTGCTGCTCTCGGCCATGATGACTGACACGCTCATGCTCAAGAGCCCCACCACCACCGATGTCGACCGCGCCGTCGCCGCCAAGCTCGGCGAGCAGGTGGGCGTCGACCCGGTCAAGTTTGGCATGGAGGTCTTCCTCACCCGTCCGTCCGGCTCCTTCACCGCAGCCGAGATGGTCGGTAACGACATCAAGATGTTCGAGCCCGCCGGCAAGAAGCTGCTCATCGGCCAGTACGAGACTGTCGACAAGACCCGCGCACTCGGCATGATCGACGAGATTCGCGAGGCCATGCGCGCCTACGCCGCCGAGAAGGGTGCCGACGGCATCGTTCTGTGCATCACCGACATCATGGAGGAAGGCTCGCAGGTCCTGCTCGAGGGCGAGACCGAGGCCGCTCAGAAGGGCCTGGGCATTGCCGACGAGCACGACGGCGTCTGGATGCCGGGCGTCCTCTCCCGTAAGAAGCAGGTCGCAGCCCCCATCATGGCCGCCTGCTAGGTTCTTTTGACCTAACACCGACGACCGGATCGCGGACGCCCCGCGCTCCGGTCGTTTTTTGTGCACGGCGCCGCGTCGTCTCTTGGACAGGCGCGCCCGTGCCGTTGAGCAAATAATGTTCAACCTGTGGTTCCGCTTTTCGGCCGCGCCCGCGTGGTATCTGTGCAGGGTAGGCTAGATGCAAGCGTAATACGTTAGAGCGCGGCGCCGCCACTTGGGCGGGCCGTGCTTTTTTAAGACGGGAACCTTCCCGTGAAAGGAGCCGCCCATGGCAGCACCCGAGCAGCTGTTCAACGTTCGTGAGCGCAAGCGTTTTGAGCGTCATGACATTTGGGAGCGTATCGCCGAGAACGGCACGATTTCCGCCGCCGTCATGGTGATCGCCGCCATCGCCGCCGTTATTTGCGCCAATACCGATGCCTACGAGGCTATCCATCATTTTTTGGAGACCCCGCTGTATGTGGGTCTGGGCAACCTTACGGCCGGTCTCACCGTTGAGCTTTTCGTCAACGATTTCCTCATGGCGATCTTCTTTTTGCTGGTGGGCATTGAGCTTAAGTACGAGATGACGGTCGGCGAGCTCAAGAACCCGCGTCAGGCTATGCTCCCCATGCTGGCCGCTGTGGGCGGCGTCGTCGTTCCCGCCTGCATCTACCTTATTTTTAACCATGCCGGCGCCCGCAACGGCTGGGCCATTCCCATGGCAACCGATATCGCCTTTGCGCTGGGCGTGCTGTCGCTTTTGGGCAACCGCGTGCCCAACGGCGTGCGCGTGTTCTTCTCGACGCTCGCCATCGCCGACGACCTGATCTCCATCGCCGCTATCGCCATCTTTTACGGTCAGAGCCCCAACCCGTTTTGGTTGGGCGCCGCCGCGGTTGTGACCTGCGCACTCATGTGGCTCAACAAGACTCAGCACTACCGCTTGGCTCCGTATACGGTGCTGGGCCTGCTGCTGTGGTTCTGTATGTTCAAGAGTGGCGTGCATGCTACGCTCGCCGGCGTCATCCTGGCCTTTACCATCCCGGCCAAGTGCGGCGTCAAGCTCGACAGCCTCACCGATTGGCTGGGCGAGTGCCTGCCGCTGCTCGACGACCGCTACGACGATGAGGCGCACATCTTGGGCCAGCACGACTTTACCGTCTCGACCACCAAGGTCGAGCGCGTCATGCACCGCGTGACCCCGCCGCTCATCCGCATGGAGCGTCTGATCTCCACGCCGGTCAACTTTGTGATCCTGCCGATCTTTGCGTTCGTAAACGCTCAGGTTCGCTTAGTGGGCGTGGACATGAGCACGCTGCTCACCGACCCGGTGACGCTCGGCGTGTACTTTGGCATGCTGCTGGGCAAGCCGATCGGCATCTTTGGTATGACGTTTGCCCTGGTTAAGCTTAAGATCTCCGAGCTGCCGCATAACGTTAACTGGCACATGATTGCCGGTGTGGGCATTCTGGGCGGTATCGGCTTTACCATGTCGATTCTCATCAGCGGCCTTGCCTTCCCGACGGCCCAGTTTGAGGTTCTTGCAGCCAAGGCCGCTATTCTCGCCGGTTCGGTCACCGCAGCCGTGCTCGGCATGATCTACATGAGCGTGGTCTGCAAGCATCCCTCGCCCAAAGACGAGTAAGAGCGCGAAAACCGGCTCCAGAACCGATTCGGGCGCGTCCAAAATGCGGATTCTGGCGGTGCTTGCCGCCTGCCAGACACGCCAGTGGTCAAAAAACGCCGTTTGTGAGTACTGTCACAAACGGCGTTTCATTTTGCGAGCAAAAAATAGTGGACAAAACCGTAAATACTGTACGTTAATAAGCGGTCATCGGCTTTCAATTTAGCGCCGGTTGACGGTGAATAAGGAGTTTCGGGCTCGAGGTTGTCGATTTTGACCAAAAATCGCTGCTACTAAAAAGGTAACAGTACTCATTTTTACTCTTTTTTGACCACAGGCCCTTTTGTTGCGCGGTTTTACCAAACCGCGCAACTGCTCGACGCTGCAAGCGACCCTAAGCGGCAATCTGACGTTCAATTTCAAGGGCGCGACCAGAAGGTCAGCGCCCTTTCATTTCACGTCACCTTGGCGCAAATGCGGCTCGCTCGCTGGCATTAGTGCTACATCAGCGTTAACGTTGCCGCACTAAATTAGCTTTGTCGACTCCAGCTTTTCGATGATCCAGTCGTTGGCTTTGACGACCGGGCGGCGGAAGACGACGCCCAGGGCCAGAGACGGAATCAGATAGCTCGCCAGAATGCCCAGTTCAATCCAGTACTCCATATGGTAGGCGCCAGCCATGGCGGCATGCATAGCGTTGATGCCATGGGTAAACGGCAGGAACGGATATATCGCCTGGAACACGGGGCCGGTCATCTCGATGGGGAACGTGCCGCCCGAACCGCCGACCTGCATGACCAACAGCACGACAGCGAGCGCCTTGCCGATATCGCCAAACGAAACCGTAAGCGTGTAGACGATATTGGAGAACACGAGACTCGCGACCCAGCCCGCCAGCACAAACTGCAGCGGGTTGTCGCACTGAATGCCAAAGAACAGGATGTCGCCCGCGCACACGAGCGTTGCCTGCAGCAGGGCCAAACCGCCAAAGAACAGGTAGCGACCCAGGTAGATCTCGTGCAGGCGCACGGGGATGAGCTCGTTGATAAGCTCATCGTCGACCGAGACCTTCATCATGGCCGCTAGCACGATCGAGCCGACCCAGAGCGACAGAATCGTGTAGAACGGCGCCATGGCCGAGCCGTAGTTGCGGATCGGATAGACCGGCTTGCGATCGAGCGCGACGGGACCGGAAAGCGACACGGCCAAACCCTCGGGATCATTGCCAATCATCGTCTTGATCGTGGCCAGATCGTCCGACATAAGGGCACCGTCGAGCTCGTCCTTAAAGGCACCGATCTTATCGGACGCTTCACCCAGCTGATCGGAAGCCTTGTTGACCAGCTTTGCAGCCTTGGAGAGGCCCTTTGCCAGCGAACCGGATGCGTCGGTCAGGCCGTCTACGGCGCTATCCAGATCGCCCGAGATGCCATCCAGCGAGTCCAGGATACCTGAAACCGTCTTCTTGAGCTCCTTTGCCTTGACCGAGAACGTGGAGTCGTAGTCGGACTTGGCGCCCGAAATGCCCGCCTTGGCATCGGCGATGGCCTGGTCGACTTCGGCACGCGTGCTGTTGACCTCTGCCATGCTGTCAGAAAGGGACTTAGCAGTTGCCGTCAGGTCCTTGGCGCTGTTGCGATACTCCACCGCGATCCTGTTCAGCGATGTTGCCACAGACTTGAGGCTCTCCTGGAGCTTTTCGTCACTGACCTGCTCGGCAAAGCCGCGGAGCTGGTCGGCCGTGGCGTCGATATCGTCGGCACGTGTATTGAGCGCCGCCGCGGCATCGTTGAGCTGAGACACCGTAAGGTAAACATGCTGATTCGCGGCATCGAATGCCTTCGCAAGCTCGGCGGACACGTTGTCGAACGAGCCAGCGCTTCCGTCAATCGCGGCGTTGATGGCGTCGTTGGCGGCCTTCAGCGCTTCTTTGGAATCGCTCATGCCGCTCTTGGCATGCTCCATCAACCGCTTGGTCGACTCATCGACCGTACCCGTCTGCTGGAGCATACCGCTCGCCGACGTCAACGAATCGGACGTAGAGCTCAAAATGCCCGCCAGCGACGAAGCATTAGCCTGAACGTCTTGCAGGTCCTCAATCGAATCGCCGAGCGTCGAGGACAGGTTGGCGATAAAGTTGCTGACCTGGTCGGTGCTCATGTAATCGAGCAGGCTGGACACCGTCTTAAGACCGATGCTCGTAATGGTCTCGGTAAAAGTTTCGTTAACCTGGCTTTGAACGGCGCTCGAACCCTTCTCGGTCACGATCTGCGCGATGGCGTTGGCTTTCTGGTTCTCATAGAACTCGATATCAGCGTGTTTCACGTCGGTCGAGAAAAGCGTCATCATGTCAGCGCTAAACGTTTTGGGGATAACGACGGCAGCATAGTACGCGCCCGACTTAACGCCCTCGATAGCCTTTTCGCGATTGTTGAGCACAACCCAATCGAAGCTCTCGTTGCCGCGCAGGGTGGCGGTTACGTTTTCGCCCACGTTGACCTCGACGGGAATCAAATCGCTCTCGTAGCCCTCGTCGGTGTTGACCACGGCGATCTTAAGATTGCCGGTGTTGCCGTACGGATCCCAGCTGCCGGCGATGTTAAACCACGCGTACAGACACGGTACGATAATGAGGCCCATCACGACAACCAAGCCGATCACGGAGCGAGACACGTTTTGGACATCGCGCTTAAACAGATGCAGGATGTTCTTCATTTATGCCTCACCTCCTTTGGAGTGCTTGCCAAGCGCGGTGGTATCTCCATCATTTGTGGCTGTGCTGTCGCTGCCCTGAGATTTATGGTGCGAGCCGATATGCGGCAAGCGGCCCGTGGACTGATCGCCGCCCTTGGCACCACGCTCGCTGGCGTTGAGGCCAAACATGTGGCGGGCGGCAGGAATGGCGGCCGTGTGTTCGCGCATCTCGCGACGCAGGTCCTCATCCGAAAGCGCCGAGATGCGCATCTGGGTATTGAGGCTCGCGCGGATATATTCGATATTGATAAGCCAGCCGCAGATGGCAATAACCGAGATGATCCAAATGACAAGCAGGATGATCTTGCCGTTATTGTCGATATCGAGAACCGTCGACAGGACAAAGAGCAGGACCTGAACGCCCACCACGGCGGCAAAACCGCCCTTGATGTAGTACGGGTAGCGATGTTCAAAGGCGACCGCATGATCGAGCAGTTCGCGACGGTACGAATCGGAATCGAGCATGACACGCATGGCCGTGCGCAGCGAGTAGCGCTGGCGCGGCAGGTCGTTGGACTCGCAAATCATCATACCGGTCGTGGAAAGCTGTTTATCAAAGAGCAGGTTAAGGTTGAGCAGCAGCGGACGCAGCTGCAGACCGATAAAGAGCGCCACGATCAAGAACACGCCCAGAATGCACAGGTTAAACAGGTAGTTGAACGAATACATGCCGCCGACCGTCTCGCGCAGCAGATTGATGCCGTAGGTAAAGGGCAGCAGCGGGTGCAGCCACTGGAAGAAGCCTGGCATCATCTCGATGGGGTACATGCCCGACGAACCCGGGATCTGCACGATAACCAGAATGACGCCGATAGCCTTGCCGATATGCTTAAACGTGGTGGACAGCGCATAGATGATATTGACGTAGGTGAACGAGATGGCGATGCCGCCCAGCACGAACAGCAGCGGGCTGACGCACTGCACGCCGATCACCAGATCGCCTACCGTAACGATGATGGCCTGCAACGCGCCCAGGATCACCAGGAGCAACCAGCGGCCAAAGTAGCCCTGACGCGCGGTAAAGCTGCCGATGCCTTCGCGGTCGACCTCGAGCTTGTAGATAGCGATAAGCACGTAGCCGCCCACCCACAGCGCCAGATTGGTATAGAACGGGGCAATGCCCGAACCAAAGCTCTTGACCGGGTAAATTGACTTTGAGGTCAGCTCGACCGGAGATGCCATGAAGTCTGCAACATCATCGACGTCGACGCCCATCAGGCCGGCCAGCTCGCCCATGGACTCGGAGGTCTGTAGCGCCGCGATGTCGTTGGCGGCGGTTGCGAGCTTGTCCTGGACCTTGGCAAGCGAGGCATCGGTCTGGGACAGCGTGGTCTTGGCCTGACCGAGCGTGGCGCTGAGTTGCGAAAGTGTACCGCGCGCACTTGCAATAGTAGGCGTGAGGCCAGACACGATTCCCGTCAGATCACCCGAGACGGCGGCAAACGAATCAAGTGCGCTCGAGACCTTCGGCAGCACGTTTTGACCCAGGTCCGTCTGAGCCTGGCCAAGGTTGGTCGCACCGGTCTGAATTGCATTATTGATAGCGTCGCTGGCACCCGAGACAGCCGCAGCGTCATTCGCCATGGCGCTCGACTGCGCAGACAGACCGTCCTTGATGCTCTGAAGCTTTTCATTCTGCTCGCGGAGCAAATCGATGATCGATACAATGCGCGCGTCAATTTCCTTGGAACCTGTCGACGTGTCATTGACGAGAATTTCCAAGTGCCCGATAACGGCCTTATTGTGGTCGATCGTCGCTTGGAGAGACTCAAGCGAGTTGTCGATACGGGTAGTCGTAGATGCGACCGTGCCCGTCAGCTTGCCAATCGCAGCGTTTGCGGAGGCTGACGTCTTGGTGAGCGCAAGGCTGCCTTCCGAGAGCGCCTTGGAGAGCGAGGCGACAGAGTTGCCCGCCGTGGCGCGAGCCTCGCCCAGCAGGTCATTGCCCTGGGAGATCGCCTGCGTCAGCGACGGCGCCTGACCCTGCAGACCGGCAAGTGCCGCATCTGCCGAGGCAATGGAACCACTCGTCTTATCGATGGCGGCATTCATGTCGCCAATCGAATCACGCACTTCGCCCAACGTATCGGAAGCCTCTGATACCGAACCGGCCAACGAATCCTGAGTCTGGGTTGCCTTGTCCTTTAAATCGACTCCGGCATCCTTGGCAATACTGGCAACGGTCTCGCCCACCGTGGAGACAAATTCCGAGTTGATCTGCTCCTCGATGGTGTTTGCACCGGTGTCGGTAACCTTGGGCGCAATAGCGCTCTTCTTCTCATTGACGTAGTACGTAAGCTTGGGCTGATGGTAGTTGCCGTCGAGCATCGAAACCAGGTTATCCGAGAAGTTCTTGGGGACTACGATGGCCGCATAGTACTCACCGCTCTCGACGCCCTCTTTGGCATCGGCCGCAGAATCGACGAAGGTCCAGCCCAGCTGATCGTTCTCCTTGAGCTGATCGACGACCTGATCGCCCGCGTTGAGCTCGCCCACCAGGTCGTTTTGGGTGCCCCGATCGTTGTTGGCGATGGCAATCTTGATGCCCTGGGTGTTTCCGTACGGATCCCAGTTGGCCACGATGTTGTACCAGGCATACAGCGAGGGAATAACGCACACGCCAAGGGTAACCACCAAGGCGACGGGGTTCACAAGCAGTCGCTTAATGTCGCGCTTAAATATCGCAAAGGAGACCTTTGCATTGGATAGTTTGCTGCCGAGACTCACGCTTGGACCATCCATCCTGTCGTTGAATCGAATCGTACTATCGATAACCATTGTACGTAAGCGCTTTAGCGTCTCAGAGCACAATGGTATTGAGTTTTGCGGGTAGCAATATACTACGAAGACGAATTAACGTACAGTTGTACAGTATCTTTAATTTCAGCAGGTCACAAAACCACAACCCGCACAAATTAGCAATTCAAATAGTCATCGGGGACGTTCTTAAACGACTGGTCAAACAAGAACGCCCCCAACGACTAGTTTGGACCACGGTAACATCGATGTTTTAGCAATGCCAGCGAGCGGGCGCCAGAGCGAACAAATTGGCATGAAAAGAGGACGGCATAGACCTTCTGGTCATGCCGTCCTCTTTGAATGACAAGTTGTCGCT
>UQRW01000047.1 GCA_900543515.1 uncultured Collinsella sp.
CAAGGAGATGAAAGAGTAAGGACAACGCCCTCTAAAAGAAGGCCGTATATGAAGATTGCATATCCCTTTTGCCTTCATATACTCAAGAAGCACCCCTCGAAGCGCTCCTGAGAGGCCCCCTTGGATGCAACCCAGGGGATCCAGATTCTGGTAGACATCGGCGCAGCAAAATCCTGCCGCGCAGGCACGAACGGACATCTTGACTCCTAACGCAATGCGGGGCGCCCCAAGACACCCCGCCACGACAAAAAACTAGTTCTCGTAGACCAGCGGGTGGCCCCAACTGCCCTCGATCTTGCAGGTCTCCGCCGCAAAACCGGCAGCGAAGTCCAAGCTCTCGCGAATCGCGGCCTCGCCGCACTCGCCGGCCTTCTTCTTGGAAAGATAGGTGACCAAAAACGCCGTCAGCAGTGAATCGCCGGCCGCCATAGCGTCTTTGAGCTCCTCGGGCGCCACGGGCTTGATGCCCTGCTCGTAGAAGTTTTCGCCGTCATAGGCGACGGAGCCCTTGCTCCCGCGCGATGCGCATACGATTTGAGGGCCAAGGGCCTTCACCCACTCGAGCTTCGCCTTGATATCCTCCAGGGAAGCGTCGCCCATGGACATAAAGGCGTACGTCACAAATGGCGCAATCTGCCCGAAGTACTCGTCGGTGGAGTCATCGGAGAAGTCGAAGCTGATAGGCACGCCGGCAGCCTTGATCTTGGGGAGCTCGCGCTCGGTGAAGCAGTAGTTGCCGCTGTGCACCAAATCGAAGCCGCTGACGTACTCGGCGGCGAAGCGGTCTATCACGTAGCGCATGTCGCCACGTATGCCGCCTTCATTGGAGCCCAGGAAGATACGGTCCCCGGTCTCGTCAACGGTCACGCGAGCGGCGCCGTTGACGCCCAGGACCTGCTGGCAGCGAAGAAGCTCGACGCCCTCGTCCTCGAGCGATGCTATAACGTGCTCGGCCTCCTCATCTGATCCGAAGATTCCCATGTAGGCGCTGCGATCGACGCCGAGCTTCTTGGCGAAGACGGCGAAGTTAACTGCATTGCCGCCGGGATACATGGTCTTGATGTGCTCGTACTTATCGACAACGTTGTCTCCAAAGCCAAGCACGCTTATAGGATAGGCTGCCATGGTTATCTCCATTCAGGTAAACCGCCGTGGTTACGGCGAGCAGACGGGGCGCGAGGGATTCGCACGTCTCAACGCGCCTCGCGCCCCGTTTTAAAATCGCTAGTACTTCTCGATGCCCATGTAACGACGCACGTCCGGGTGATGGTCGAACACCTTGCCGCGAGCGGAGCGCAGCTCACAGTTCATCGCGTAGAACAGGATTGGATCAAGGAACGCGCGAACGCTCGCCGGTACTTGGTCCATGCCGTACTCCATGGCGTCGAGCACCATAAGAGTGTCGGTATGGGTCTCGAGGAATGCGAGGGCGCGCTCATCCATGGCTCGGCACTCACTAGAAGACATCTGCAGGAAGTAGAAGACTCCGGGCTCGGTCACCTCGAAGGGGCCGTGGAAGTACTCGCCGGAGTGGATATAGGCGCAGCTCTGCCACTGCATCTCCATAAGCGAGCAGATAGCGAAGCCATAGGCCTGGCTAAACACGGGACCGGACCCCAAGATATACAGGAACTTGTGGTCCTGGCACAGGGCGGCAAAACGGTCGCAGAGTTCGGCGTTGACCTTCTCGCGAGCTGCAGGCAGGATCTGGTCCATCTTGGCGATGCCTTCGTACATGTCGGCAAGGTCGGCATAACCTTCCTGCTGATCCAGGAGCTCGGAAGCGAGAGCCAAAGAGATGCCGGCGGGCACCTCCGCCTGCGGAACTCCCTCGCCCCACGGATATACCCAGCACGTCCACTCACCGTTATCGATGCCGGAACCCGCGTTGTCCGTCTGCACGATAACGGTCGCGCCCGCCGCCTTGGCGATCGAGCACGCATCGATTACCTCGGGGGTGTTGCCGGAGTGGCTGCAAGCGATGACAAGGGACTTTTCGCCCAGGCGCTTGGGACGCATGATATCGAACTCGCGGGCGGTATACGCCTCGCTGGCAAACGTAGTCGCCTCGCGCTTGAGCAGCTCGTGGGCGGGCAGCAGGTCGATGAGGGAGCCGCCGCAGGCAACCCAGAAGACGCTATCGAAACCGCCCTTTTCAGCGATTGCGTCGGCGATAAGATCATGTGCGTTCATTGTTATTCTTCCTTTCGATACGGCGGACGAATCCGCCAACGTTTACTGCGAGTCTTCTCGTCAAGCGTGTTGACTTCCCCACGCGAATGGGAGCTACGCGCTAGTCGACAAAATACCTCTCGAAGGCGTCCATGTTGTGCCGGTCCGCTGCTGCGGGATCATCGAAATACCTTCCATCGGTGATCTCCTGACCAAGATAGCCCTCGAACCCATGCGCGTTGAGGACGCGTACGAAATCGTCCATACTGTGCTTTCCATCGCCCCAAACCAGATGGCCATATGGGTCGCCATCAATGAAGCGCATGTTCCTTATGGCACCATCGCCAAACTCGGCAAACCACTCTTCAAGGCTCTCGCCGGCGACTCCCATAGCGGTAGTGTCCACCATTGGAGTAAGGTGCGGGCTGGCTACTTGGTCAAGCATGCGCCTGGCGTCCGCGAGTGTAACCACCAAGTTGCTCTCTTCCGGCCTCAGGCTCTCCATGCAGAGGGTCACGCCGTGCTCGCCGGCATAGTCCGCAAGAATCGCCAAGTGCTCGGCAGAGCGCTTCCAAGCCTCCTCGCGGTCCTCGTCCCAATCGCCCCAACCGGAGTTGATGGACATATACGGGGCGCCGAGCACCTCGGCGAGCTCGATGCCGTGCTTAAAGTAAGCGAGGCTCCGCTGCGCGTGGAGGGGCTTTCTGGCAGCGTACTGCCACGGATACACCACGTTCTCCGGACACAGGGAGCTCACGGAGAGTCCGCGGGACTCGATCTTGCGGCGAAGCTCGTCGGCCTCGAAATACCCCGTGTGGTCCAGCGTCACGTGCGGCTCGGCCGCCCAAAGCTCGATGGTTTTGAAGCCAAGGCGCTGCTGAGCATCAAGGAAGTAATCGAGCGACCACATGATGTAGTGAATGTTCATGCCGGCGACCTGCTCGCGACGCAGACGGGGTGTGGAAGCGCTTAAATCCGTGCTGGGCACCTCCTACATCGGCAGTAGGCCGGAGATCACAGTCGCGACCAATCCGAACAGAACCATGAAGATAAAGAACTTCCAGATGGTCTTCCACCATTGCCCGAAGGAGATCTTCGCCACGGCAAGACCCGCGACGGTCATGCCCGCAACGGGGCTGATGGTGTTGACGGTCTGGTTCGCGAACTGCAGAGCGGTGACGGCAGCCCCGGGATTGAGGCCCATAAGCTCGGTCAGCGGGCCCATGACGGGCATGGTGAGTGCAGCGAGGCCGGAGCTGGAAGGAACCAGCAGCGAAAGCAGGCCGAGGACGATGTACATGAAGGTGGTATAGATGAAGGACGGAGCGCCCGCAAGGAGTCCGACGAGCCAGTTAAGAATAGAGTCGATGATCATTCCGCCCTCTGCGACGACCAGGATGCCGCGGGCGATGCCGATGATGCAGGCTGCGTAGGCGAAGTCGGCGATTCCGCGGACGAACTCCTCCGCAATGGTCTTCTCGTCCAGGCCGCCGAGTATGCCGGCAAGAAGGCCCATGGCCAGGAACACCATGGAGATCTCGTCCATATACCAGCCCTGGGTAACGAGGCCCCACACGATAACGCCCATGCCGACCGCGAAATCAATGAGGACGAGCTTGTGGCGAAGCGTGAACTCCTCTTCGATAGAGGCATCGGTGACAGAGAACTCGATGCGCTTCTGCTTATCGTCCTCATAGGTGATGGAGGACTTGGGATCGAGCTTGACGCGGCGCGCGTAGCGCATGGCCCAGAAAATGCCCGCGGCGGTGAAGATGACCCACAGGATGGCGCGGAGCCAAAGCTGGGGATTTCCCTCGATGCCGATAACGCCCTGGGCGATCAGCACGTTGAAAGGATCAATAGTGGATGCGCAGTAACCAAGGTTGGGGCCGAGGAAGCAGATGATGAACGCGGTCATGGAGTCATACCCGATGCTCAGCATGATGGGGATGAAGATCGCGTAGAACGGCAGCGCCTCCTCGGACATGCCGAACGTGGTGCCGCAGATCGAGAGCAGGATCATGGAGATGGGGATGATCAAGATGTCCTTGTTCTTCAGCTTCTTGATCACGCGGCTCATGCCGGCGTTTAGGGCGTTGGTCTTGGTGACGATGGCGAACGATCCGCCGATCAGCAGGACGAACGCGACGACATCGGCCGCAGCCTGAATGCCCTTGGCGGGAGCCTGCAGGACGGCATCGATGCCCTGTCGCAGATCGACGGTCTCCCCCGTCTCCGAATCGGTGTAGACCTTGTCGACCTCTTGGTACGTTCCGGCTACGGCGACTTCTCGCTCGCCCGCGGCCGTCTGAATGGTCTGGCGGTCGAACTGACCCGATGGGACGATCCATGTGAGCACCGCGAAGAACACGATCAGCATGAACGCGATGGTGCACACATGGGGAAGCTGGAGATGGAATCTGCGCTTGGGCTTCTCCTGTTTGGCATCCGGCATTCTTAACCTCCTGCCAGAGCAACGATGCTTGCCAAAAATCCTTCACGTATAGGCAAACATCTTAGGTTGTTCTATGTATAACCTGCATGAAGGCGTCGGTCAAGAAACATATTAGGTTGTTCTATAAGTGGTAACTTTTACGCGCTAAACGGACCTGCCGCGGCAATACGAGAACAGCGCTGTGTGAGACAGAGCCGCTAGATATCGAAGCTGTAGCGCGAACCCACGTAGTACTGTCTGCCATAGCAGAAGCGCTCTCCGTTGGAATCGAGAAAGCCCGCGTTCATGAAGAACAGCGGCTCCCCTACTGGGACCTTGAGCTCGCGGGCGGCATCAATTCCCGCACGGGCGATCTCCAGCCTGCAGGGATCGGACGAGCAGGGATACCTACCCGTACGCTCCCCCACGGCCTCGAATATCGAACAATTGGAGAGACCGATATCTTTGAGAAATTCGAATCCATCGACAGGATAGTAGTTGTTCTCGAACAGGACCGGCACGCCGTCTGCGGTACGCACGCGTGAGACCAAGATGAGGTCAGAGCCTTCATCCAAGCCAAAGAAAGAAGCGAGGTCGCGATCGGCGGCAACGGTCTTGCGGGCAACGACGCGAGCGCCCGCCTTCATGCCGTTTTCAGCGCATGCTTGGGTAAAACTCTGAACATCGTCCTTCTGATGCACCTTGCGAATTATCTTTGTCGCGGTCACAAACGTACCACGCCCCTGCCGCTTGGTGAGATACCCCTCGCCCACAAGCTCCTCTATTGCGCGGCGAACCGTGACCCTTCCCACGCCGTACATCTTAGAAAGCTCAAGTTCCGTTGGAATCTGCGAGTCAACGGGATATGTCCCCTGTTCGATATCGCTCTTAAGCAAATCGAGCACCTGTTGATACAGCGGGGCGGAAGAGCCCCCATCCAGATGCGCATCCACAAAAACTCTCCCTTTAAGGCGTTCGCGATCTCAACGACTCCATTCTACCGCACACGGAAAAATGAGGTTAAACACATAGGGGCCCTGCATGTTTGAGCGTATCGGGAATCTGGTCGCTGATTTCGTCCGCATTTGCTTGCGAAAAACCAAAACGCTCCTCGCGCTTGGCGAACACGGTGAGGCCCGCCGCCTTGCACGCAGCGATCGATGATGCTCGTGTGATGTTGGCTTCCTTCCTTTGCTTGCGAGGCGCGTCACTCGTCCTGCTGAGCCGCGGGCCCATCGTTCGGCGTGGCCTGCCTGCGCGGGGCATGCCGGGAATTGATGTAGTCGTATGCGTAGGCGATCTCCGTGACGGGGACCTCCACGTGGTAATGGGCGGAAATGTCAGAGAAGCTCGTGCGGAATGCCTCGACGAAATCGTTGTGTTCATTGGCGAAGCGCTGCTCGTCTGCGTAGTTCTCGATGGGGCTTCTGGTCACGAGGCGCTCCACGAGACAACACAGGTGCACGTAGAGCCCCATGCTCACACGAGCGCCAATCACGTCTCCGGTGAGCTGCTGGAGCCGCTCTGCGGCACTCTCGATTTCGCCGAAGAGCTTGTTGGGGTTAAGGATTGTGATGGACTCGACCACGTTCCTGAGGGTCATGTTCTTGACGAGATTCTGGTGGAACGTGCGCAAGCTGTCAGCGTCGAGCAAGCGTGCGAAGGCGCGGTCTATCTGGGCCGTTCCTTCGCCGGCGATGAGTTCCTCGAGCGAAATGAACGGGACTCCGTCGGCGTGCGGATTGTCCGTGCCGATGACCGAGCGCACGTTGTACTGGGAGAAGGCGGCATCCTCAGATCCGTTATTGGCGAGCTGCCGCCAGTCAACGGCGACAAGCCGCGCGGGGGACTCGCCAGGCAGGCTCTGCGCCACGAGATCGCGGATCCGCGCAGCTGCGTCAAGTCCGCCTTCGGAGCAGAAGACAATCGCGTCCGGTCGGGCGTTGCGCGCCACGATGTGATAATTACAGGTGCAAGCTGCCGCAGCATCGTCGAGAACCTCTCGCACGGAGCGACCCGCGATAAGTCCGGCGCCAACCTCCACCGCAAGGCCGGTAGAGGCGTTGTTTATGATGCCGAGCGTCATGCCGGAGGTGGATTCCAGACTCTTATAAATATCCTGGAGCGATCCCATGTCCACGAGGATGACGACCTCGTCTGCGTAGGAGAAGCGGTCGATGATTTGCTGAAGAGGAACAGCGACGTCCGTAACCTTCTGGTCGTAGGGCATGTCGATGGCCTCGAAGACCCTCGTGTCAAGAATCCGATTGGCGGCGTCGGCGATGCTCGTGGCGGTCGAGTAGCCATGACTGAGGACGATACCGACGCTCCGACGACGCTTAGACGGGTCGAGTGCGAGTGCCGCATGCGCAAGGACGAGCAGACACGTGAGATCGTCGAGTGCGATGCCGAGCGTGGCCTTGAGTTCATCAGCGATGCAGGCGCAGACAGTAACGGCAAAGCGGTTGCGCTGGGCCACGACGCCGCGCATGCCGGAAAGCTCGCTTGCATGGGAGCTCTTCCAACGCGAGAGGCTTGCGGGCGGCCACAGCTGGAGGCAGATGCCCTGGGCGATTAGATGCGAGCTCTTTCGGGACAAATCGATCGAGTAGAGTTCGTTCACGGAAGTGACGACGCTGTCGGCGATCTGCTCGTATGCGTCGGACTTCGAGCGGCCCGGGTTTTGCCCGAACGCCAGGTAGTCCTCGAGGTCGCGGGCTCGCTCCACCAGCTGAGCGCTGCACGCGCCCCCATCAAGCGTGCCTTCGCGATAGCTCTCGTATGGCTCCAGCATGGCGTCGAGTACATGCCGTGCGCGGTCGTCCGCCTGGCTTTGGATGCTCCGGGTGGTGTCGATGAGCTGCATGTCGTTCTCGCTGCGCTCGAGTGCGGAGCCGGCAAGGATTGCGGAGGGAAGCTGGTAGGTGCGAATCTCCAGGCTGTCACCCTTCGTGTCTAGATAGGCCTCGGCGCAACAGTTGGTGATGCAGTCGCGCAGGCCGCGTACGTTCTCCTCGAAGTTGGTGCCGGCGAGGGCTCGGAAGGCTCCGCGACTTATGAGGATGTCGCGTCCTATGCGTCGGCCCTCCTCCTTGAGGAAGTGGAGAGTCAGTTCCTCACGCTCCTCCTGGGTGCGCTCGCGCAGAGACGGCACCTGGGCGGACATGGGGATGCGACGCGTGAGGCTGCGGCACTCGGTACTGTCTGCCTCGTTTGAGGTGGCAAAGATAAGGCGCACAGCAGGGGCTGGCACAATGGCGCCCGCCTGTGCGGAGGCCCACTCCAAGAGCGCGTCCTGGGCAGCGGGTGAGAGGGCGTCGACGTCCTTGAGATAAACGATGCCGCCGCTCGCCCGATCTGCAGGCCCGCCATCTGCGCACAGGTCGTGAGTGAGCGCGCGGGCATCGTCTGCGTAATGCGAGCAGTCGATGCTCACAAGCTTGGCTTCCTGCTGCAGGACGCCGACGTTCTTGCCGTATTCGAGGGCAAGTTCGGCGAGTAGACCCTTGCCGGTTCCCGAGGCGCCACAGAGCAGGATGGGCAGGCCAGCTGGCGGGTACTTGAGCGCGGCGCAGAGCTGGCTGATGCAGGGCGCAAGGCTCAGCTCGTGACCGATTGCGCGGTCGAAGTCGAGTCGCTCGCCGTTTCCGAGCGTGGCGAAGAGCTGCTCGACCGAAGGGTAGGTGCTACGCTCAATGCGAGACTGGAAGAAGCGTTCGAGGGAGCGGCGGTGGAAGTAGCACACCGGTCGTGCCCCTGCTTTCACCACGAGGCCAGCGCGCACGAGCTCGTTGAGATACTGACTTGCCAGGCTGCGCGAGATGGCGAGCGAGTCGGTTATAGATGCCGTGGTGAAGTGGTCGAGACGGTTCTGGATGCGCCCGCCCCGCGTGCTGCCAAGCTCGCGCGTGATGCGATCGAGGTAGGCAAGCAGGTCTTTCTGTGTCTCGGGGATGTTCATGCGGCTGGTCCTCCTTTCGTCCCACACCTTACGGGCGGTGGTGCTCGGGACGGGTTGGCGCCCGCGTTTTGTCACGGGCACGTGAACTTCGGCACTCCATGATACATCTGTAGTGGCATATGGCGACTTCTCGACACCTGCGCTCGACACAGCGAGCGGCAACAGCGCTGTCCGCCGAGCGCCTCACGGGCGTATCCCAACCGTAGGAGTGCGCTTTGCCACCTTTGACTGCCTCCCTGTCGGCAAGCGGCTCGCCGTTCGCTCCGTCTCTGACCACATCGCTCGAATCGACTCTGCCGCCGGCGCTGTGGTGGCCGTCGTGCCCGCAAAGGTCATCAAGCAGGCCGACGAGGTCACCGCGGGCAAGGTCTCCCTCGTCGACGCACTCAGGAATCTGTAGGCGAGGCCCCTAAGGCCGCCTCGCTGTCGGCAGCCCGGGGCCATGTGCCATCAGGGCACAGGACGAGTCCGGTCGCCGGAATGCGGCCGGACCCGTTGTTCGCGTGTTTTGCTGGGGGAGTCGCTGTGGCGACGAGGTTCACTGGCTTACTTTTCCTGTTCGCGCAGCCCCTTCGCCAAGGCTATGTTGGACAGTTTGAGTTCGCCATTCGTTACCGTAACAGCAAGCGAGTGGCCGAACTTCTCGCAGACGCGTGTCGTGAGTGCGGTACCGTCGAGGTAGAGGACGAGGATGTTGTCGTCAACGATGAGCTGCAGGTGGTAAGAACGCCCGGACTCGAGCCAGACTGGCCTCCAAAGCCCCTTATCCATTACGCGGAACCACTTGTAACAGGGGCTCTTGTCGAACGAGAGCCGATTCGCGTCGAGGTCGAAGCGGTATTCGTACGACTCGTCGGTCTCGAGATTCTTGTAGGCTCGAATTGAGAAGTCGCAAGCGTCCCTGAACGTCACGTCTGCCTCGAAGCAGAAGATCTCGCCTGCGTTTTCGGTGATTACGCACTCCGTTCGTTCGTGGTCTCCGCGAAGCTCGATATCCGGGACGGCATCAGGGCACTCGAACGCATCCTTTATGCTTTGGGGAGGGCGAACGCCGAGGGTGCCATTGGGGCGCTGGTACACCTCATGGGGCATAAACGAGCCACCCCAAAGCCAGTTGGCCCGGTCATCGTCGTTCTCGCGCGTGGGGACCCAGCCGGACAGAATCCTGCGCGATCCGTCGAAGGCGGTCCGTCCGGCGTAATACGCCCTCCCGTCGAAGGCGTCATCTCTCGGCTTCTCCCACGGACCGTAGAGATCGCGGCTCATGCGGTAGACGATCTTGTTCTCGTCGCTGTACTCAGAGTAGACCAGGTACCACCAATCGCCAATTTTAAAAATGTCTGGCATTTCGAACATGGTGTAGAGGCCGGGGGCCCAGAAGTCGCCCTTGAACTGCCAGTGCTCGAGGTCCTTCGACGTAAAGTGAACGAGCCTGCCAGTTTGGAGGGTTTTGGAGGGGTCGTCTCCCTTACGCGTGCCCAGTACGAGGAGGTATTCCTTCCGGTCGTCATCCCATATTACGAAAGGGTCGCGCCAGTTGCGCCCATCGTATCCTGGCTGAGGCGTGAGCTCTACTGCAACGCCCGTCTTTTTCCACGTCGCATAATCATCCGAGCAGGCCTTCGCCTGCATGAGCACCTGGGACGTTTTGCCTTCTCGCAGGTAGTTGCGGTTGAACCCGGTATAGAAAGCGCGTACCTCCCCTTTTGCCTCGTAAACGGTTCCGGCGTAGATGAACTGGTCTTGGTCGTCTTCTCCGCCGTGGGGGATCGCCGTTCCGTGTTCCTGGTACGTCACGAAGTCCTGGGTGGTCGCGAGCGACCACCCAAAGGGCTGTCCTTCGGCAAGCGGAGCGGGGTCGCGCGTGTCACGCTGGTGGTATAGATAGAACGTGCCGTCCTTGCCGAAGGGCATGACGTCTCCCACCCACACGTCCTTCGGTTGGTAGAACAGGTGCTGGTTATTGGTCGGGACTTTGCGCATGTCTCGTCCTCCTTACTGTCGCGTCTTTCCTATTCGTCTTCTTCGTCAACGTCCGGAGTAAGATCTCCGAGGTAGACGAGCTGCTCTTTGGCTTGGGTGACGACATGCCTCACCACATCGGGAGTAAGCTGTCCGGCGTGGAGCGAGAGCTCGAGGGCCACGGGAAGGTTTACGCCGGTCACTATGAACGCGCCTCGCGGAGCCGAGCAGGCTACGAGCTGGTTTACGCTGCCCTGAAGGATGTCGGTGAGAACGAGGGTCTCGTCATCTTCGGCGATGCCCTCGAATGCGCTGGCGAGCTTCTCCTCGAGCGGGGTTTCGTCTGTAAACGCGCAGACAACCCTGATGTCGTGCCCCGGTCCTATGATGGCCTTGAGCGTGTCTCCGAGTCCGGCTGCCAGGCCGTAGTGCGATGCAATGATGATGTGCCTCATAATGCGTCCTTTGTGGGTTGGTCTAGCCCTAGGCTAGGCAGCAAGAATGCCGAAAGCCGCGCACACCCACGAGATGATGAGGATGCCGAGGACAATCTTGTTGATGCTGACCTTGCGCTTGACGAGGGCGTAGACGATGGCTGTGGCTATTACGGGCAGCATGCCGACCATGATTTGGTCGAGGATGCCCGTCTGGACGTCGAGCGTGACGTCACCCATGGTGAACGTGAGACCACACGAGACCTTGATGACGGTGGGGATGAGCGCACCGACGACCATCATGCCAAGTGCCGACGTCGACTCGGTGAAAACGGACATCTTCTCGGCAAGGGTCGTGAAGAGCTTGTCGCCGAACTTATAGCCTATGCGCCAGTCAAAGAGCTTCCATACGAAGATGGCGATGGCGACGGCGAGCCAGAGAAGCACGCCGACGGGGTTTCCCGCCTGTCCCATGTAGGCGGCGATGGAGCCGAAGATGGTGGGAATGAGGATGGCGAAGATCGTATCGCCGACTCCTGAGAGGGAGCCCATGAGGCCAATCTTAAGGTCTTGGACCGCGTCGATGGCGTCATTGTGCCCCTTGTCCTCCAAGGCTAGGCCGGCGCCGAGGAGCAGGCCGCTTACCTGGGGAGTCGCATTGTAATAGCGATAGGTGCTCAGAAGTGACCTGCGGTAGCCCTCCTCGTCTCCTGCATAGATCTTGCGCAGGGCGGGTTCGGTTGCGAACATGACCGCCGGGGCACACTGAGACTCATAGTTATAGATGGACGCGCCGAGCATCCAGCGGCGGCCGCAACGGTCGAGATCGGAAACGGTGAGGACTGGCTGGTACGTTCCGTCTGCCAGGCGGGTTGGCGCTTCGTTTGCCTTGGTGGCGTTAACTTCGTTACTCATCTTCCAGACCTCCAGCGTCGAGGGCGTTTACGGACGGATTGCTGTGCGACTTGTAGTACTCGATGGCCGCGGCGGCACCGAGCAGGGCAATGGGGAGAATGCTTATCTGCAGGTAGGCGGCCAGAACGAAGCCAACGATGGCGTAGGCGATGAATTTCTTCATTGGCATGAAGGACAGAAGCATCGCAAGGCCGACGACGGGGAGGATACCGGCGGCGATGGAGAGGCCGGTCGTGAACCAGGAGGGCATGACGGAGAGGAAAGCGTTGACGGCATCGGCGCCAAAGAGCAGTACGGCAAACGTGGGGATGGCCGCCGTAAGGCCATAGAAGACCGGACCGAGGAAAAGTACGCTCTTCATCTGCGAGTACTTGCCCTCTTCGGCAAAGCGCTGCGAGGTACGCCCGAGGAAGCCGTTTGCCGTCTTGGCGATGACGTCGAGCTGAAGGCCGAGCATGCCGACTGCGATTCCGGCGGCAACGCCGACGCTCGCCTCCTGACCCGAGGTGATGGCAACGACGGCGCCAATGATGGCGGCAGTGGGATAGTCGGGGACGGAGGCTCCTCCCATGGCCGCCACGCCCAGGCTCATGAGTTGGACGATGGCGCCGACGGCGAGGCCGGTTACGGGGTCGCCGAGCGCAAGTCCGACGAACCATGCTGGCGTGACGGACATGTTCGTGAGAATTTGTCCCGCGTTCTTCTCGGCTCCGTAGATGAAGGCGATGAGTGTAACGACGGCTATCTGGATGATGGATGGTGTCATAAGTTCACTCCCTTGCTAAAGCGTGATGATGCTGGAGAGCTCTACGGGCTTGTCGGCCGGCACATAGCGAACGGTGATGTCGCAGCCGGTGCCAGCAATCGCTCGATATGCGGGCAGCTCGTCTTTGGTGACGTAGGCGCGACTGCTCACCTGGACGGCGTCTGACCCCTCTTCGGGAAAGACTGTGCCTCCGACCACGAGTGTGGGAACAACCTGGCCCGTCTGTATGACGTCGAGGATGGTCTGGGGGTCTCGCGCCACGATGAAGACCGTGTGGTCGTCGTACTTGCCCGCCCGATAGTTCGTGAGAGCCGTCTCCTTGTTGATAATGGAGAGGGCGACTCCCGAGGGCTTTGCCATCCGCATGGCGGCCTTCTTGGTCGGGTCGTTGGCGACGATGTCATCGATGACCATGAGACGCTGCGGACGGAACTCGGGTACCCACTGGGTTGCCACTATGCCGTGTAGCAGGCGGTTGTCGATGCGTGCTGCGATGATGCTCATGTGATGTTGGCTTCCTTCCTTTGCTTGCGTGACGCGTTTCGGCATGGCCTGTGCCGAAGCGCGTCATTCGTCCTGCCGGGCCGCGGACCCGTCGTTCAGCGTGGCCTGCCTGCGCGGGGCATGCCGGGAATTGATGTAGTCGTATGCGTAGGCGATCTCCGTGACGGGGACCTCCACGTGGTAATGGGCGGAAATGTCAGAGAAGCTCGTGCGGAATGCGATCGAGGTAGGCTCTGTGTCTCGGGGATGTTCATGCGGCTGGTCCTCCTTTCGCCACACACCTTACGGGCGGGGTGGTGCGCGGAACGGGTTGGCGCCAGTGTTTCGTCACGGGCGCGTGCACTTCGGCACTCCATGCTACATCTGAGTGGCATATGGCGACTTCTCGACACTCGCGCTCGACACAGCGAGCGGAAATGGCGCTGCCTGCCGAGCGCCTCGCGGGCGCATCCCGACCGCAGAAGTGAGCGCGAAGGCTCGTCGAAGTGCTGGGTGGGGGACCGGCGGTCTGGATACGCGGTTTCGTTCGGCGAAGGCGGCGAGGCGAATGGCATGGCGAACGTACGGGTTTGACGTGAACGGGTTGCCCGTGGCGGCGTGGTATCGGGAGGAGACGGTCGAGCAGGTGCTCGCGCCGCTGCTCGCCCGTCTCGCGCGCTCGCATCAGGAGAAGGGGTCGCAGGGCCATCTCGGCAACCCGGTGCGCATACGCTATTGCGACCGGGACGGCCACGTGTCGCGAACGGATATCGTCCGCCAGGTGGACGTCGCGCCGCGAAATGCAGACTCGCCTCAATCGTCGGTAAGGGGTGCCGCGGGCGATACGATGGAATCCACGGACCGCACCGCGCCGCCGAGATTGCGACGCGAACGCAGGCGATGCGCCCGAAAAACTCCTCCGCGCATGTAGGGCGAAACGCCAGATTGGAGCTCCATGAACGATTTCTCCTTCTACTCCCCCACCCGCTTTGTCTTTGGGCGAAAAGCGACCGACAAGGTTGGGGGACTCTGTCCGCCTCCGGCTACCGCTGAGCGCTCATTGTCTACGGCAGGGGTTCCGCAGTTCGCTGCGGAACGCTCGTCCGCGTGAGGGCATCGCTCGATGCCGCGGGCGTGGAGCACATCGGGCTTGGAGGGGTGCGTCCAAACCCCGAAATAGGCTTGGCACGAGCAGGCGTCGAGCTCGCACGGGCAAACGACGCCGACATCATCCTGCCCGTGGGCGGCGGCTCCGTCATGGACTGCGCGAAGGCCATCGCACTGGGGCGGTATACGACGGCGACGTATGGGACTTCTTCCGCAAGCGCGCCGTTCCCGCCGACCGCATCGACGTCGCCTGCGTGGTGACCATCCCCGCATCCGGTTCCGAGGCCTCTAACTCCTGCGTTATCAGCAACGACGAGGAGCACCTCAAATGCAGCATTAACACGGACCTCAACCGCCCGGCCATCGCCTTCCTCGACCCGGAGCTGACCTTCAGCCTGCCCGCCTGCCAGACCGCCGCGGGAGTGACCGACATGATCGCCCATATCATGGAGCGACTCTTCTCCGGCGAGCCCGCCGTGGGCGTAACCGACAACATCGCCTGCGGGCTAGTGCGCGCCGCGAGGGAGGCGGCGCCCAAGGTGATGGAGAACCCCGATGACTACGACGCCCGCGCCGAGATCATGTGGGTGGGTACGCTCGCCCATAACGCCCTGCGCGACGGCGATTGGACCTGCCGCGGCCTTGAGCACGAGCTATCCGCACTGGACACCAAGATCACGCACGGCGCCGGCCTCGCCGTCATCTTCCCCGCCTGGATGCGCTACGTATGGCGAGAGCACCCTGAGCGCTTCCTGGAGTTCAGCGCCCAGGCCCTTGGCATCGAACCCATCGATTCGGACGCGGACGAGCTCGATGTGGAGGTAACCCCCGAGCAGGCAATCGAGTACGCGGTCGAAGCGACCATCGACGAGCTGCAGGATTTCTTCGTCTCGCTGGGAATGCCGCGCGCGCTATCGGAGTTCGGAGTCACCGAGGACGATATCGAAAAGATGATTCCGGGCCTCAAGATCAACCGCGGAGAGCTCTTCGGCAGCTTCAGGAAGCTCACGCTGGACAACGCGAGAAAGATTTACCGCAGCGCACTCTAGGAAACAGATGCCAGTCCCCCACGGGCGAGCAGCACGGCGGCCCCCGCAAACCAGAAACGG
>UQRW01000048.1 GCA_900543515.1 uncultured Collinsella sp.
GCACGAGCCGAAGAGCACTTAATGTGCTCTTCGTGCGAGCCAGGACTGTAGAGCAGCAAACATAACCAAGCCCCACCGGGCAACCGGTCAGGTTAGGCTACTTCGCGGCGCCGGGGATGCCGTGGGAGGTTTTGGCGGTTTTGGCTCCGTTTACGATGGCGGTCTGTAGGGCCCTTACGGCGAGCATGCCCAGTAGGTCTAGGGGAACGGCGGCGCTTGTCTGAGCGTCTAGTTTGCCGCTGGCGAGGGTGTAGATGGTGTCGCCGTCGTTGGTGGTGTGCGTGGGACGGATGGCGTGTGCGTAGGCGTCTGCGGCCATCTGGGAGACCTTGGTGGCTTGTGCCTTAGTGAGTTCGACGTTGGTGACGATGCAGCTGATGGTGGTGTTGGTGCGGTCGAGCGGCATCTGCATGGATCCGGCGGCAGCAAAGGCTGCGAGTTCCATGTCGATGATCTGGTCGCTATCGGCTGCGGCGCGCATACCGGCGACCCACTCGCCGGTGAAGGGGTCGACAACGTTGCCGCAGGCGTTGACTGAGACCACGGCGCCCACCTTGATGGGGCCGAGCGCCACGGCGGCAGCGCCAAGGCCGGCCTTCATGCAGGTAGCGGGGCCCATGAGCTTACCCACGGTAGCGCCCGTGCCGGCGCCTACGTTGCCCTGTTCGAGCTTGGTGGGGGTGTTGTCGAGTGCTTCGCGCACGGCGGCGATGCCGGCCTCAATGTCGGGGCGAACGGTGGGGTTACCAAAGGCGAGGTCGAAGATACAGCTCGAGCACACGATAGGCACCTGCGTGGGGCCGACGGGAAGGCCGATGCCGCGGCTCTCAAGCTCGCGAGCGACGCCGCTTGCAGCCTCGAGGCCAAAGGCCGATCCGCCCGAAAGGCAGACGGCGTGGACCTTGTCGACGGTGTTCTCGGGTCGCAGCAGGTCGGTCTCGCGCGAAGCGGGAGCACCGCCGCGAACGTCAACGCCGCCGGTGGCGCCCTCGGGTGCCACGATTACGGTGCAACCGGTGCCGGCCTCCTCGTCCGTATAGTTGCCATAGCAAAAGCCATCGACATCGCAGACGTCAATGGCCTCGAGCAGTGTATCCATGTTTAACTCCTATCGGTTTTCCGCCGCGCCTTGTGCCCGGTCGGGATCCGTACGGTACGCCAAAATTGTAGGCGCTGGGGGATACCCAGCGCCAGATGCAATTACGAGAGTTTTTGAATCGCGCGCGCGACGCGGGCGATGGGTAGGCCCACCACGTTATAGAAGTCGCCCGAAATATCGTGCACGAGCATGCGGCCGCCTGTGCCCTGGATGCCGTAGGCGCCTGCCTTATCCATGGGCTCACCCGAGGCAACGTAGTGCTCGATCTGCTCGTCGGTGAGCTCGTAGAACGTCACGTCGGTCACATCGACAAACGACAGGCTTTCGGCGGCATGCGGGGCGGCCGTATCGCCTGCCTTAACGATGCAGACGCCGGTTGCGACCTGGTGCGTGCGGCCCGAAAGCTCACGGAGCATAGTGCGCGCCTCGTCCTCGGTTGCCGGCTTGCCCAGAATCTTGCCGTCAAAGGTGACGATGGTGTCGGCCGCGACCGTCAGCTCATTGGGCTCGGCATACTCGGCAGCAACGGCAGCCGCCTTGGCGCGTGCCAAGCGCTCGACAAGCGTGAGCGGGGCCTCGCCATCAAAGGGCGTTTCGTCGATATCCGCGGGAATCACGCGAATGTTGTAGCCTGCCTCGCGCATCAGCTCTATGCGGCGCGGTGATTGCGAAGCCAAAATCATAGTTGGATGCCCTCGGCGACCTTCTCGACAGCCTTGTCGCCGGCGATCGTGCGCAGCAGCTCAAGCGCAAAGGGGAGCGACTGGGCCATGCCGCTGGCGGTGATGATGTTGCCGTCTTGCGTAACCTTCTCGCCGGTATAGGCGCCCTCGGGGAAGCTTTTCTCAAAGCCAGGGAAGCACGTGGCGTGGCGCCCCTCGAGCAGGTCGAGCTCGCCCAGGATAAACGGGGCGGCGCAGATGGCGGCGACGTGCTTGGTCGCGGCGAACTCGCAGACCACGTCGCAGACGCGCTGATCGGCGCGCAGGTTGGTGGCACCGGGCAGGCCGCCGGGCAGCACGACGCAGTCGTACTCGTCAAAGTCGATCTCATCAAAGAGCGCATCGCAGGTCACGGGGATCTGCAGCGAGCTTACGACCTCGCGCGTGGGCATAATCGAGACGAGCGTGGCGCGCACGCCGCCGCGACGCATGACATCGACCATGGTCAGGCATTCAATCGTTTCAAAGCCATCGGCGGCAAGAACGGCAACGCTGGGCATAAGGGTTCCTTTCATAGGGCGGCATACAATTAGCCGTCTTATACCCCGAAGACCCCCGCTTGCCACGCTCGATTTCCCAATGTTTAAAAGGGACGGGGATTAAATAATCATTCGGTACAAATTGATCATTTAATCCCCGTCCCAGAAAAATCATCAGCTAGTTGCGCCTAAGGTGGACGACGGTCTCGCAGTGGAAGGTTTGTGGGAACAGATCGACTGGCGTGATCTTTACGGGGGAGAAGGTGCCTTCTTCGACAAAGCGTTTGAGATCGCGCGCCAGGGTGGCCGGGTCGCAGCTCACATAGGCGACATCGCGAGCGCTTGTGCTGGCGATGAGGTCGATGGCCTCAGGTGCTAGGCCTGCACGCGGCGGGTCGACTACTAGGACATCGGCGTCCTGGTCGGGGAACTCGCGCACCGCGTCTCCGCCAATGACGTCGACGTTATCAAGCTTGTTGATTTCCAGGTTACGGCGTAGATCGCGCACGGCGGGGCCGTAGGCCTCGACGGCAGCGACAAAGTCGCAGCGGCGGGCGAGCGGCAGGGTAAAGGTGCCGGCACCGCAGTACAGGTCCACGGCAAGCTCGTCTTCCTGCGGATCGAGCGCCTCCATAACGAGCTCGATCAAAATCTCGGCGCCCTTGGTGTTGACTTGGAAAAACGATGGGGCGGACAGGCGCATCTGGCCGTCAGCGATGTTCTCGGTCCACGAGCCCTCACCGGCGAGCATCTCCACCTTAGAGACACGGCGGGCCTTCTTTTCGCCCTTGCTCATCACGCGCACGATGCTCGTGGGATGAGCGGCGTCCGCCAGCACGCGGGAGACCTGCGAGCGCGGAAAAGAGCCTGTCGGCGTCCAGAGTGCGACCTCGAGTGCCTTGGTGCGGCGCGATGCGCGAATGCCCACGCGTTCGAGCCCCAAGTCATGGCTGCCGCTTAGATAGTTAAGTGCGCCGACGACCGATTTGAGTGCCTTCGGGAAGCGCTTATCGAACAGCGGACACATATCGACGGTCACGATTTTGCTGGGGTCGACACCGTGCATGCCAAGGCGCACGCGACCGTTGACGACGGTCGGTTCGAGCTCGATTTTATTGCGGTAGCCCCAGTCGTCCTTGGTGTGGCAGATGGGCTGTACCAACTCATCGACCTGCTCAGGAGCGAACTTGCCGATGCGCTCGAGCGTGGAGCGCAGGTTTTGCTCCTTGGCGGCGAGCTGTGCCGTGCGTGAGAGATTGCCCCACGAGCAGCCGCCGCAGATGCCCACGAAGGGGCAGGGAGGCTGAATGCGATCGGGGCTTGGCTCCAGAATCTCGGTGGTGCGGGCGCGCATGAACGACTTGCCGTCCTGTACGACCTCGGCCTCGACGATGTCGCCTGCCACGGCACCCTGCACAAAGACGGCCTTGCCGTTGTCGGCGTGCGCCAGCCCGTCGGCGCCGTAGGTCATCGATTCTATAGTGAGCTTCATATTCCTGCCTGTCATTCGCGTTGTTGTTCGCACCATGGTAGCAGGGAAAAGCGCCCCGCATCCGAGGCTTTCCTCAAATGCGGGGCGCTTCTACAAACCGCTTCTACAAACGACTATTTCGTCTTGCCGGTAATGAGCGTCTTAAGACCCAGGCCGATCAGACCCAGGCCCATGCGCACGCGACCGGGGCGATGGCGCTCGATGGCCTTGGTCTTGCCGGCGGGCTTATCGCGACGGGCACTCGTCCCGGGTGCGGACTTGGTGACCTGCGGCTCGGGCTGAGGTGCAGGTGCAGGCTCGGGCTCAATGACGGTCGCCTGGACCTCTTGGACCTTGGGCGTGGTCGGCTGCGGATCAGGAGCTGGGGCGGGCTTTGCCTCGGCGGCGGGCTCCGGAGTCGCGGTAGCGGGCTCGGGCGCTTTCTCCATGGCGGGCTCTGCGGCAGCCTCGGGCTCATTCACCGGGGGAGCGGCAACCGCTTCCGGTTTGGCGGCTGCCCCATGTTCAACCTCGGCCTGAATAGCTTCTTCGGCCACACGTTCCTTCTCCTGTGCGCGCTGCTGCGCGGCGGCCTCGGCGTTGCGATAGGCACGCTCCAGTAGAGCTTCCTGCGAGTTGAAGGGTTTCTCACCCTCTGCACACTCCACGGGGACCCAGGTGCCGTCGCTCGTGAGGCTGCGGGCCTTCACGTTGTCCTGCAGCTGCATGCCCATGTACTCGTGTACCAGGGCGCGGCAGGTGGGGTCGAGCACGGGGAAGGCGATCTCCACGCGGTGCTCGGTGTTGCGTGTCATCATGTCTGCCGAGCTCAGGTAAATCATGTCCGAGTCCACGCCAAAAGCGTAAACACGGGCGTGCTCCAAAAAGCGTCCGACGATGGAGCGGACATGCACGTTCTCGGTCTTGCCCGGAACACCGGGCTTGAGGCACGAGATGCCGCGGATGATCATGTCTACGCGCACGCCGGCACACGATGCCTCGGCGATCTTGTCGATAACCTCGCGGTCGGTCAGCGAGTTGAGCTTAAAGAACACGCGGGCGGGCTCGCCGGCAAGGGCGCGCTGGATCTCGCGGTCAAGCCCGCGCATGATGAGCGGTTTCAGTCCGACGGGCGCCACACCCAGGAAGCGGTAATCGCCGCGCAGGTTGCCCAGCGACAGATTGCGGAAGAACAAGTTGGCGTCCTCGCCGATGCCGGGATGGGCGGTCATGAGCATAAAGTCGCTGTAGAGCTTGGCCGTCTTCTCGTTAAAGTTGCCGGTGCCCAACAGCGTCAGGCGTGTAAGCGCCATGCCCTCGCGATAGGTGAGCTGGCAGATCTTGGAGTGGCACTTAAAGCCCTCGGAGCCGTAGATGACGGTGCAGCCTGCCTCTTCCAGACGCTCGGCCCACTCGATGTTGTTCTGCTCGTCGAAGCGGGCGCGGAGCTCCATGAGCACCGTGACCTCTTTGCCGTTTTCGGCGGCATCGATGAGCGACTCGCACAGACGGCTCTGCTTGGCCACGCGGTAGAGCGTGATGCGCAACGAGATGCACTCGGGGTCGTAGGCGGCCTCGTGCACCAGATCCAGGAAGGGGTTCATGGCCTCATAGGGATAAAAGAGCAGCTTGTCGTGCTGAAGTACCTGCTCGCGGATGGAGCGGGTCATATCGATGGTGGGGTTGGGCTGCGGCTTAAACGGCGTAAAGAGCAGCTCGTTGCGCAGGTGCTCGGGAATCTTGCCCTCAATGCCGAAGACGTAGCCCAGGTTGAGCGGGATATCGCAGGTAAAGACAGAGCGGCGCGAAAGCTCGAGCGCCTTGCGGATAGTCTTGAGCGTTGCCTTCTCGAGCGACCCCGAGACCGCGAGCACTACCGGCTGCAGGCGCAGGCGCTTCTTGAGGATGCGCTTCATGTGCTGGCGGTAGTCCTCTTCCTCTTCGACGCCCTCGCCGTCCGGATCGATGTCGGCGTTGCGGGTGACGCGGATCAGCGCACGATCCAGCGGCTTATAGGAGCCAAAGCAGCTGTCCAAGCAGGCGAGGATGACGCCCTCGAGCAAGATGTAGGAGTAGGTGCCGGTGGGCGAGGGGATCTCGACCACGCGGTTCATTGAGGCGGGAATCTCGATAAGGCCCAGCAGGCTCTCCTCGTCGGTGGCGCCGTCCAGACCACAGGCCAGATAGAGCGCGCCATTGCGCAGGTTGGGGAAGGGGTGGCGCGGATCGATGACCAGCGGCGAGATGACCGGTGACACGTAGGCCTGGAAGTAGCGGGTTACAAAGGTGCGCTCCTCGGGCGTAAGCGAATCGATGCGGGCGCGGTGAACGCCCAAGGTGTCGAGCTTGCCCTCGATGCTCTTAAAGATGGACTCCCAACGGGTAAGGAGCCCGGGCATTTCGGCCATGACAGCATCGACCTGTTCGGAGGCGGTCATATTGCTCTTGTTGTCGACAGGTTGTTTTTTGAGCTCCGCCAGATCGGACAGGCCGCCCACGCGCACCATGAGAAACTCGTCGAGGTTAGACTCGAAAATCGACACGAACTTTAGACGCTCGAACAGCGGAACGGTCTCATCGAAGGCTTCGTCAAGCACGCGGTTGTCAAAGCGTAGCCAGCTGAGCTCTCGGTTTTGCGTGTACGAGAAGTCGCGCGGCGGTTTGCGCAGCTTTGCGGCGGCTTGCTTCTTTTCGATTTTGCTCGGCATATGCATCTGTCCGTTCAGTCCCCACAAGGGACGGTAGCCTAACACTAATCACTATTGTCTCAATTTAGTCGACCTGTGGCACGGACGCATCGCGCGAACGGTATCTTTACCTACTTCTTACGCTGCCAAGGCATGCAACTAACTGCCCAACTCGTTTAGAAACAATCTATATCCATACTCAATTGGTGAGGATGTATGAATAAGAATGATTGAGAGCTGAATATAATCGAATCCAAATTGAATCATGAACAAACGACATATATATGCAGAAAACCGTTTTAGCTATGCAATTCCTAAACATGAAAATATTTGTGCAATCTAGCTTAATTCCTTAGAAAAAAGAACATTTACCTTTGAAAACCTGCTTTAGAGAACCGAAGTGCATCATGGGGGAATCATATGAGATATACCGTTCATCGCACTTTGCTGACCGTTCGGGGGCGAGGTGGAATTGCAGGTGGTTTTTGGATATAACTAGAGCTGTCAGCAAGCAGCGTCCCATACGGAGGGACGCTGATACATTCGGCCAGTAAGGCCCGAAAGAAAGGTAGGAGGCCATGACGAAAGGTCTGCACGTGCCTTCCGAGATCGGCAAGCTCAGGAAGGTCTGCCTGCACCGTCCCGGCGACGAGCTTCTCAACCTGCCGCCCGACGAGCTCGAGCGACTCCTGTTCGACGACGTCCCGTTCCTGGAGGTCGCGCAGCAGGAGCACGACACCTTCGCCCAGATCCTGAGGGACCAGGGCGTGGAGGTCCTCTATCTCGAGAACCTCGTCGCCGAGGTGTTCGACCAGGTCCCCGGCGCCCGCGCCGAGTTCACCGACCAGTACATCGCCGAGGCCGGCATCCGCGGCCAGCACATGCCGCAGATCGTCCGCGAGAAGCTGGACTCCATCGAGGACAACCTCGAGTTCGTCAAGAAGACCATGGCCGGCATGACCAAGTCCGAGATCGACATGCCCCTCACGGCGTCCACGACCCTCGACTCCCTGGTCAACTCCGAGTCCGAGTCCGACCTGATCATCGACCCGATGCCCAACCTCTACTTCACCCGCGACCCGTTCGCGGTCGTCGGCGAGGGCGTCAACCTCAACCGCATGTACTCGGTCACCCGCAACCGCGAGACCCTGTACGGCAAGTACATCTTCAAGTACCACCCCGACTACAAGGACGTCTCGCTGTACTTCCGCCGCGACTGCCAGTTCCACACCGAGGGCGGCGACGTGCTGAACATCAACGAGAAGACCCTCGCCGTCGGCATCTCCCAGCGCACCCAGGCCGCCGCGATCGACGTCATGGCCCAGAACATCTTCTGGAACTCCGACTCCAAGGTCGAGCGCATCCTGGCCTTCGACATCCCGGTCTCGCGCGCCTTCATGCACCTCGACACGGTCTTCACCCAGATCGACGTCGATAAGTTCACGATCCACCCCGCCATCATGGGCACCCTGCGCGTCTACGAGCTGACCGCCGGCAAGAACCCGGGCGACGTGAACATCCGCCTGATCGAGGACACCCTCGAGCACGTCCTGGAGGACGCCACCGGCGTCGACCAGGTCAAGCTGATCCCCTGCGGCGGCGGCGACCCGATCGCGGCCTCCCGCGAGCAGTGGAACGACGGCTCCAACACCCTGTGCGTCGAGCCCGGCAAGATCTGCGTCTACGCCCGCAACACCGTCACCAACGACGTGCTGTACAAGGAGGGCCTGGACCTTCTCGTCGTGCCCTCCGCCGAGCTCTCCCGCGGCCGCGGCGGCCCGCGCTGCATGAGCATGCCCTTCTGGCGCGAGGACCTCTAAGGTCTTTCAGGACCCGTACAGGTCATAATACATACATCTAGCTGCCATTAGATGTCTCCCATTGGGGCGGTGCGGGTTTTCGCACCGCCCCAATCTTGTATGAGGGACGTCAACACGATTGGATGACTGCTTTTGTAAGGAGCTTGGCCATGGACATCAAGACGATTGGCGTTGAGGAATGGCTCAACGTTTGGGAGAAGAGTGCCACGTGGGACATCGCCCAGTCGACGATCTCGTCGCTCACCATGGGCGAGCTGCGCGCGCTCGATGAGCAGGACGGCGCCACGTTCTACGAGCGCCTGGACCGCGAGAAGATGAACTACGGCTGGATCGAGGGCTCGCCGGAGTTTAAGGCCGAGGTTGCCAAGCTGTATCGTCGCGAGGTCAATCCCGACCACATTCTGCAGACCAATGGCTGCACGGGTGCGAACCTCAACGCCATCATGGCCGTGGTCGAGCCCGGCGACCACGTTATCGCCGAGTGGCCTACCTATGCGCCGCTCTATGAGATCCCACGTACGCTCGGCGCCGAGGTCGAGTATTGGGAGCTTCGCGAGGGGCTCGGATGGAAACCCGATATCGAACAGCTCAAGCGCCTCGTTCGTCCCAACACGAAGCTCATCTGCATCAACAACGCATCGAACCCCATCGGTACGGTGCTCGATGCCGATATGCTCGGCCAGATTGCCGAGATCGCCCGCTCGGTGGGCGCCTATGTGCTGTGCGACGAGGTGTACCTGCCGCTTGAGAACACCGAGGCCTTTATGTCGATGGTCGACGTGTACGAGAGGGCCATTGTCACCAACTCGTTGTCGAAGACCTATTCTACGCCTGCGGCCCGCGTGGGCTGGGTCGTGGCCGACGAAGAGGTGTCCAACCGCATCCGTACCTATCGCGATTACACCATGATCTGCGGCGGTGTGTTCAACGACGCCTTGGCGACCTATGTGCTTGAGCACAAGGACAAGATCCTCGAGCGCAATCGCAAGATCGTGTTTGGCAACCGCGATATCGCGCAGGCTTGGATCGATACGCAGCATCGCGTTTCCTGGACGGCCCCACAGGGCGTGTCTACCTCGTTTATCCAGCTGGATATTCCCGAGGACGACGAGGAGTTCTGCAAGCGCCTGCTGTCCGAGAGGGGAGTGCTGCTGGTACCCGGCAGCCGCTTTGAGCTTCCCTGTGGCGCACGCCTGGGCTACTGCGCGAGCGAGGACGTTCTGCGCGAGGGCCTGAGGCTTTTGGGCGAGGCGCTGGCGGAGTTTGATCGCTAGGATTCCGATGATCTTCGAGGGCGTTATCTAAATTGGCCGAAGATAATCGAAAACGGACCCGTTTCCCTAGGGGAAGCGGATCCGTTTTTCCATACCGAGAAGTCAAGTTGTTACAAATGGGGCCGTAAAGCGAGTCGGTATCCGCCGGGCCTTATACTGAGCTTCCGGTGAACGGTATCAAGCGTCTGGTAAACGGTAATTTGTTTACCAGAAATGAATAGGACAAACTTTTTTCTGAATAAAAATGAAAATGGTTGAGACGTGGTACGAATCGCTAATTCTATTCATAGCTTTATTGGAAATATACAATTTGAGGGTGGTTTAACAAAGTTTAGTTCCATTTGATTTCTGGATTGAAAACGCGTTTAAGCACGTAAATACGCTTTATTAAGATGAAGTGTGCCATGCGTGAAGTATATGTGTATGCCGTTCACCCCCTATAAAAAACCGTTCGGGGGCAAGGTGGAAGTATGAGCTGATTTTGGATATAAATATGTCGTCAGCAATAACGCCTCACACGGAGGGGCGCTAACGAATCGGCCCTGACAAGGGCCCGAAAGAAAGGTAGGAGGCCATGACGAAAGGTCTGCACGTGCCTTCCGAGATCGGCAAGCTCAGGAAGGTCTGCCTGCACCGTCCCGGCGACGAGCTTCTCAACCTGCCGCCCGACGAGCTCGAGCGACTCCTGTTCGACGACGTCCCGTTCCTGGAGGTCGCGCAGCAGGAGCACGACACCTTCGCCCAGATCCTGAGGGACCAGGGCGTGGAGGTCCTCTATCTCGAGAACCTCGTCGCCGAGGTGTTCGACCAGGTCCCCGGCGCCCGCGCCGAGTTCACCGACCAGTACATCGCCGAGGCCGGCATCCGCGGCCAGCACATGCCGCAGATCGTCCGCGAGAAGCTGGACTCCATCGAGGACAACCTCGAGTTCGTCAAGAAGACCATGGCCGGCATGACCAAGTCCGAGATCGACATGCCCCTCACGGCGTCCACGACCCTCGACTCCCTGGTCAACTCCGAGTCCGAGTCCGACCTGATCATCGACCCGATGCCCAACCTCTACTTCACCCGCGACCCGTTCGCGGTCGTCGGCGAGGGCGTCAACCTCAACCGCATGTACTCGGTCACCCGCAACCGCGAGACCCTGTACGGCAAGTACATCTTCAAGTACCACCCCGACTACAAGGACGTCTCGCTGTACTTCCGCCGCGACTGCCAGTTCCACACCGAGGGCGGCGACGTGCTGAACATCAACGAGAAGACCCTCGCCGTCGGCATCTCCCAGCGCACCCAGGCCGCCGCGATCGACGTCATGGCCCAGAACATCTTCTGGAACTCCGACTCCAAGGTCGAGCGCATCCTGGCCTTCGACATCCCGGTCTCGCGCGCCTTCATGCACCTCGACACGGTCTTCACCCAGATCGACGTCGATAAGTTCACGATCCACCCCGCCATCATGGGCACCCTGCGCGTCTACGAGCTGACCGCCGGCAAGAACCCGGGCGACGTGAACATCCGCCTGATCGAGGACACCCTCGAGCACGTCCTGGAGGACGCCACCGGCGTCGACCAGGTCAAGCTGATCCCCTGCGGCGGCGGCGACCCGATCGCGGCCTCCCGCGAGCAGTGGAACGACGGCTCCAACACCCTGTGCGTCGAGCCCGGCAAGATCTGCGTCTACGCCCGCAACACCGTCACCAACGACGTGCTGTACAAGGAGGGCCTGGACCTTCTCGTCGTGCCCTCCGCCGAGCTCTCCCGCGGCCGCGGCGGCCCGCGCTGCATGAGCATGCCCTTCTGGCGCGAGGACCTCTAAGTCTTTCCGTTTCCGGTGCGGTCCCCCTACAACCGCACCGGCTTCGCCCGTTAAACGGGCAACACTAATACTTACGTAATTCATTTCTTCGAAAGGAATCGAACCATGGGTGTTAACCTCTCCGGCCGTAGCTTCCTCAAGCTTCTCGACCTCACCACCGAGGAGATCGAGTACCTGCTCAAGCTTTCCAAGAACTTCAAGGATATGAAGCGCGCTGGCGTTCCGCACCGCTATCTCGAGGGCAAGAACATCGTTCTGCTCTTCCAGAAGACCTCCACTCGTACCCGCTGCGCCTTCGAGGTCGGCGGCATGGATCTGGGCATGGGCGTCACCTACCTCGATCCGGGTTCGTCGCAGATGGGCAAGAAGGAGTCCATCGAGGACACCGCCCGCGTTCTCGGCCGCATGTATGACGGCATCGAGTTCCGTGGCTTTGCCCAGGACGACGTCGAGGAGCTCGCTGCTAAGTCCGGCGTGCCTGTGTGGAACGGCCTGACCACTGAGTGGCATCCCACCCAGATGCTCGCCGATATCCTGACCGTCCAGGAGAACTTCAACTACGACATCAAGGGCAAGACTCTCGTCTTCATGGGCGACTGCAAGAACAACGTTGCTCGCTCCCTCATGGTCGTCTGCTCCAAGCTCGGTATGAACTTCGTGGCCTGCGGCCCCGAGGAGTGCATGCCCGCTGACGACGTCATCGAGGCCTGCAAGCCCATCGCCGAGGCCAACGGCTGCACCATCAAGCTGACCACCGACGTCAAGGACGGCGTCACCGGTGCCGACGTTATCTACACCGACGTGTGGGTCTCCATGGGCGAGCCCGACGAGGTCTGGGCCGAGCGCATCGCTCAGCTTACCCCGTATCGTGTTACCTCCGAGGTCATGGCTATGGCCAACCCGGGTGCCATCTTCCTGCACTGCCTGCCCAGCTTCCACGACACCAACACCACGATTGGCGCAGAGAAGTGCGATCAGTTCGGCATCACCGAGCAGGAGGTCACCGACGAGGTCTTCGAGAGCCCCGCTTCCAAGGTCTTCGACGAGGCCGAGAACCGCATGCACACCATCAAGGCTGTCATGTACGCCACGCTCAAGTAAGAGCATCTAGCATCTCGCTCGGGGTGTATTGCTGCACACCCCGAGCAGTTTTATCTGGTAATAATCTCGCATCAAGCGGCAGGCACGGCACGGAAGATCCGCTTAGCGCGAGAAAGTTAAATGATTTATGAAGGGGGGATGAGAACCATGACTGAGACCGCTAAGAAAAAGCGCGGTATGCCTTCATCGTTCACCATTCTTCTAGCTCTGCTGGCAATTGTTGCAGTGATTACCGTTATCGTCTCCGGCACGTCCGGCGGCGCGGTTACTGCAGCCCGCTTGAGCGATTTCTGCACCGCCCCGATCCTGGGCTTCGCTGACGCTCTGCCCGTCTGCCTCTTCGTTATGATCCTGGGCGGCTTCCTCGGTATGATGACCGAGACCGGCGCTCTGGACAACGGCATCGCCGTTCTGGTGCAGAAGCTTAAGGGCAACGAGATCATGCTCGTTCCTGTCCTTATGCTCATCTTCTCCCTCGGTGGTACCACCTATGGTATGTGCGAGGAGACCGTTCCCTTCTACGCCCTGCTCGCCGCTACCATGATGGCCGCTGGCTTCGACCCCATGGTCGGCGCCGCTACCGTCCTGCTCGGCGCTGGCTGCGGCTGCCTGGGCTCCACGGTTAACCCGTTCGCCGTCGGCGCTGCCGTCGACGCTCTGACCGGCGTTGGCATTGAGGTCAACCAGTCCATCATCATCGGCCTCGGTGCCGTCCTGTGGATTGTCACTACCGCTATGTCCATCGTTTTCGTGATGAACTATGCCAAGAAGGTCAAGGCTGACAAGGGTTCCACCATCCTGTCGATGCAGGAGCTCAAGGACGCCGAAGAGGCTCACGGCAAGGCTGCTTCCGAGGTCCACAAGGAGGTCAAGCTCACCGGTCGTCAGAAGGGTGTTCTGATCGCCTTCGCCTTCACCTTCGTCGTCATGATCGTCGGTTTCATTCCGCTGGCCGATCTCAACGAGGGCGTCGCCAACTTCTTCGACGCTGGCGCTGTCTACGACGCCGATGGTAACGCCGTCGTCCAGGGCTGGTCTGCCCTGATCACCGGCCTGCCCATTGGCCAGTGGTACTTCGACGAGGCTTCCACCTGGTTCTTCCTCATGGCCGTCCTGATCGGTATCATCGGTGGCCTGTCCGAGAAGCAGATCGTCAACACCTTCATCACCGGCGCTGCCGACATGATGTCCGTTGTTCTCGTTATCGCCCTCGCCCGTGGTATCTCCGTCCTCATGGCTAACACCGGCCTCGACGTCTTCGTCCTCGACGCTGCCGCCAATGCCCTGGCTGGCCTGTCCGGCGTGATCTTCGCTCCCATGAGCTTCCTGGTCTACTTCGGCCTGTCCTTCCTGATCCCCTCGACCTCCGGTATGGCCACCGTCTCCATGCCCATCATGGGACCGCTGGCTGTTAAGCTTGGCTTCTCGCCCGAGGTCATGGTCATGATCTTCTCCGCCGCCATCGGTGTCGTGAACCTGTTCACCCCGACTTCCGGCGCCATCATGGGCGGTCTCGCCCTGGCCAAGATCGAGTGGACGACCTGGCTCAAGTTTGCCCTTAAGCTCATCGTCGCGCTCTCCGTCGTCTGCGCCGTCATCCTGACCGTCGCCTGCGTGCTGCTCTAAGTACCCAACGGGTACCCCACGGAAACCTTGACGATCCTGTAAAGGATCACCTGGTCATCGTCTGTCCGGTGGGGTAAACCCACCGGTAGACTCCTACCTTTAGCCCCCTTCCGTTCCGTGCGCGGGAGGGGGCGCACTTATGTTGCGCGGTTCTACGAACCGCGCAACCAGTCGACGCTGCGCGCCGCCCAGGACGACAATTTGTCATTCAAAAGGCAAGCCATGACCAAAAGGTCTATGCCTCGCCTTTTTCATGCCAACTTGTACGTTCTGGACGGCGCTCGCTGTCCGTCCTCTGCCTGCGGCGCTTTCCATTGTTGGTGCAGAGGGCGCTTTGCCTACTCTGGCGGGCTTTCGCTGGCTTATGCTCAACCTGCGACGTTTCCATTATTGATACAAAGGCCAGGTTTGTTTGAACCAAAAAGGGGGAGTTGCGGTGGAATAGTTCCTGTTTGGCCGTCTGGGGGTGCGGACAGAAAGTTGGACCGTGAAGCGGTCCGGACTGGAGGTTCGCAT
>UQRW01000049.1 GCA_900543515.1 uncultured Collinsella sp.
AATCCAAGGGTTATACCCTAAGAGCAAACCACCCCTTTTAGGGGTGGTTTTGATTCCTTGGGGACGGAGGAAAACGGATCATTTAGGCTTTGGGGCAGCTTGGTCGGTCCTAGTCTCCCGAGGCCTGATTGCGGCCGGTGGTGTAGTCGATCTGCACGTGCGGCTGCAGGTTGTAGCAATATACGTGGAAGCAGAGGGTCTTGCCGTGGTCCTCGACCGATTGCGCCTCAAGGCGCATGCCACGGCAGACAAGTTCCTCTTCGTTATACATAGGCGTGACGCGGTAGAGCACATGGTTGCCCGTATCGCGAATATAGTTGAGAATCTGCTCTTCAAACGGCAGCATGCCCGTCTCGTTGAGATAGCGCGTGCCGGTGAGGAGATTTTTGCGGTTGGCGTTTTCGCCGCAGAGCGACCAGGCGATAAGGTGGCAGCGGTTGTAGAGGCTCTGGCCCGGAATAAAGTCGTAGCGCTGCTGGCGCCATCCAGCGGGATGGATACGCGAGATATCGCCGCGCTCGCCTTGACCGAGCGATTCGGGGCCCACACAGGCGAGCGCTTTGCGGGTGCGGCCCAGGCTGTCGAGTTTGGAGAACTTCTTAAAGCAACCCTCTTCTGCAGCGCGCTCGTATTCATCGAGCGTGAATGATGGTGTGCCTAGCGGGTGCGTGCTGTCGGCGCGAAGGGCAACGTAGGGGTTGCCGGCGTAGTCGGGAATGCTGCTGAGATAAACACCGCGGGCGCGGTTGAGGTCGGGGTTTTCGACCTCGTCGATGGGGGTGGCGGCACTGTCCGCGGAAACGTCGTCATCGGTGTCGGTTGCGGCGGAATCGGAGCCATCGCCAGAGTCCTGGCCGTTTTGAGGGTCTGAAGAGCTCACTGTTCCCGATTCGAGCCGGGCAACCAGGTCTGCCTCGTCGTCGGTGCGGCTGGGGCTCTCGTTTTGTTTTTCGGCCAGAGCCGCCGCCTGTTCATCGCTTTGCGGCGACAGCAGCTTGGGAGCTCCGTCGAGCGATCCCGTAAACAGCGCAAACCCCAACGCCAGGGCGGTGCCGATGGAAAGTATTTGCTTGTAGGCGGGCTTGCGCGACATTGAGGCTCCTGGATGGACGGTTGGGAATCTACCAGTCTAGCAGGAGCCGGCAAGGGCCGTTCTGTCGAACAAATACTTAAGATTTGAGACAAACGCTACTGATTCATTTGTCCCGCGGTCTAGATCGAGGTGGAGTCGAGCCAGTTGAGCTTGCACTCGAGAATGCGCTGCTCGCCGGGTTCGCTGCTTCCGTCAAGTAGGGCGAGCAGCATCTCGGCTGCTTCGCGACCTTCTTGGTCGACGGGCTCGATGATGGTGGAGACGGTCGGTGTGGTGAGATTAGTCCAGTCTTCGCAGTTGAGTCCCAAAAGGCCGATTTGCTGCGGAAGCAGATGGGCCATTGGCTGGAGGGCCTTGTAGACACGGGGAAGTGCCCACTGATTTTGCACGAAGATAAGGGTTCGCTTGGCGGGATTGAACTTGAATTTAAAGTATTCGGTGAGCTCGTTGATTGACGGCTTGTTGTGATCGATGGGAATCGCTTTGTAGAGCTGCCCGTTCGCTGCCAGCGCCTCGGCATACCCCTGAAAACGCTCCATGCGGGTGCGCATTTCGGTCATGTTGGCGGCAATGGAAAAGAAATCTTCGTAGCCGGCGTCGAGGAGTGCCTGTGTGGCGTTGTACACGCCGTCGTAAAGGTTGGTTTTGATCCAGCTGGTACCTGGGCTATAGATGGCCGCATCGAAAAAGACGACCGGCTTGCCGGCGCGTCTAATGCGGTCATGCACGGCTTTGAAGTTTGCCGTGGGCTGGATGATAAAGCCATCGACGCCCAGCGAGAGCATCTTGTCGACGTACATGAGCTCGGTCTCGGGGTTAAAGTTGCTCGTGCAAACGACCGTCTGGTAGCCCGCGGGGAGCATGACCTGCTCCATGCCATTGAGAACGAGCCCCGCCCATTTGTTGGTGTTATCCAAAATGATGATGGCAATGACGTGGGTTTGCTTGCCGGTGAGCGTCTGCGCTTGGGCGTTGGGAACGTATCCGAGTTCCTTAATGACGCGCGCGATTTTGTTCTGCGTCTTCTCGCTAAGCTTTTCTCGTTTGTCGTTGAGGTAATACGAGACGCTTGCCGTCGAGGTTCCCGCCTCTCGAGCGACGTCTGCGATCGTAACGCGCTGTTTTGCCACAGCGACTCCTTCCGACAGATGAGCATTTTCCAACATGATGACTTTGAGTCTTGGTGAAGGATACGCTTCGGTGAGCGGCTTTTTCCTTTCATATGAGTATGCAACAAATGCGGCATACGGGTGGGGTCGAAATTTGTGACCGGCATGCGCATCTGCCGTCTACCGAGAAAATCAAATACTTCTTGACTTTTGAAATCGAGGGCAAAATCGCAGGATTCATTTTTGGTTAAACGCATAACTAAATCGCATAACCAACGCTCTGACCTGCGCGTTTACCGAAATAAGCTGGCATTAAGAAAAACGAGCACCTATATTGTTCTTGTCGAAAAGACAGCAAGTCCAAACGGCAGGGGATGCTCCGGAGGCCTCCGCAAACGGTGTCTTGCGCACGCAACTCTATGAAAAGAGGGAAGCAATGAAGATCGTAGGCGTTGCCGCCTGTACTGTGGGTATCGCCCACACGTATATGGCCCAGAAGGCGATTCAGGATGAATGCGCCGCCCGTGGCATCGAGTGCAAGGTCGAGGCTCAGGGTGGCCTGGGTATCGAGAATGAGCTCACGCAGGAAGACGTGGACTCCGCCGACCTGGTCCTGGAGTCCGTCGACGTGGGTGTCGAGAACGAGGACCGTTTTGAGCAGAAGATGGCCGAGGGCAAGTTCCTGAAGGTCGGCACCTCGGATGTAATCGCCGATCCGGTAAAGATCATCGACCAGGCCATTGAGATCATCAAGGCGACGGGTGGCGCCGTTGACGCGCCCAAGGCCGAGGCCAAGGCAGAGAAGAAGGCCGTCTCCGCTGCCCCGCAGGCCCCGACACCGGCGTCCAAGCAGTCTATCTTTGCCGATCCTGGCAAGACGCTGCTCAATGCATTCAATACCGGCGTTTCCTATTTTATCCCCATCGTCGTTATCGGCGGCGTGTTTCTTGCCTTCTCGCTGGCATCCGGTACCGCCGGCGCCAACGGCATGGAGGTTACGAACCCGCTGATGGTGAGCCTTAACACCATCGGCATGGCCGGCATCTCCATGATGATCCCGGTGCTTGCGGCATACATCTCCTACTCGATGGCCGGCAAGCCCGCGCTCGCCCCCGGTTTTGTCCTGGGCTACCTGGTCAACAACGCAGTCGTTACCCCTAACGGCAACAGCGTTTCGACCGGCTTCTTGGGCGCCATGATCATGGCGGTCATCTGCGGCTACTTTGTCCGCTGGATGAAGACCTGGAAGGTCAACAACACCATCCAGACCATCATGCCCATCCTGATCATCCCGATTCTGACCTCGCTTGTCCTGGGCATGGCCTATATCTACATCCTGGCCACGCCGCTTGGCTTTGTGATGGACTGGCTCACCGGCGTGCTCGGCAGCCTGCAGGGCGGTTCCGCAGTTGTCCTGGGTCTGGTCATTGGCGTTATGACCGCCTTCGATATGGGTGGCCCCATCAACAAGACCGCCTCGACCTTCACCATGGCCATCATGGCCTCCGGCATCTATGGCCCCAACGGCATGTTCCGCGTCGCCGTCGCCATTCCCCCGATTGCCTGCGGCCTTGCTGCGCTCATCGCCAAGAACAAGTTCGATGACGCCGATCGCCAGATGGGTATCTCCGCACTGTTCATGGGCTGCATCGGCATTACCGAGGGCGCTATCCCCTTCGCGGTCAAGGACCTTGGCCACACCCTGCCCGGCATCTGCATCGGCTCTGCCGTGGGCGCGGCGCTCGCCGCCTTCCAGGGTATCGACTGCTACGTCCCGCACGGTGGCTTTATCGTCGCCCTTGCCACCAACAACGTCGCGCTGTTCTGCCTGGACATCGTGATTGGCGCCGTGGTCGCCGCTGCAATCCTGATTGCCATGAAGCCCACGCTCGACAAGCAGGCCAAGTAAACCTTTAAGGACTCCGGTTGTGCGGAGGGATGGATTTGACTCCGCACAACCGCCCCTACACAACAAAATCCATCCGTACTGATAGGGCCCACATCTGGGTCCCAGGGAACTTTTGTCAAAAATCCTCTGGAGAAGGAGAACAAAATGTCCAACCTCACCATCCGCCAGGCCGTTCAGGGCATGCTCAAACTGCAGGATAGCGGCGATCACGCAACCATGGTCGGCATTGGCCCCATGAGCCCCAACCTGATTCAGGCCGTGTTCGAGCTTGCCAAGGACGAGGATTTCCCGCCCATGTTTATCGCCAGCCGCAACCAGGTCGATATGGACGAGATGGGCGCCGGCTACGTCAACGGTTGGGACCAGACGCGCTTTGCCGCC
This sequence comes from uncultured Collinsella sp., assembly GCA_900543515.1. GTDB lineage: Bacteria > Actinomycetota > Coriobacteriia > Coriobacteriales > Coriobacteriaceae > Collinsella. The sequence continues at coordinate 4,493 of UQRW01000049.1, forward strand.
GACATCAAGAAGGTCGCCGACGAGGTGGGTTACACCGGTCCGTACTACCTGTGCCGAGATCACGGCGGTCCGTGGCAGCGCGACGAGGAGCGTAACGCCCACCTGCCCGAGGACGAGGCCATGGAGCTCGCCCGCAAGTCCTTCGTCGCCGACATGGAGGCAGGCTTTGACCTGCTGATGGTCGACCCCACCAAGGATCCCTATCAGATCGGCAAGGTTATTCCGCTCGACGTGGTGCTTCGCCGCACGATCGATCTTATCGACTACCTTGAGCAGTACCGTCGCGAGCATAACCTGCCCGAGGTCGCCTATGAGGTCGGTACCGAGGAGACCAATGGCGGCTTGACCTCTACCGATAAGTACGAGGAGTTCATTTCTCAGCTGCAGCCCGAGCTCGAGAAGCGCGGCTGCCCCATGCCCACCTTTATCGTCGGCCAGACCGGCACCCTTACCCGCTGGACGGAGCAGGTCGGTCACTACAACTTCAAGAACGCCCGCGAGCTTGCCGATATGGCCAAGCGCTATGGCGTGGGCCTGAAGGAGCACAACGCCGACTATCTGGACGACGCGACGCTGCTCGAGCACATCCCGGCACACGTGACCGCCTCCAACGTCGCTCCGCAGTATGGCACCGAGGAGACCCGCGCCTACCTCAAGCTCTGCGCCACCGAGCAGATCCTGGTCGACAACGGTCTGTGCGATGACCCCTCCGACCTGTATCACACGCTGCTGGTCAAGGCTATCAAGACCGAGCGCTGGCGCAAGTGGATGACTGGCGACGACGTCAACCTGCAGGTCGATGACATCCTTGCCGACGATGAGCTCAGCCTGAAGATCCTGGATGTCTCCGGCCACTATGCGTTCAACGATCCCGAGGTCAAGGAGCAGGTCGAGAAGCTCTATCGCAACCTCGCTGCCCAGGACATCGACGGCAAGCGCTTTGTGATCGAGCACATCAAGCGCCCGATCAAGCAGTACGTCGTCGGTCTTAACCTCAAGGGCGTCACGACCCGCATCGAGGCCGCTCTTGCCGAGTAAGTAGCTTTTCCTACGCGACGCCGGGCCTGGGGCATGTCCCAGCTGCAGGCCCGGCACATGGGACAAAGGGGCGGTCCCTTTGTCCCATTCTTTTGAGTTTTAGCTTCCTTTGAAGGGGTTCACCATGAAGTTCTTTATCGATACCGCCAATCTGGACGAGATTGCCGAGGCCAAGAGCTGGGGCTGCCTGGCCGGTGTTACCACCAACCCGTCCCTGTACGCCAAGACCGGCGGCAAGCTTGCCGACTTTGAGCCCCATATGCTCAAGATTGCCGAGCTCTGCGAGGGTCTGCCCGTGTCCGCCGAGTCTACCGCGACTACTGCCGAGGGCATGATCGAGGAGGGCAAGCGTCTTGCCGCCCTCGCTCCCAACATCGTGGTTAAGCTTCCCGTGTGCGAGGCCGGCCTTGCCGCCTGCCGCGCCCTGGCCGACGCAGGTGTGCGCGTCAACATGACGCTTGTTTTCTCGCCGACCCAGGCCTTGATGGCCGCCAACGCCGGCGCTCGCTACATCAGCCCGTTTGTGGGGCGCTTCGATGACATCGCCGAGGACGGTATCTCGCAGCTCGACAATGTTGTGACTTGCATCAAGAACTATGACTGGACCGGCAAGAACGTCGACGACACCGTTGAGATCATCACCGCTTCGGTCCGCACGCCCAACCATGTGACCCAGGCGGCGCTGCTTGGTGCCGACATTGCGACCGTCCCCATGGCCGCTCTTAAGAAATGCTTGCATCACCCGCTGACCGACCAGGGCCTTGCCTCTTTTGAGGCTGATTGGCAGAAGGTCGTCGCTCAGGCTTAACGAGTGGATTGCCCCGGCATCGCGTCATCCGGTGCCGGGGTTGTTCTCAAGAGAGGAATTCGTATGACCAACCAGGAGCTGGCGAAGGTCGCCAATGAGGTCAGGAAGGGTGTCGTGACTGCGGTTCACGCGGCCAAGTCGGGACATCCGGGTGGATCGCTCGGTGCTGCCGACATCATGACGTATCTGTACTTTGAGGAAATGAATATCGATCCTGCTGACCCTCACAAGGCCGATCGCGATCGCTTTGTGCTCTCCAAGGGTCACGCGGCGCCGGGCCTGTATTCGGTGTTGGCAAATCGCGGCTATTTTCCCGTCGAAGAGCTCGAGACGCTCCGCCATATTGGCAGCCGACTGCAGGGCCATCCCAACATGAACGACACCCCGGGCATCGATATGTCCACCGGATCGCTCGGTCAGGGTATCTCCGCCGCGGTTGGAATGGCACTCGCCGCAAAGCACTGGGGTGACAGCTACCGCGTCTACACGTTGCTGGGCGACGGCGAGTGCGAGGAGGGCCAGGTGTGGGAGGCGGCCATGTTTGCCGGCAACCATGCGCTCGACAATCTTGTTGCCGTCGTCGACCACAACGGCTTGCAGATTGACGGCACGATCGATGAGGTCAACTCGGCCATGCCGCTCGCTGACAAGTTCCGCGCCTTTAAGTGGCATGTGATCGAGCTAGCCGATGGCAACGACATGACACAGATTGAGGCGGCTTTCGCCGAGGCTCGTGAGGTGACCGGCGTGCCCGTCGCTATCATCGCCGAGACGGTGAAGGGCAAAGGCGTCTCCTTTATGGAGAACCAGGTTGGCTGGCATGGCAAGGCGCCCAACGATGAACAGTTTGAGCAGGCCATGGCCGAGCTTGCGGCAGCAGGAGAGGAGCTCTAATGGCAGAGGTCAAAAAAGTCGCCACGCGCGTAAGCTACGGCGAGGCGCTCGTCGAGCTGGGCAATGAGCACGATGACTTTGTAGTGCTCGATGCCGACCTGGCTGCCGCTACGCAGACGGGTAAGTTTAAGGCTGCGCACCCTGAGCGCTTCTACGATGCCGGCATTGCCGAGAGCAACTTGATGGGGCTCGCCGCCGGCATTGCGACCACGGGCCACGTCGCCTTTGCGAGCACCTTTGCCATGTTCGCCGCCGGCCGCGCGTACGAACAAGTGCGTAATTCCATTGGCTATCCGCACCTCAACGTCAAAATCGGTGCCACGCATGCGGGTATCTCGGTCGGTGAAGACGGCGCCACGCATCAGTGCTGCGAGGACATCGCGCTCATGCGCACGATCCCGGGTATGACGGTAATCGTTCCCGCCGATGACATCGAGGCTCGCGCTTGCGTGCGCGCCGCCTATGAGTTTGAGGGACCGGTCTACATGCGCTTCGGACGCCTGGCAACGCCGGTCATTAACGATCACGAGGACTATGAGTTCAAGATTGGTCGCGGCGTGGTCGTGCGCGAGGGGTCCGATGTGACCATCATCGCTTGTGGCCTTATGGTCGCCGAGGCGCTTGAGGCTGCCGAGGCGCTCGCTGCCGATGGTATCGATGCCGAGGTCATCAATATGCACACGATCAAGCCGCTTGATGAGCGCCTGGTGGTTGCCAGCGCCAAGAAGACCGGTCGTGTGGTCACTGCCGAGGAGCATTCGATTATCGGTGGTCTTGGCGAGGCCGTGGCCTCGGTGCTCGCGGAGCAGCATCCGGCGCCGATGCGTCGCGTCGGCGTGCGCGATGTGTATGGCGAGTCCGGCCCTGCGGTCGATTTGCTGCACAAGTACGGTTTGGACGCCGACGGCATCGAAGCTGCGGTCAGGTCCGTGTTGTAAGGAAGGTTTCCATGGGATTTGTATCTGCCAACCAAGTGACAATCGGGTATACCGCCGCCTCGCGCGAGGACGCCCTACATTATTTGTCCGAGCAGGCCATCGAGCTCGGCTTTGCCGATGACGCATCTGCCGTAGAGGCCGCCTTCATTGCTCGCGAGAACGAGGCCGAGACCGGCCTTGTCGCCGGTTTTGCCGTTCCGCATGCCAAAAGCGACGCGATCCACACGCCGGGCGTAGCCGTGCTTAAACTGACCGAGCCCGTTGAATGGCCGAGCTTCGATGGGGTGCCCGTCGATGTTGCGCTCGCGCTGTACGTGCCTGCCGGCGAGGCTGGAACCACGCATCTGCGCCTGCTCTCCAAGGCTGCCGTAATGCTGATGGACGCCGGCTTCCGCGACAAGGTGCGCGCGAGCACCGATCCCGTTGAGATTGCGGAGCTCATCAATAGCGGACTCGAAGACTAGGACGGTCATCCCGTTCAATCAATCGATCCTTCTCCAAGGAAAAGGGCCGCGACGCCATATAGGTGTCGCGGCCCTGTTTGCGTTTCCCCAGATAAAACCTGCCAAAATAAACCTATCCCTTTTTGGCAGGCTAATCGTGAGTTATTTCACCGCAACTTAGGGCACGGTTAGGAAGTGTGCACCTTAAAGAGTGGAGCCCTTGATTAGAGAGGTCGCGCTCATCTCTCTAAATGTCTCTCTAAAGAGAAGGTTGGTTAGAGAGATAGCATTAGGCAATCTAGCAGCGAATTCGATACATCTCTCTTAATGCCTCTCTAAAACAAGGCGCTTATCTCTCTAAAGTTAGAGAGATAAGCGCCTTGTTTTAGAGAGACGGAATGCCAAAATTCGTCCGTCAGCTACCATCTGCCAAAAATGACGGATAAAGGGCTCATCGAAGTAATGGGTTCATCGACGAGCCGCAACCGCCGCTATCGGAAGAAGTAGATGCAGCCGAATTGCCCCTCTATCGTCTCTCGAAGTTTGATGGGTGCTAGAGGGGCGACTGCCTCGCGATATTTTCCCAAGATAAAACCTGCCAAAACAAACCTGTCCCTTATTGACAGGTCAGTTAACGCAGTCCAGGTTGAGCATATGTGAGCGAGCGGGCTCCGGGTGCGGTAAGGTGACGTGAAACAAGCGGGCGCTGACCTTTTGGTCGCGCCCGTGAAGTTGAACGTCAGATTGCCGTGCCCGGAGCCCGCGCAGCGCCGAGCAGTTACGCCGTTTGTAAAACGGCGTAATCTAAAGGTTCATGTTGCCGTGGATGTAGGGGGTAACCTCGGGGGAGATATGGTCGCAGCCCAGCCCGCGCAGCGCGGACTCGATGGCGGCGGGCAGCGGGGTCTTGCCCTCGGCATCGACGGCGGTGCCGCCGAGCGCGGCAATCTTGGCGACATCTGCGGGTGCGGCCTCGATATGCATGCAGCCGCCGACCAAGCGCGCGCGTACCTGTGCCAGGTCAAGATCGTGCAGGTAGTCCTCGCAGGTGCGGATCAAATCGACCTTCTCGCGCGTAAGCTCCTCGCCCGTGGGGACGCGGGTGGCAAGACATGCTCCCGCCGGCAGGTTCCAAACGGGATAGCCCCATGCGCGCAGCAGCTCGCGCTCTTCGTCCTTGGTAAAGCCGACCTCCATGAGAGGGGAGCGTACGCCGAGCTCTTCTGCCGCACGCATGCCGGGGCGGTAGTCACCGCGATCGCTTGCATTGCTGCCATCGATGACGGTGGGAAAGCCGAGCGACTTGGCGTGGTTGACGATGGCGGTAAAGCCGGCGTGCTTGCAGTGGTAGCAGCGATTAGCATCGTTGCAGGCTACTTGGGGGAGCTGCAGCTGATCCACCGAAAGATTGAGCACGGGGAGCTTAAAATGCGGCCCCTCATTGGCCTGTCCATCAACGGACTGCTCAAACGAAGTCTGTTCGGGCGTGCCGATGAGCGGCGTGGTGAGATGGATGAGGAGGGTATTGGTAGGCATGATGCGGGCGCACACGGCGGCCAAAAAGCTGCTGTCAACGCCGCCGGAAAACCCGATGGCCACGCGCCCGTATGCCAAAAGCAGCTGTTCGAGCGCCGATAGCTTGTCTTGAAGCTCCTCTGCGGGTGCCGTGGTGTCTAAAATCATGAAACGTTCCTTATCGTTGAGTACTCGATCGAAAACTATAATCCTAATGCGTTACTTGCCATAAGACTTCTATCTGTGTAACGAAAGTGCAATATGGCATATACGTTATATACAAGTTGCCAAATGCGGTAGAGTTGCAGCAACGCGACAGCGAGAGTCGATGGGGGATCGATATGATCAAGGCTGTTATTTTTGACATGGATGGAACGCTGGTCGATACCGAGCGTTTGGGGATTAAGGCCTGGAAGGCAGGCGCCGCTGAGCTGGGGCTCGCGATTGATGAAGCGCTGATCCATCAGTTTATCGGCCGCACGCTGCCCGATGTCATGGACATCCTCGATAGGCATTACGGCAGCCATGAAACCACCGAGGCGGTCTATGTCCGCCACAAGGAGATTCGCGACGAGATGGTCAAGACCGAGCTGGAGCTTAAGGCCGGCGCCGCCGAGTGCCTAGACGAGCTGCTGGCTGCGGGCTATCACGTGGGCCTAGCGACGTCGTCGCGCCTCGTTACGGCCGAGCGCAACCTTAAGATGGTCGGTCTTTTTGACAAGTTTGAAACGGTAACGTGTGGCGAGGACGTCGTGCACGGCAAGCCCGACCCCGAGATGTATCTGCTCGCCTGCGAGCGTGCGGGCTTTGCCCCCGAGGAGTGCGCCGTGGTCGAGGATTCGCGCAATGGTTGCGTCTCGGGCATCACGGCCGGCTGCCACGTCTTTGCCGTCCCCGATATTGTGCCGCTGCCGCAGGACGTGGTGGATGGCTGCGAGGCCGTGCTCGATACGTTGTTCGACCTGGCGGCGGCAATCAAGACTGTGCGCTAGAAAATTGCGGCGTTGAAACGAGCGATTGCTCACGTTTGCGCTTAAGCAAAAGGGGTCCGGCAATGGTCGGGCCCCTTTTGCTTAAGCGGCGACTTAGCATACTCGCGGGCGTGCTATAGATACGCACCGAGGTTGATGGCCGTGGCGTCGGTCTGGCTGCTTGCCTGGGTGCTGGCGCGTTCCAGTAGGAACGGACGTACCAGTTCTTGGCGGTTGATATCCTCGGCGGCGACTGCGGTGACGGTACGCGCTGCGGAGCCGACACGGATATGCTTGGTCTTTGCCGGGGCCTTGTTCTCAATTTGCTCCATGAGCAATTGAACGCCCTTGCGGCCAATCTCGTAGCCCGGGGGCGCTACCGTAGTGAGCGGGACCGATCCGCTCCAAGCGAGCGGGTTGCCGTCGCATCCGGCCACGCGTACTTGCCCGGGGACAGAGATGCCCTTGTCGACCAGTGCCGAAACGACGCCCGAGGCCAACACATCGGTCAGGCCGACGACAAAATCGGGACGTTCGTCCGCGGGGCGCTCGGCGATTTGGGCACCGATGCCGTAGCCGTCGGCGGCGGTATTCCATTCGCCGGCGTCGATGACTTCGATCTTGATATCGGGGTGCAGGGCGAGCGCCTTATGAATGCCAAGGACGCGCAGGGTGAGTTGCATAAATGCTGCTCGGCCGACGACGACAATATGGTGCGCGCCGCGGGCGATGGCAAGTTCGGCAATGATGCGACCCTGGGCCTCATTGTCGGCCGCTACGTAGTAGCCGGGCTCGGAGCAATGGATGTCCAGATGGACGATCGGCACGGGCATCTTGGTCATGGCGGGGTGCCAGTCGGGGGATGCCATGGGCTGAACCATGACGCCGGACATCTGGGTGCCCATAAAGTAGCGCAGGTAATGATCCTCGAGAATATCGTCGTTATCGGCGTTGGCGATGAGCAAGTCGTAGCCGTGCTTGCGGGCCTCGTTGTGGGCGCCGCTGGCGATTTGGAGCGAAAAGCCGTGATCGAGACGGGGGAGCACCAGGCCAAAGGACTTGGTGGCGCCGCCCGCGAGCTGACGGGCGCTTTGGTTGGGCAGGTAGCCAAGGCGATTGATGGTCTCGTTGATGAGCTTGAGGGTCTCGGGGCGCAGCTTTTCGGGGTGGTTGAGCGCGTTGGAAACCGTGCCCAACGAAACCCCGGCCTCGCGCGCGACGTCGCTGATTTTTACCTTTGCCATAGCGGCCCCTTTGATGCGTTTCAAGTACAAGCCAGATTGTAGCATCCCAAACCTACCAAAAAGGGACAGGTTTATTTTGGCAGGTTTATCTGGGGAAACGCCGTTGCCAGCGCGACCACCACGAAGGGGGCAGGTACCTTTGTGGTGGTTTGGACCGGCTGGACGTGTGTGCATCGAGTGGTATCTAAGTTGAGATACCACTTCTGGTATATCAGCTTGCGTTTGCGTGAGTACAATACTCGAACGTTATGCGTCTCAGCGCCCCCTGTGCGTGGACGTTTTGCAGTCAAGCGGACGAAGGGATTTATCCTATGTGCGGAATTGTCGGCTACACCGGCTCTGATATTGCAAAGAACATCCTGGTCACGGGCCTCAAGCGTATGGAGTATCGCGGCTATGACTCCTCGGGCGTCGCGCTCGAGGTGGGCGAGGGCGCCGCGGCGCACCTCGATGTCATCCGCCGCGTGGGTAAGGTCGCGGGCTTGGAGAGCGAGCTTTCCAATATCGACAGCGACGCTACCTGCGGTATCGGCCACACCCGTTGGGCCACCCACGGCAAGCCCTCCGTCGTTAACGCTCACCCCCACACCAGCTGCGACGGTCGTATCGCCATCGTCCACAACGGCATCATCGAGAACTTCGCCGAGCTGCGCGAAGAGTTGGAGGGTCGCGGCCACCACTTTAAGAGCGAGACCGATACCGAGGTCTTCGCGCATCTGATCGAAGAGGCTTATGCCGAGACGCACGACCTGATGGCCTCCGTGCGCGAGGCTTGCACCCACGTGGTCGGTGCCTATGGTCTGGCCGCCGTGTGCGCTGACGAGCCCGGCGTGATCGCCGTGGCCCGCAAGGATTCCCCGATCGTAGTCGGTGTGGGCGAAACCGGCTCCTATGTTGCTTCCGATGTCATCGCGCTCATCGACGCCACCCGCGATGTCGTGGTGCTCGAGGACGGTCAGTTTGCCAAGCTCACGCCCGCAGGCGTCGAGTACACCGACGAGGCCGGCAACGTTATCGAGCCCAAGGTCACCCACATTGACTGGGACCTGGACATGGCAGAAAAGGGCGGTTATCCCGACTTTATGCTCAAGGAAATCCACGAGCAGCCGCGCGTCGTGCGCGACACGCTGGTTGGTCGTATGACGCCGGCCGGCGAGCTCGACATCGACGAGCTGGGCCTTTCGCTCGAGGAACTCAACGACATCGACCGCGTCTACGTGATCGCTTGCGGCACCAGCTATCACGCTGGCCTCATTGCCAAGAATCTCATTGAGGGCTGGGCTCGCATCCCCACCGAGGTGGAGGCGGCCAGCGAGTTCCGCTATCGCAACCCCATCATCACGCCGACGACGCTCGTCGTGGCCGTGTCCCAGTCGGGCGAGACGGCCGACACTCTCGCCGCCATCCGCGACGCGCGCATCAAGGGCGCCAAGGTCTTCGGCATCACCAACGTGGTGGGCAGCCCCGTGGCGCGTGAGAGTGACGGCGTCATCTACACCAAGGCCAACAAGGAGATCGCGGTCGCCTCGACCAAGAGCTTCATCGGCCAGGTTGTGAGCCTGACGCTGCTGGCCCTGCTGCTGGCGCAGGTCAAGTACCGCCTGACCACCAAACAGGCACGCATGCTGTTCCGCGAGCTTTCCGATACGGCCGAGCAGATCCAGTGGATTTTGGATACCCAAACCGAGGCCGTGCATGAGGCCGCCCTGCTGTGCAAGGACGCGCAGTCGGCGCTGTTCGTGGGCCGTGGCATGGGTGCCGCTATTTCCTACGAGGGCGCGCTCAAGCTCAAAGAGGTCAGCTACCTGCACGCCGAGGCCTACGCCGCCGGCGAGATGAAGCACGGCCCCATCGCCCTGATCGACCCGGGCTTCCCTGTCATCGCCGTGGCAACCAAGAGTGCCACCTACGACAAGACCGTGTCGAACCTTATGGAGTGCAAGGCGCGCGGTGCCAAGGTCATCGTCGTTGCCACCGAGGGCGACGAGGAGATCAACAAGATCGCCGACTGCATTATCCGCGTGCCGGCAGTCCGCGACGTGTTCAGCCCCATCACGGCGAGCGTTCCGCTGCAGCTGCTCGCTCGCGAGGTAGCCATCCTGCGAGGTTGCGACGTTGACCAGCCCCGCAACCTGGCCAAGAGCGTCACGGTAGAGTAGTTGGTTCCGCCGTCCTAGCGACCAAGGCCC
>UQRW01000050.1 GCA_900543515.1 uncultured Collinsella sp.
GACTTGCAGCGACGGACCTCAGGACACTCTTACACCACGTCTGCGCGCGCGACCCTTGAAATCGGTGGAAGCGGGCAATTTCAGCGACATTTTGCTGTTACTAAATTTATGACAGTACTCATATTTGCCATTTTTTGCCCACCGGGTACCGCTAGGGGCTAGTCGAAGCTCCCCCAAACAGCTGGGAATGCGCCGATCGTCAGCATATCTTGTATATGGATGGCTCAGCAAAAGAAGTTGCGGTGGAATGGGGATTGATTTGCGGCTGATAAGCCAAAAACAGTCCCTATTTCACCGCAACTGATGTGGACGCCCTAGCGAGTTGGCTGGTAGCGGGGGCAGTAGCTGATGGCGATGGCGTCGACGCCTACGTGGGTTGCGATGGTGCAGCCGATGGGGCCGGTGCCGGCGTCTACGTAGTCCTGGCCTGCGAGCGCTTGGTTGACGAGCTCCTGCTCCTCAGCGGCACCGGTTGTGAGCACGCGTACGCTCGAACCCGGGTGTTCAGCCAAAAACGCGAGGCAGTCGGCCATGGTGTTGGCAACGATGCGCTTGGCGCCGCGGCCCTTTTTGATGGCCTTGATCTCGCCCGATTTCCACTCCGGCGAAACGGCCAGGCGAATGTTGAGCATCTGCGTCAGCTGGCCGGCGAGCTTGGGCGCGCGGCCGTTCTTGACCAGGTTCTCGAGCGTGCGCGGAATCAGCAGCAGATGGGCATCGGGCAGCGTCGCGCGGATCTGCGCCTCGGTCTCGTCCAGGCTGCGGCCGTCCTCGCGCATGGCCAGCGCGTACTCCACCAGCAGGCCCTCGGCGCCCGAGCCGGTGCGCGAATCGATGCAGCGCACGTCGAGCTCGTGTGTTTCGGCCGTCAAGCTGGCGTTGGCATAGCAGGCGGACCACTCGCTGCACAGCGAGATAAAGATGGCGCTGTCGTGGCCGTCGGCGAGCACGCGATCAAAGAGCGCCTTGAACTCACCGGCGCTCGGCTGCGAGGTGTGCGGTAGCTGCTCGGAGCCTGCCATGCGGGCGACGTACTCCTCGGCGGTGATCTGCACCTGGTCGAGCAGGTCCTCACCTTCGATAATTACATGCAGCGGAATCACGTAAATGCCGAGCTCTTGGGCGCGGGCGGGGGAGATGTCCGACGTGGAGTCGGTTATGATGGCAAAAGACATAATTGCACCTTTCGTTGGGGCGCTTGCGCGCCGCCTTCTGAGAGCAAAGTGCGACAAGTATAGTGGAGTCGTTCCACATTGCCAGCTTTATTTGTTGAATAGTCAACAGTTTGAAGTGTAAGTGTGGAAATCACCAACTGGGGAAGAGGGATGCCGATGGAGGCGCTGGAGATATGCAGACGGCCGATTGTGCTGTTCGATTTTGACGGCACGGTGGCAGATACGGGCCGGGCGGTGATGACCTCGACGCGCAAGACGCTGGCTGCGCGCGGGTTTTCTGAGGCGCAGATGGGTGACCTGCGCCGCATGATCGGGCCGCCCCTGTGGAAGAGCTTCCACGACTTTTACGGCTTTTCCCGCGAGGAGTCGCTTGTGGTGGCCGACGAGTACCGTGCCTTTTTTGATGAGCTGGGGCCGGAGGAGTACCCCGTGTTCGATGGGATTCCCGAGCTGCTGGATGGGTTGACCGCCCAGGGCAAGCGTATGGCCGTGGCGACGTCGCGCATGGAGGCGAAGTGCATCGATATGGTGCATGAGCTGGGGCTTTGCCAGTTCGAAGCCGTGGTTGGCATGAATCCGCCGCAGGGGCGCGAGACCAAGGCCGATTCGGTCCGCGATGCCCTGGCGGCCCTGGGTGCGGCGGCCGACGATGCCGTGATGATCGGCGATCGCTTTAACGATGTGGAGGGCGCGCACGCGATGGGCGTGCCGTGCATCGGCATCTATTCGGGTGCGGCGGCGCCGGGCGAGCACGAGGCGGCGGGCGCCGATGCGGTGGTGCACTCGGTGGCCGAGCTTGCTAAACTTTTCGCTATCTAATAGACGTAATGTGAGGGGCGGGCGTACCCGTCGCTCATTGGTAAGGAGGTCGTCCATGAATCAGGTGGAGCAGAGCGTTGCCGAGTATGTCGACGAGGTCTGGGAAGATGTCGTCGCCGATATCGAGCAGCTGGTGAGCTATCCGTCTGTGGCCGTTGCTGCCGATGCGGAGCCCGGTGCGCCGTTTGGCCGCCCGGTCCGTGATGCGCTCGATTGCGCGCTCGGCATTGCGCAAAAGCTCGGCTATCAGACGAGCGACGACGAGGGCTATGTGGGCATTGCCGATATCCCGGGTCGCGGCGACAAGCAGCTCGCGACCATCTGCCACGTGGACGTGGTGCCCGCCGGCCCCGGTTGGAATACCGATCCGTTTGCGATGGAGCGTCGCGAAGGCTGGCTGCTCGGTCGCGGCGTGATCGACGACAAGGGTCCGGCGGTGCTGTCGCTCTACGCCGGCGCCTATCTGCTCAAACATGGGATTGTCCCTCGTTATACCTTCCGCGCGTTGCTGGGTTGCGATGAGGAAGTTGGTATGTCCGACGTTCATCATTATCTGGAGAACCACGCAGACCCCGACTTTCTGTTTACGCCCGATGCCGAGTTCCCGGTCTGCAATGCCGAGAAGGGCCAGTTTGGGGCGACGTTTGTGAGCCCCAAGATCGACGGCGGGCGCATTGTGTCGTGGAGCGGTGCCGAGGCGAGCAACGCCATTCCGTCGCAGTCTATCTGCGAGCTCGCGATTGCCGCCGATGAGCTGCCTGCTCCGGTCGAGAACGCCGATCGTTTGGGGATCACAGCACTCGATAACGGGCATGCGCAGATTTTCGCCCACGGCATTGGCGGTCATGCCTCGATGCCTGAGGGCACTATCAACGCTGTCGGCCTGATGGTGGCGTATCTGCGCGAGGCCGAGGACGCGTTTGGCGCCCGTGACAAGCGCCTGTTGACGCCCGCCGAGCACGAGTTTGTCAAGTTTTTGGCCTTTGTGCATGCGGACGCCTATGGCCGCGGCCTGGGTATCGATGCGACGAGTCCGGCGTTTGGCCCGCTTACCTGCAACGCTGGCGTCATCCGCGTGGCGGATGGCCATATCGAGCAGGTCATCGACGTGCGCTTCCCCGACAGCACGAGTGCCGATACCATCCGCGAGCAGCTCGATCCGCTCGTGGGCCGTTTCGGCGTGACGTGCCAGCTGGGTCGCGCGAAGGTGCCGTTCTCGGTCTCTGCCGATGATCCGGCCGTGAAGGCGCTTATCGATACCTATAACGAGTTCACCGGCAAGCATGCTGAACCCTTTGCCATGGGCGGCGGCACGTACGCGCGCAACTTTGCCCGCGCCGTCTCGTTTGGCCCCGAGGAGACCGGCCTGGAGCTGCCCTCGTGGGGCGGCCAGATGCACGGCCCCAACGAGTGCGCCAACGAGGAACAGCTCAAGCAGGCGCTCAAGATCTATATTGTTGCGATCCTCCGTTTGAATGAATTAGAGCTTTAAGGTCTCGCGGTTTCCCAATCTAAGTTGCGGTGGAATAGTTCCTAGAATGGGCCATTTGATGGCCAAGCAGGAACTATTTCACCGCAACTTTGTTTTTATTGGTGTAAAAGGCGGGTCATGCTTGGTGGCGGGTTTGTTATTCGTTTGTAAAGGCCGTGCTGCGCTTGCGGTAAGGGTCTATCAGATGCCCGTAAAAAACCGCAGTTGGCGCGGGCGCTGCCCGGTCGGGGTCGTATCTTTCCAAACAGCAAAGCGGGCAGGGTGCCCGCGATTCGCATGTATGAAAGGAAGATCATGCTCGATCAGGCTTATTCTCGTCGTCAGTTCCTCGGCCTCGCTGGTGGTCTTGCCAGCATCGTCGGTCTCGGTCTCGTTGGTTGCGGCGGCTCTGGCGCATCCGACGCCGCCGACAAGGGTAGCGCCGCTGCTGCCGAGTCCGTCTCCGGCGAGGTGACCTACGACGGTGCCTCTTCGTTCCAGGCTCTCGTCGAGGCCGCTGCCGAGAAGTTCATGGACGCCAACCCCGATGTCTCCGTCTCCGGCTCGGGTAACGGTTCGGGCAAGGGCCTGACCGCTGTCGCCGCCGGCACCGTTGCCATCGGCAACTCCGACGTCTTCGCCGAGACCAAGCTTGAGGCCGATCAAGTCAAGAACCTCGTCGACCACGAGGTCGCCGTCGTGGGCATGGGCCCCGTCGTCTCCAAGAACGTCAAGGTCGACGATCTGTCCCTCGAGCAGCTCAAGGGCATCTTCTCTGGCCAGATCACCAACTGGAAGGAGGTCGGCGGCGACGACGCTACTATCGTCGTTCTCAACCGCAAGGCCGGCTCCGGTACCCGCGCCACCTTCGAGGCTGCCGTCTTTGGCGACGAGGCTGTCGACTTTAAGGGCGACGCCGAGCTCGACAAGTCCGGCGACGTTCAGACTCAGATGGGCAGCACCGACAATGCCATCTCCTACCTCGACTTCTCGCACTTCGATGACTCCAAGTTCAACGCCATCAAGGTCGAGGGCGTGGAGCCCAAGAGCGCAAACGTCACCGACGACTCCTTCAAGATCTGGGCTACCGAGCACATGTACTGCTCCAAGGACGCCGACGAGGCCACCAAGGCCTTCCTAGAGTTCATGCTTTCCGACGACGTCCAGGGCAAGCTCGTCGAGGAGCAGGGCTTCATCCCCGTCTCTGCCATGAAGGTCGTCAAGGACGCCAGCGGCAAGGTCTCTGCTAAATAAGTAATCGCCCCGGAAAGGTTTGCAATGGCAAAACAGCTGCCAAAGCGCGACCTTGAGAACGTGGGCCTGGGCGTCACGGGCGCGTGCGTAGCGCTCGTGACGCTTGTCGTTGCCGCGCTCATCTTTATGGTCGCCCAAAAGGGCCTCTCGGCTTTTGTCAAGGACGGCGTCTCGGTCGTCGAGTTTTTCACCGGCACCAAGTGGGACCTGGCCAACACAGCCGAAAACGGCCTGCCCTATACCGGCGCCCTGCCCCTGATCGTCACCTCGTTTGCGGTCATGGTACTCTCCACGCTTATCGCGCTGCCCATCGCCATCGGCTCTGCCATCTTTGCGGTCGAGATTAGCCCTAAGTTTGGCTCTAAGATCTTTCAGCCGCTCATTGAGCTTTTGACCGGCATCCCCTCGGTCGTCTTTGGCCTGAT
The DNA here is from genome assembly GCA_900543515.1 of uncultured Collinsella sp. Lineage (GTDB taxonomy): Bacteria > Actinomycetota > Coriobacteriia > Coriobacteriales > Coriobacteriaceae > Collinsella. The sequence goes on from UQRW01000050.1 coordinate 5,145, forward strand.
CGGTTTTCACGTGGTCGTCGGTCTTATGAAGAGCGTTTTCCACGTGAGCACGGGCCTGGGCATCTTGCCCGGCGCCATCGTGCTGGCGGTCATGATTCTGCCGACGATGACCACGCTTTCGGTCGATGGCCTGCGCGCCGTGCCCGACGGCTACCGACAGGGCTCGCTCGCGCTGGGCTACACCCGCTGGCAGACCATCTGGCACGTGGTGCTCAAGTCCGCCATGCCGTCGCTCATGACCGCGGTTATCTTGGGCATGACCCGCGCCTTTGGCGAGACGCTCGCCGTGCGAATGGTCATCGGCGGCATCGAGGCCATGCCGACGTCGCTGCTGTCGCCGGCTTCGACCATCACCACCACGCTCACCACGTCCATGGCGGTCTACGCCGAGGGCTCGGCCCAGGACGACGTCCTGTGGGCACTCGGTCTGCTGCTGATGGGCATGAGCCTCATCTTCATCCTGATCATCCATCTCATTGGCCGCAAGGGGGCGAAGGCTCGTGGCTAGCACGCGCATCCACATCGACGAGGCGAGGCTCGGGCGTGTCCAAAAGCAGGATCGCATCGCCACGGGCGTGCTGACGGCGATCGTCGCCATCGTCATGCTCATCGTCATCTCCATGGTGGCCTATATCCTGTTCGAGGGCATCTCGACGCTGTTCCAGCCGGGCTTTCTCACAGAGCCGTCGCGCGCCAACGGAACGCAGGGCGGCGTGCTCTACCAGCTGTTCGACTCGTTCTACCTGCTGCTGATCACTCTGATCATCTCGGTGCCCATCAGCCTAGGCGGAGCGGTCTTCCTGGTTGAGTACGCGCCGAACGGCCCTATCCGCGACATCGCCTCTACCGCCATCGAGACGCTGTCCTCGCTGCCTTCCATCGTCGTCGGCATGTTCGGCTTTCTGGTGTTCTCGGTGCAGCTGGGCTGGAAGTACTCCATCATCTCCGGCGCCGTCGCGCTCACCATGTTCAACATCCCCATCCTGGTGCGCGTGATCCAGCAGGCGCTCGAGGACGTGCCGCAGGCCCAGCGCGATGCGTGCCTGGCCATGGGCCTCACTCGCTGGGAGGCCACGCTGCACATCCTGATCCCCGAGGCCATGCCCGCTATCGTGACGGGCATCGTGCTTTCGGCCGGCCGTGTGTTTGGCGAGGCCGCAGCACTGCTCTTTACCTCGGGCATGAGCTCGCCGGTTCGCCTGAACTTCTTGAGCTTTAACCTGTCGAGCCCCACCTGCGCCTGGAACGTGTTCCGCCCCGGCGAGTCGCTCGCCGTGCACATCTACAAGATCTATGGCGAAGGCAGCCCCGAGGCCCAGCAGATCGTCTGGGGCACCGCGGCGCTGCTGATGATTTGCGTGCTGCTGTTTAACGTAATCGCCCGCATTGTGGGCAAGCAACTGGCAAGGAAGATGACGGCCGAATGAGCGAGATAAATGCAACGCCCGCAACCGAAGCGGCCGCGTCCGACACCCAGGACTTTCTATCGAGTGTGGGGGAGAGCGAGAAGCGCGTGCGCGTGAGCGGCAAGGCCGTGAGCGACGAGGTCGTGCTCTCCACCAAGGACGTCAACGTGTACTATGGCGACCACCATGCCCTGCACGACACGTCGCTCGACTTTCACAAGGGCGAGATCACGGCGCTCATCGGGCCTTCGGGCTGCGGTAAGTCGACCTTCTTGCGTAGCCTCAACCTTATGAATCGCGAGATTCGCGGCTGCCGCGTGGAGGGCGAGATCAACTATCGCGGGCGCAACGTGAACACCAAGACCGAGAACACCTACGAGTTGCGTCGCTCCATTGGCATGGTGTTCCAGCAGCCCAACCCGTTTCGCAAGTCCATTCGCGACAACATCACGTTTGCGCCTAGGCGCCACGGCATCACCGACCGCGACGAACTCGACCGCATGGTCGAGGAGAGCCTGCGCGGCGCGGCGCTGTGGGACGAGGTCAAGGACAAGCTCGACAAGAGCGCCTATGCGCTTTCGGGCGGTCAGCAGCAGCGCCTGTGCATCGCGCGCACGCTGGCGCTCAACCCCGACGTGATCTTGTTCGACGAGCCCTGCTCGGCGCTCGACCCCATCTCGACGCTGGCGATCGAGGACCTTATGTCGTCGATCGTTGCCGACCGCGCCATAGTCATCGTGACGCACAACATGGAGCAGGCGTCGCGCGTGTCCAACCGCACGGCGTTCTTCTACATGGGCGATATGGTCGAGTACGACGAGACTGACGAGATTTTCCAACGGCCCAAGGATAAGCGGCTGAATGATTACCTCACCGGCATGTTCTCCTAGTCCGGGACATGCTTGAGGCCCGCGGCGGCCACGGTTGCCGCGGGACTGATTGGAGAAGCGGGTCATCTCTTGTGGGAGATGGCCCGCCTTTTACTCTGCGACCGAAACGACCACCACAAAGGGGACAGGCGCCTTCGTGGTGGTTTGGGGTGGGGCTCGCTGCTATCATGGACAACGTTGAATTTCTACGAAGGAGCAGGGCATATGGCGATTCTTTTGGGATGCGATTCCGTCAGCCTAGAGTTTCCCACCAAGCATATTTTCGATAGCGTGACGCTCGGCGTGGGCGAGGGCGACCGCATTGGTATTGTCGGTAAAAACGGCGACGGCAAGTCGACGCTGCTGAGCGTGCTCGCTGGCACGCTGGAGCCCGACGACGGACGCGTGACGCACCGCCGCGGCACGACGATCGGTCTGCTCGGCCAAAAGGACAACCTGGTCGATACTGATACCGTGCATCATGCCGTTGTGGGCGACGCCCCCGAGTACGAGTGGGCGTCGAGCCCCCGCACGCGCCAGATCCTCGCCGGCCTCATCAGCGATGTGCCCTGGGAGGGCACGGTGGGCGAGCTTTCGGGCGGTCAGCGCCGTCGCGTGGACCTCGCGCGCTTGCTGATCGGCGATTACGACGTGCTCATGCTCGACGAGCCCACCAACCACCTGGATATGCGCACCATCAACTGGCTCGCGCGTCACTTAAAGGCCCGCTGGCAGCGCGGCCAGGGTGCCATGCTCGTGGTCACGCACGACCGCTGGTTCTTGGACGAGGTCTGCACCAGCATGTGGGAGGTCCACGACGGCCAGGTCGATCCCTTCGAGGGCGGCTATTCGGCATACATCCTGCAGCGCGTGGAGCGCGACCGCATGGCCGCCGTTACCGAGGAGCGCCGTCGCAACATGGCGCGCAAGGAGCTCGCGTGGCTGAGCCGCGGTGCCCAGGCTCGTTCCACCAAGCCCAAGTTTCGCGTGGATGCCGCTCGTGAGCTGATCGCCGACGTGCCGCCCGTGCGTGACGAGCTGGAGCTCAAGCGCCTGGCCGTGAGCCGCCTGGGCAAGCAGGTTATCGATGTGGTCGACGTGGACGCCGGCTATGCCGATACCGACGGCGCGCCCAAGCAGGTGCTCACCGATGTGACCTGGCTCATCGGCGCGGGCGACCGCTATGGTCTTTTGGGCGAGAACGGCGCCGGCAAGTCGACACTGCTCGACGTGATTCAGGGCAAGATCGCGCCCCTGAGCGGCCGTGTAAAGATTGGCCAGACGGTGCGCTTTGGTGTGTTGTCGCAGCAGCTCGAGGAGCTCGAGCCCTACATGGGCGACACGATCCGCGAGGTGCTCAGCCACTATAAGAAGTACTACGTCATCGACGGCAAGGAGACTTCGCCCGAGAAGCTTTGCGAGCGCCTGGGCTTTACGACGCAGCAGCTCTGGAGCCGCATCGGCGATCTTTCGGGCGGCCAGCGCCGTCGCCTGTCGCTGTTGCTGACGATTCTGGACGAGCCCAACGTGCTCATCTTGGACGAGCCGGGCAACGACCTGGATACCGACATGCTCGCGATTGTCGAGGACCTGCTGGACGGCTGGCCCGGCACGCTGATCCTGGTGACGCACGACCGCTTTTTGATGGAGCGCGTGACCGACCAGCAGTGGGCGCTGCTCGACGGCCACCTGACGCATATGCCCGGTGGCGTGGACCAGTACCTGCGCCTGTGCAACGCTACCGCCGAGGGCGAGCCCGTGGGCGCGCCGAGCGCCAAGACCGGCACGTTCGACACCGGTGCCGCGGCAGCTGCGGCCGAAAAGCCCAAGTCGAGCGGTCAGCCCAACGGCCTGTCCAACGCCGAGCGCCAGAAGCTCCGCCGCGAGGTGAGTTCGCTCGAGCGCAAGATGGAGACGCAGCGCACCCGCGTTGAGGAGGCCGAGGCAGCAATGGCCCAAGTCGATCCCACCAACTACACGGCGCTCGGCGAGCAGCAGGCAAAGATCGACGAGGCTCACGCTGCCATGGACGAGCTGGAGATGGCGTGGCTCGAGGCGAGCGAAAAGCTCGAGGGCGAGGAGTAGGCGAGAATGATCAAAGCCGCATTTTTCGATATCGACGGCACGCTGCTGAGCTTTAAGACCCACCGGATTCCGGCGTCGGCGCAGCAGGTGCTCGACAGCTTTCACGAGCAGGGGATTGCGTGCGTGATCGCCACGGGCCGTCCGACCTACCAGATGCCGGACTGGCTGTTCGACCTGGGCTGGGATGCGTACATTACGCTTTCGGGCCAGCACTGCTTTGATGCCGAGGGGGTTTACCGCAGCTGCCCGATCGATTCGGACGACGTCGCGGTGATTGTGGACCAGGTGGCGCAGGGGCGCTACGACTCGCTGTGCATGCAGGGCGAGAACTCGTTTGTGAACCGCCTGTCCGAGCGCGTGGTGACGGCTGGCAGCAACGCGGGAATCGTCTACCACGAGGAGCCGTTTGAGCACGCCTTTGACGCACCGGTCTACCAGTTTTGCGCCTTTGTGGACCCGGTCGACGAGCATATCGTGACCGACGCCGTGTCGCATTCGCTCACCACGCGCTGGTGCGACCTATTCTGCGACATTATTCCCGCTAACGGCGGCAAGGACCTGGGCGTGGCGGCGACGCTCGAGCGGCTTGGTATCGACGCGAGCGAGGCGATTGCCTTTGGCGACGGCGAGAACGACCTGTCGATGTTTGCCGCCGTGGGCACGAGCGTGGCCATGGGCAACGCGCAGGACACGGTGAAGGCTGCGGCGACCTATGTGACGACCGCCGTGGACGACGACGGCATCTACAACGCCGCGAAGTACTTTGGACTGCTATAGCTGCGGCTCGGCACTTGGGGACACTCCTTGCGGGGCGTGTTCCCATTTTGTTTTCGTCCCGCTCGTTTTGTGAAACACGGCTAACTTTTAGGCAAAGTAGTAAGACATGGGCAACTTTTGCGGTAAAGTAAGCCGTGGAAAGTATCCAAAGGCTAACTAGCAATCATCGCGAAAGGCGGCCCATGGCCCTACGTGAATCCGGAGAAGACTATCTCGAATCGATCTACGTTCTGTCGGAACGCCAGGGCATCGTGCGCTCGATCGACGTTGCGGAGTACCTCGGCGTAACCAAGGCGAGCGTTTCCAAGGCCATGGCGACGCTGGAAAGCAACGGCTATGTCGAAATGGGCAAGCGCGACGTTCATCTGACGGAGCGTGGTCTGGAGGTCGCTCGCCAAATGTGGGAGCGTCACTGCTTTTTCGTGGGGCTGCTGGAGGATGCGGGTGTTTCGGCTGAGGTCGCGTCGCAAGAGGGCTGCCACATGGAGCACTGCCTGAGCGAGGAAAGCTTCGAGAAACTGAGGGCGATGCTGAACCGGGGCGAGGCGACGGGCCAAGCGGCGGAATCCTAACGAACCCCCAGTAGCGCGGAGTTCGCGCAAAGCGCGAACCAGCGACCGGGACCAGCGGTCCTTTCGGCCAAGTCCATTTCAGCAAAGGAACCCCGCCAGCAAGCGATGCCCAAGAACTGCCACCTACGTCACCGCAGGCCGGGGCCGGGTTTGGTTTTGAAAACACTCCACAGCGCGAGGCCCGCCTTTCCGTTGCTCCGCAGGAGCAGGAAAGACGGGCCTCATGCGCGAGGACGTTTTCAAAACCAAGCCCGGTCCCGGCCGGACAGCCCACGAACGCTACAGGTTCTTGACACCCATCGCGCGCATGGCATTCAGGATGGCGATAATCGCCACGCCCACGTCGCCGAACACAGCAAGCCACATGTTGGCGATGCCCAGTGCCGCAAGCACCAGAATCAGCAACTTAATGCCCAGCGCAAAGATGATGTTCTGCCAAACAATCGACATGGTCTTGCGCGCCACGCGGATCGCGCGGGAGATGTTGGACGGCTTGTCATCCATGAGCACGACGTCCGCCGCCTCAATTGCGGCGTCCGAGCCCATAGCGCCCATGGCGATGCCAACGTCTGCGCGGGTAAGCACGGGTGCGTCGTTGATACCGTCGCCTACAAAGGCGAGCTTGCCCTTGCCCGATTCTGCTGCAAGCAGCGCCTCGACACGCTCGACCTTATCACCCGGTAACAGCTGCGCGTGGAACTCGTCGAGACCGAGTTGCTTGGCTACAGACGCCGCAACCTCCTCACGGTCGCCCGTGAGCATGACGGTGCGCTTGACGCCGGCGGCGTGCAGGTCGCGAATCGTTTGCTCGGCATCGGTCTTTATGGTGTCGGCAATTACGATGTGGCCGGCGTACGTATCATCGACCAGCACGTGGAGGATGGTGCCGACGATCTCGCAATTGGGCGCTTCGATACCGGCCACAGCAAGCATCTTGGCATTGCCGACGATGACGCGCTTGCCGTCGATAATCGCCGTCACGCCATGGCCCGCGTCATTGGTGGAGTCGCTTACGCGTTTGGGATCGAGCTCGCCCTGGAAGGCGGTGCGCACCGACTGCGCGATGGGATGGTCGGAGAATGACTCGGCAAGGGCCGCGACTTCGAGCAGCGACTGCTCGGTATAGCCTGCCTCGGGGTGTACCGCCACGACCGAAAACGTGCCGTTGGTGAGCGTGCCGGTCTTGTCAAAGACGACGGTGTCCACATCCGCGAGCGTCTCGAGGTAGTTAGAGCCCTTGATGAGGACGCCCAGCTTGGATGCGCCACCGATGCCGCCAAAAAAGCTGAGCGGCACGCTGATCACGAGCGCGCATGGGCAACTGACGACGAGGAAGGTCAGGCCGCGCAGGATCCAGTCGGACCAGGCGCCGGTGACCAAGCCACCGCCGAGCGCGAGTACCGCGGCCGCGCCGGTGACAGCGGGCGTGTAGACGCGGGCGAAGCGCGTGATGAAGTTCTCGGTGCGTGCCTTCTTCTCACTAGCGTTTTCTACGAGCTCCAGGACGCGCGCGACGGTGGACTCGCCAAAGGGCTTGGTGGTGCGCACGTGGAGGAGACCCGTCATGTTGATGCAGCCGCTGATGATATCGTCTCCAGTTTTGGCCGGGCGGGGGACCGACTCTCCGGTAAGGGCGGCGGTATCGAGCTGTGTCTCGCCCTCGACGATGACGCCGTCGATAGGCACGCGCTCACCGGGCTTGACCACGATCACGGTGCCGACGGCGATGTCATCGGGGAAGACCTGCTCGAGTGTGCCGTCGGGCTGCTCGACGTTAGCGTAGTCGGGCGCGATGTCCATCATGGCACTGATCGACTTGCGGCTCTTGCCCACGGCGTACGCCTGAAACAGCTCGCCGACCTGGTAGAACAGCATGACGGCGGCGCCTTCGGCCATGTGCGGGTCGGTATCGGGGAAGAGCACCATGGCAAACGCGCCGATGGTCGCGACGGCCATGAGGAAGCTCTCGTCGAACGCCTTGCCGCGGCGGATGTTGCTGAACGCCTTCTGGAGTACGTCGTAGCCGGCAATTAGGAACGGCACCAGGAACAGCACGAGGCTGGCATAGACGTCACCCGGGGTGCCGAATGCGGCGGTAAGGGTACCGAGCTCGTCGAGGGCGTACACCACCGCAAATATGCCTAGCGCTACCAGGATACGGTTGCGCTTATGCTCAAGGGACTCCTTCTTCTTGCGCTTCTTCTTTTTCTTTTTGGGATCGGCAGCTGCCATGATTCAAACCTCCCATTTGAATGTATGAACACTCGCTCATATAATTTCGCGAGCAAAGGCCGCAGCAAGCGCGGCCTTGCAGGTTGGCGTAAACCTTGGCTAGAGAATGATCTCGCAGTCCGGCTCGGCGTCGGCGGTGAACTCCACAACGCGGTCGAGGACCTCGTCGAACTCGGCGTCATCGGCCTCGAGCGTCAGCTTCTGGGTCATAAAGTTGACGGACACGGATTTGACGCCCTCGAGCTTGGCCAGCTCGTCCTGAAGCTCGCGCGCACAGTTGGCGCAATCGATCTCATCGAGCTTGTACTGCTTTTTCATGGTGGGTTCCTTTCCCGTTTTTGCGGCTTGGGTGCAGGCCGCGCTGGTACCGTGGTTGGCTGCTATTCGCAGATGTGGCTCATGCCCTGGTTGAGCATGGTGTAGACGTGGTCGTCGGCGAGCGAGTAGAGGATATTGCGCCCGTCGCGCCGGAATTTAACCAGGTGCGACTGCTTGAGTGTGCGCAGCTGGTGCGATACTGCCGACTGCGAGGTTTCGGTCGCTTCGGCGATGTCTGCCACGCAGAGCTCGCGGCCCATGAGGGCGTAAAGGATCTTGATACGCGTGGTGTCGCTGAAGACCTTGAACAGGTCGGCGAGGTCGTAGAGAAGTTCCTCGTCGGGAAGGTCCTCGGGCGAGCAGGTGGTGGGGATCGCGGGTTCGGTGGCCTCGATGTCGGGTTTCGTTTCATCAACGCGGGTGCTCATTGCAATATCCTTTCATATGAACATGCGCTCATATAACTTGCTTTCGATTATATGAGTGTATGTTCATATGTCAATACAATTTGCGTTAATTTCGATGACTGCTTGCCGCTTCTGCGATTTTCTGTGGGTTGGGAGACATCGACGCAATGCTCGCCAACATATTTCGAGATGTTCGGCTAGCATGCTAAGAAAGCCACCTTGAGAAGCATTAGAACTGTTCATATTTGTACTTTATCGTGTCAAATACCGCGAGAATCAGTTCTTCCTCTACGGGAGTTTCTGCAGAATCAGTTTTATCTAAAGTTATATTGAGCATTGCTGCAGCCAATCTGGCACATCGGTGGCCGAATAAGTCGAAAAATGTAGGTGGACATGGTAGCGCGCAGAGATGTGGTGTAAGAGGCGGGGCATGCCCCGCCTCTTCTCTT